>NZ_JAALLK010000009.1:0-119117 GCF_011075215.1 Acinetobacter sp. EKM10A | reverse complement strand
TCACCAGTCGTAGCATGAATACTTTTTATTAAAGTGGAACTTTGTGCGCTGCGTGAACCGCCAATAAAGTTGTGTCCAATGACCATTTTTATATTCCTTAGAGAGTAATAACTGAACCGATCGGTAATTCGGGTTGCATATGAGCAAGTTTGTTTTTGAGTGGATGGCCGAACTCTTTCATTTCAATTTCAAACTCATCGTTGACTTGCGCTTGAATACCATCGGCAAAAGACAAAGTGGCTGTACCGAAGTAGTGAATATGAACATCCCCTGCTTTTAAGAATTGTTGATACTTAAAGTGGTGATATTCCAGATTTGCCAAGCTATGGCACATATTGTCTTCACCCGACAAAAACTCTTTTTCCCAAATGATTTGTCCATCACGACGCAAGCGGCTGGTTCCAACTAAATGTTTTGGTAATTCACCTGTCCGTAAAGCTGGACCAAAACTACAAAAACGTAATTTTGAATGCGCCAGATATAAATAGTTACGACGTTCCATCACGTGATCAGAATACTCATTGCCCAGCGCAAACCCGATTCGGTAAGGCCTTAAGTCTTCGCCAATAACATAGAGGCCTGCGATTTCAGGTTCTTCGCCGCCATCTTCGGCAAATGGTGGTAAAGGTAATTCAGCTCCCGGTCTTACCACAATTGAACCATCGCCTTTATAAAACCATTCTGGCTGTGCCCCGATCTGACCTTCTGCTGGACGGCCCTTTTGTAGCCCCCATTGAAATATTCGCATGGTGTCGGTTACCGAGCTGTCATCGCTTAAATTTTGTTGATGCATTTTGTCGCGTGCAGATGCAGAACCTAAATGGGTTAAGCCTGTACCGGAAATTAAACAATGCGTTGGATCTGGATGATCTAAAGGCGGCAATACCTTTAAGTCTGCTAATAAAGATGAATAATCATAAGTTTCGGACTCAAACCCTAACGCCTCAACTTGTTGTTCCAGTGAAACTTTATTGCGGATTGCTAAAAGTGCTAAATCACGAACCGATTGAATATCTTTAACCGGATATGCCATGTTGCCTTCTACTTTCGCGACGGCACGTTGATTTGCACGATTTTCAAATTGAATAATTTGCATGTTTTATTCCTTACAAAGGCTTTTGAATATTCACTGTTTGTGTTTTTTGACGTTCGAGCTTGGCATAGACGATGTAAGTCAGAATCAAGCCAAAAAGCATGACGATAGATAAGAAATACAAACCAGCAGCCATATTTCCCGTGTATTCTTTTAACAGTCCGATCCCAAATGGACCGACATAGCCACCTAAATTTCCAACAGAGTTAATTAAGGCGATACCAGCCGCTGCACTTGCACCCGTTAAGAAACGACCCGGTAATGTCCAAAACACGGCAGTCGATGAAAATAGACAGAACGCAACTACAGCCAAAGCTGCCAACTGCATAACTGGAGAATTTAGCCAACCACTTAAAAACATTGCACAAGCACCTAGTGCATACAGAAAACTTAAGTGTCCGTAACGATCGTTCAGGCGGTCAGTACTACGCGGAATAATAAGAAGTCCAATAATTCCAAAAATATAGGGAATGCTAGATAAGAACCCAATTTGAATATCACTACCTCCGCCAAATTGCTTAATAATGGTAGGAAGCCAGAGATTTAAACCATAAATACTTAAAGTTACCGGTAAGTAGTAAAGTGCTAATAAAAGTACGCGTTTGTCTTTTAAAGCATGTAGTGGATTGGCATGTCGGGTTTGGTCATATTCGGCTTCATCTTTAACGAGTTCATTTTTAAGCCATTGTTTTTGTTCAATGCTTAACCATTTTACTTTATCAATGTTATCGGGCAGCCACAAAAATGTAGGTAAAGCCAATAAAACCGCGGGCAAGCCAACTGCAACAAACAACCATTGCCAGCCGTGTAAATTTGCAATGCCATCCATTCCAAGTAATAGACCAGCTAAAGGCCCTGCAATCATCATGGCAATCGGTTGTGAAAGCACAAACATTCCCATGATTTTTCCGCGATGCCGCACCGGATACCACTGCGTAATTAGGTATAAAACACCAGGGAAAAAACCCGCCTCTGCTACACCGAGTAAAAACCTTAAGAGATAAAAACTTTTAGGGCCTTGAATAAGCGCCATGGCCATGGTGATGAGGCCCCATGTTAATAAAATGCGGGTAAACCATTTACGAGCACCAAATTTGTCTAAAAGCAAATTACTTGGAACTTCAAAAAGAAAATATCCAATAAAAAATAAGCCAGCTCCTAGACCATAGGCAGCATCACCAATTCCTACATCGGCACCCATATGCAAATGAGCGAACCCGACAGCGGCCCGATCAATGTATGCCACCAGATATAGTATGACTAATGCAGGTATCAGCTTAAACGTGACCGTCCGTATTACATCCTTTTCGAAATCCATCTTCGACTCCATTTCCTATTATTTACTTATAGAGCATCTTGCTCGTAAATTATCCTTTCAATTTAAAATATAGTAATACTATTTAAATTTCAAACCTTTTAAAAATAAAATTTATGGTGTATTTTTAAATTAATTAATTCTAATAGTAATACTATATAGGGAAATTTGTATGAATAACAAACAAGTTCTTCGTTCGGCTGCCTGGTTTGGTACAACGGATAAAAATGGCTTTATGTATCGTAGCTGGATGAAGAACCAAGGAATTCCAGATCATGAGTTTCAAGGCAAGCCCATTATTGGAATTTGTAATACGTGGTCTGAACTCACCCCATGTAATGCGCATTTCCGAAAAATTGCCGAACACGTAAAAAAAGGGATTTTAGAAGCGGGCGGCTACCCTGTTGAGTTTCCTGTATTTTCAAATGGTGAGTCGAATTTACGTCCTACCGCCATGTTTACCCGTAACTTAGCCAGTATGGATGTTGAAGAAGCGATTCGTGGTAACCCTATTGACGGTGTGGTGTTACTGACAGGTTGTGACAAAACCACCCCTGCATTATTAATGGGAGCTGCAAGTTGTGATATTCCTGCCATTGTAGTGACTGGTGGACCAATGCTGAATGGTAAGCACAAAGGTAAAGACATTGGCGCAGGTACCATCGTTTGGCAAATGCATGAAGAGTTAAAAGCAGGCAAAATTGATTTAAATGAATTTTTATCTGCCGAATCTGGTATGTCACGCTCAGCTGGTACATGTAATACCATGGGCACGGCTTCTACAATGGCTTGTATGGCTGAAGCCCTAGGCACTTCTTTACCCCACAATGCGGCCATTCCAGCGGTAGATTCTCGCCGTTATGTGTTGGCTCATCTTTCAGGTATGCGCATTGTTGACATGGTTCATGAAGATTTACGCCTTTCTAAAATCTTAACCAAAGAAGCCTTTGAAAATGCGATTAAAGTCAATGCAGCTATTGGTGGTTCAACCAACGCCGTGATTCATTTAAAAGCAATTGCTGGACGCATTGGGGTTGATTTACAACTGGATGACTGGAACCGTGTTGGCCGCGGCATGCCAACCATTGTCGACTTACAGCCTTCGGGTCGTTTTTTAATGGAAGAGTTCTATTATAGCGGCGGCTTGCCAGCCGTGATTCGTCGCATGGGTGAAGCCAATCTCTTACCACATCCTCAAGCTTTAACCGTAAACGGTCAAACCATTTGGGAAAACTGCCAACAGTCACCTATTTATAATGATGAAGTGATTCGGAAAATAGATAATCCAATTCGACAAGATGGCGGTATGTGTATTTTGCGCGGAAATTTAGCGCCTAAAGGTGCGGTGCTTAAACCATCTGCTGCCACACCGGAGTTGATGAAACACCGTGGTCGTGCAGTCGTATTTGAAAACTTCGATGATTATAAATCCCGTATTAACGACCCAGATCTAGATGTCGATGAAACTTGTATTCTTGTGATGAAAAATGCCGGCCCTAAAGGATATCCGGGCATGGCCGAGGTTGGAAATATGGGACTACCACCAAAAATTTTAGCCAAAGGCATTACCGACATGGTTCGTATTTCCGATGCACGAATGAGTGGAACAGCGTATGGCACGGTCGTTTTACATGTTGCCCCTGAAGCTATGGCAGGTGGGCCTTTGGCTGTAGTTCAAAATGGTGACTTTATTGAGCTTGATGCCTATGCTGGAAAACTTCACCTAGAAGTGAGTGATGAAGAACTTAAGCAACGTCTTGAAAATTTAGCGCCACCAGCTCCACCAAGTTTTATTGGTGGTTACCGTAAACTCTATGTAGAACATGTTTTACAAGCCGACGAAGGTTGTGATTTTGATTTCTTGGTCGGTTGCCGTGGCTCAGAAGTTCCACGTCATTCCCATTAATATTTATTCTTGAAAAAGATGATCTTGTTAAAACACAAGGTCATCTATACCATAGGATATTCAACATGTCGTAATAGTGAAATATGAGTAAAGCTGACTATAAAAATCCTATTCCAAGCAAAAGCCAACATGCATTAATCGTTCAACAATTGGGATTAAAAATTGTTTCTGGAGAAATTTCAGAAAATGAAAAGCTCCCAAGTGAAGTTGATTTGTGTGAGGAATATAAAGTCAGCCGCCCTGTCTTTCGCGAAGCAATACGCGTTTTAAATGCGAAAGGCTTAACTTATTCAAGGCCCAAAATCGGAACAGTAGTTCGACCTAAAGAAGAATGGCATTTACTCGACCCAGATGTACTGTTCTGGTTGATTCAAACCACGCCTGAGCACGAGTTTTTTAAAACACTTTCTACCGTACGACGCGTTTTAGAACCGGAGTTAGCCTATATTGCGGCAAGTACAGCAAATGAAGAAGATATTGAACGTATTAAGCAAGCCTATGAAGGAATGGAAAAGGCAACAACAGTTGAAGAATTTATAGAGCCAGATATCCAGTTTCACTTAGCAATTGCCAAAGCAACGCATAATGATTTATTGGCTTATATGTCAAAAATGCTGGTTTTACCTTTGCAGCAATCGATTCAAGTCACCAGTCTACGCCCAAATTTACAAGGTCATTCATTACCAAGACATAAAGCAATTTTGACAGCAATTGAAAATAAAGATCCGCTCTCTGCTCGTCATGCTTCACTGGTTCAGCTAGACGATACTAAAATGGCTTATGATTTAATTAAAAAATAATTTACTCTATGTATTAGAAAAAGCCTGCTGACTCCAAATTAAAGTGATCAGGCTTTTTATGTATAAATTAGAACACCTTTTTTACAGATACTGTAAAGGTCGAATCAATCGGATTTGAAATTGGTGCATCTGGTTCACCATTACTATAATTTCTATAGTATCCGTCTTTGTCCCACGCTTTGGTATAAGCTAACCCTGTAGTCCAGCCATCACCTAAATCTTTAATAAGTTCAACTTTCATATCCTGAAAATTAGCTTCAGAGAAATTTTTAATTCTTTCATAGCCATAGTGCGCACCAAAAGTCCAACTTTCATTGATCGGCTGTGTAAAGTTTAAATCTAAATAAGTTGTTCCTCGTGAACGTTTACCTTCTGTACCACCCATCGTATTTGAGTTATAACCTGCGTAATCTGGGGTATAGGTAATAAAATATTTGAGACTTAAAGGACCATAGCCAATTTGAGGCACAATTTCGCCATAGTTATAGCTTGTACTTCCCGTTTCAGGCGTACTTTTTGCACCTGGGTAATAATAATAATAAACAGACATTCCAATTGAGAATTTATCAATAGTTTTTAAATAACCTGCATAAAAGTCCCATTCAACTGAAGCATCACGGAGATAGTTAGAGCTTACATTTGATGCCCAAGTACCCACAAATAGCCCATTCGGATTTGCATAGTCGAAACCAATTTGTAGTGCAGGCTTACCCCAAGTTTGCTGGAAACCACGTGAAATATATTGACTTGCAAAAGTCACATTCGCACTATACGGAGAAATTTGTTCTTGTTCATTTAATTGTTCAGCATGTACAACACCTGTAGACATAATGAGAGAAGCTACACCTAAAATTTTTCTCATTTAATAATTCCTTTTACATATTACCTATAGGTTTAAAGTTTTAAAATAACATGATAATTCAATTTAAAGCATATTAAAAATTTATAAATTCAAATTTCTGGATACTTCTTCTTCGCTATAGATCTCTTCAATACAATCTAAGATTTTAGGAATATAGGAACTTTGGTCCATGTTGCGCATGGATAGAGAGATGGGACTATAGGCTTCTAAGTCTAAAATATTTAAATAAGTTAGATTCTTCATTCCAATGTCGCAGGCGCTTTCCGGAATAATACAAATACCCTCTCCGGATGCCACTAAGCCAAGTGCCATATGAATTTCTCGTACTTCAGTCAGCTTGGCTGGAACAAGACCTAATTTGGTAAATAAAGCTTGAATAGTGGTCGAAAAATTTGGTTTAGGTGTAGTTGGGTAAGAGAAAATTGTCTCATTGATAATTTGAGATAAATAAATTCCTGACTCTTGGAAATCACTTAATGGGTGTTTTTTATGGATTGCGAGTTTTAATTTTTCTTTTCTGAGTAGAAGCCGCTTGATGGCTGGATCACTAATTGGTAATCGACCAAAACCTAAATCAATTTTACCGAGTTTTAATGCTTCCACCTGATCTCGTGTACCACATTCAATAAGCTCGACATGAATGTCAGGATTTTTTTGCCTAAATAGATAAATGACCTGTGGTAATCGCCCATAAAGAAGCGAACTCACATAACCAACTTTAACAACGTTCTCGACTAGCTTCATTTTTTTAGCCATCGAAGCAGCTTGAGCGGTATGCGTCAAAATTTGCACCGCATGCTGGTAAAAAAACAGCCCTGCTTCTGTTACTTTTAATGGACGAGAGCCTTTTTCGAATAAATCGATCCCTAATTCTTCTTCTAGTTTTTTGATTTGGCGTGTTAAAGGTGGCTGAGCAATAAAAAGCTTTTCTGCAGCTTTCGTCAGACTCTGTTCTTCAACAACGGTAACAAAATAACGTAGATGTCTTAATTCCATTAATATACCTTTTTAGTATCTTAAAATACCGTTCTATATCTATTTTAGGCTATTACATTCTTCTATGGTATACAAACAAGTTCGTAATAGTTGAAACTTCATGTATAGAACCATAGAAACCATACTTGTGGATATTCCAACTATCCGTCCTCACCAGTTGTCTGTGACTACTATGCGTACCCAGACTTTGGTACTCGTTAAAATTACGACCACGGATGGTATTGTCGGTTGGGGTGAAGCCACCACCATTGGTGGGCTGAACTATGGTGAAGAAAGTCCTGAGAGTGTCAAAGCCAATATTGATACCTACTTTGCACCATTACTGACATCAGTTAAAGATTTAAATGTTGCACAAACACTAAAACTGATTCGTAAAAATATTAATGGTAACCGCTTTGCTAAGTGTGCCATTCAGACTGCCCTACTTGATATTCAGGCCAAACGTTTAGGTGTGCCATTAAGCGAAGTTTTAGGTGGACGTCTGCGTAATAGTTTACCTGTGCTTTGGACGCTTGCGTCTGGTGACACGGAAAAAGATATTGCTGAAGCTCGCAAAATGATTGAGCTAAAGCGCCACAACACGTTCAAACTTAAAATTGGTGCGCGTCCTTTACAGCAAGATGTTGACCATGTGATTGCTATTAAAAAAGCATTAGGGGCTGATGTTAGTGTACGTGTAGATGTAAACCGTGCATGGTCAGAACTTGAGTGTATTCATGGTATTCAACAGCTTCAAGATGGTGGAATCGATTTAATCGAACAGCCATGTGCAATTCAAAATACCGAAGCACTTGCTCGCCTCACCCAACGTTTTGATGTAGCCATTATGGCTGATGAGGCTTTAACTGGACCTGACAGCGCGTACCGTATTGCAAAAAATCACGGTGCAGATGTATTTGCCGTAAAAATTGAACAATCTGGTGGTCTGATTGAAGCATGTGAAGTTGGCAAAATTGCTGGTTTGGCTGGTATCGACCTATATGGCGGCACTATGCTTGAAGGTCCTGTAGGAAGTATTGCATCGGCCCATGTATTTGCAACTTTTGAAACGTTAGCGTTCGGCACAGAATTATTTGGTCCGTTATTACTTACCGAAGAAATTTTAAAAGAGCCGCTACGTTACGAAAACTTTGAATTGCATTTGCCGACAGCTCCGGGCCTAGGCATTGAAATTGATGAAGATAAGATTGAGAAATTACGTCGTTAAGGCAACAGGATAAGGAGTTTCCCATGTTATTTCATGTACGTATGGATGTGCATATTCCACTTGATATGCCAGCCGACAAAGCAAATGAAATTAAGGCCGTTGAAAAGGCTTATTCGCAAGACTTACAACGCCAAGGTAAATGGCGTCATATCTGGCGAATTACAGGTCAGTACTCAAACATCAGCATTTTTGATGTAGAGAGCAATGAAGAATTGCACAACATTTTACAAGGTTTACCTCTCTATCCATATATGGACATTGAAGTGATGGCGCTTAACCGTCATCCATCTTCTGTTCGTGATGATGATTCGTAAATAGAAAGAATTTTTTAAATGCGATCTCTGAAGTCCATTTAAAAACCAAGCAGATTATTCAGAAGGTAACAAGGAACGTGGCGGCACTTATTCGCTAGCAAAACAAAATGCCCGCAGCGCTGCCACCCAAAACCGTATTGCATACTTAAGGAGTTTTAGTATGAACCGTCAACAAATTGATGCGCTTGTAAAACAAATGAATGTCGACACTGCAAAAGGCGAAGTTGATGCACGTGTTCAACAAATTGTAGTGCGCCTTCTTGGGGATTTATTTCAAGCCATCGAAGATTTAGACATCCAGCCTTCTGAAGTTTGGAAAGGTTTGGAATATTTTACCGATGCAGGTCAAGCAAATGAACTTGGTCTTTTGGCAGCAGGCTTAGGTCTTGAACATTACCTTGACTTACGTGCAGATGAAGCAGATGCCAAAGCTGGTATTACAGGCGGTACACCTCGTACTATCGAAGGTCCACTTTATGTTGCTGGCGCACCTGAATCAGTTGGCTTTGCACGTATGGATGACGGAACCGAGACTGGCAAAATCGATACCTTAATTATTGAAGGTACGGTAACCGACACTGATGGCAATATTATTGAAAATGCCAAAGTTGAAGTATGGCATGCCAACAGTTTAGGTAACTATTCATTCTTTGATAAGTCACAATCTGACTTTAACTTACGCCGTACCATTTTCACCGATGCAGATGGTAAATATGTAGCGTTAACCACTATGCCAGTTGGTTATGGATGCCCTCCTGAAGGTACAACACAGGCTCTTCTTAACAAGTTAGGCCGTCATGGTAACCGTCCATCTCACGTTCACTACTTCGTTTCTGCACCGGGTTACCGCAAGCTGACTACTCAATTCAACATTGAGGGTGATGAGTATTTATGGGATGACTTTGCCTTCGCTACTCGTGACGGTTTAGTGGCAACAGCAGTAGATGTCACAGACCCTGCTGAAATTCAACGCCGTGGTTTAGATCACGCTTTCAAACACATCACATTTAACATTGAACTGGTTAAAGAAGCCGCTGCTGCTCCTTCAACTGAAGTTGAACGCCGTCGCGCTAGTGCTTAATTGAAAGTGTATGTGAGTTAAAAGTTCGCTTTTGACTCACAAAATTTACTCCATTTATTACTACCATTAAGAATTTCAATAAATTTTTAGCGGTAGTAATACATCACGTTACCTCATGCTCTAAGGTTTCTCACATGATTGACAAAAGTAAGTCCTCACTAAGCGAGGTTCTATCGCAGATTAAAGATGGTGCAACCATTCTGATTGGTGGTTTCGGTACTGCAGGACAACCCGCTGAACTCATTGACGGTCTGATTGAACTCGGTGTTAAGGACCTGACCATTGTGAGCAACAATGCCGGTAATGGGGATTATGGTCTGGCTAAGCTGCTCAAAGCCGGTTCAATTAAAAAAGTGATTTGCTCTTTCCCACGTCAGTCGGACTCTTATGTATTTGATGAACTGTACCGTGCCGGAAAGGTTGAACTTGAACTGGTACCGCAAGGCAATCTGGCGTGCCGTATTCAGGCAGCAGGTATGGGCCTTGGGGCGGTGTTTACCCCAACTGGCTTTGGAACACTTTTAGCTGAAGGCAAAGAAACCCGTCATATTGATGGTAAAGACTATGTGCTTGAGTATCCGATTAAGGCTGACTTTGCCCTGATTAAAGCTTACAAGGGCGACCGCTGGGGCAATCTGGTTTACCGTAAATCTGCACGTAACTTTGGCCCGATCATGGCCATGGCTGCTGATGTCACCATTGCCCAGGTTTCTGAAGTGGTTGAACTGGGTGGATTAGATCCGGAACACATCATTACCCCAGGTATCTTTGTACAGCACGTTGTACAAGTACAGCCCGCACAGTAAGCAATAAGGAGAAATAACATGAGCTACCAGAAACTCAGCCGTGACCAGATTGCACAACGTGTGGCACAAGATATTCCAGATGGTGCCTATGTGAACTTGGGTATTGGTTTACCAACCAAGATTGCCAGCTACTTACCTGCTGACAAAGATGTCTTCCTACATTCTGAAAATGGCCTGTTGGCTTTTGGCCCACCGCCAGCTGCGGGTGAAGAAGACCCTGAACTGATTAATGCGGGTAAAGAGTTTGTGACCATGCTTGAAGGCGGCAGCTTTTTCCACCATGGCGACTCATTTGCCATGATGCGTGGTGGTCACCTTGATATTGCGGTGCTTGGGGCATTTCAGGTTGCTGCGAATGGTGACTTGGCGAACTGGCATACAGGTGCACCTGATGCAATTCCTGCTGTTGGTGGTGCGATGGATTTAGCTGTTGGTGCCAAGAAAGTATTTATCACTACAGACCATGTAACCAAACAAGGTGAGCCAAAGATTGTCGCTGAGCTGACTTATCCGGTAACGGGTAAACACTGTGTTGACCGTATTTACACTGACCTGTGTGTGATTGATGTAACCAAAGATGGTTTAAAGGTGATTGAGAAAGTTGAAGGTCTTAGCTTTGATGAGTTACAGGCTTTAACCGGTGCAACTTTGATTGATGCAACGAATTAAGTCTCTAAATTGATTGAGTATGGCAGCTAATCAATAGCGCCACAGCCTATAAATGATGGTGATATTCAAAGGCCCTTTGTATAGGCAATACCTTACTTTTTAAGGATAAAAAGTAACAAAAATCCTTTGTTACTCAGACACAACATCCCTGTTGTGCTGAGCAACGAGGCGACATCCATGTCGCCAACGCGAAACATTGAATGGAACTCTTTGAATACGGTTCTTGCTTATTAATTTGGATTTTACCGTAATTCGCTATTGTGACAGGCGACATGGATGTCGCCCGTTGGACAGGGAGGTAAGGAAGCCTCCTCTGTTCAACAAAGGTTTTTGGTTACTTTTTTAAAAAAGTGACAAGAATTAGCTACTGGCATTTGACTCAACACGATAAGACTCTGTCATGACTACTTTTAACTTAGTAACCATGATGATCGCCAGCAAACTCTGGAAAAGCCTAACTATGTGGCAATGACAGCAATAGATTTCAAAATGGAAATGTAAGAATGAAAAACGCTTATATCATCGATGCCATCCGTACTCCATTTGGCCGTTACGCCGGTGGCCTTGCACCTGTCCGTGCCGATGACCTTGGCGCTGTGCCGATTAAAGCCCTCATGCAGCGTAACCCAAATGTAGATTGGGAACAGGTCGATGATGTGATCTATGGCTGTGCTAACCAAGCCGGTGAAGATAACCGTAATGTCGGCCGTATGTCAGCACTGCTTGCTGGGTTACCGTATCAGGTGCCGGCAACCACCATTAACCGTTTATGCGGTTCATCACTCGATGCCATTGCCATTGCTGCCCGTGCCATTAAAGCCGGCGAAGCGAACTTGGTAATTGCAGGTGGTGTAGAAAGCATGAGCCGTGCACCTTATGTGATGGGTAAGTCTGACAGTGCCTTTGGCCGTAGCCAGAAGATTGAAGACACCACCATGGGCTGGCGTTTCATTAACCCTAAACTTAAAGAATTGTATGGTGTAAACACCATGCCCCAGACTGCCGAAAACGTCGCTGAACAGTTCAACGTCAATCGTGCAGATCAGGACCAGTTTGCCTTGGTGAGCCAACAACGCACCGCAAGCGCGCAAGCCAAAGGCTTTTTTTCTAAAGAAATCGTGGCAGTTGAAATCCCTCAGCGTAAGGGTGATGCTATTGTGATTGATACCGATGAGCATCCTCGTGCATCAACCACACTTGAAGCTTTAAGCAAACTTAAGCCTGTTGTAAAAGCAGATGGCACAGTCACTGCGGGTAATGCTTCAGGTATTAACGATGGTGCAGCGGCTCTGCTGATTGCTTCTGATGAGGCAGTTCAGGCATACAACTTAAAACCGCGTGCCAAGATCATTGCTTCAACAGCCGTAGGTGTAGAACCACGCATTATGGGTTTTGCTCCGGCACCAGCGATTAAAAAATTACTTAAACAAGCCAACCTGACTTTAGAGCAAATGGATGTGATTGAGCTCAATGAAGCCTTTGCTGCACAGGCTTTAGCAGTGACCCGTGATTTAGGCTTATCAGACAACTCTGACAAGGTGAATCCAAACGGTGGTGCCATCGCTTTAGGTCATCCACTTGGTGCATCAGGTGCACGCTTAGTCACTACAGCTTTAAACCAGCTTGAACAAACAGGTGGCCGTTATGCCTTGTGTTCAATGTGTATTGGTGTGGGGCAAGGCATCGCATTGATTATTGAACGTGTTGAAGCACTTTAAGGAGAAACAAATGCCATCTTTTCAATCTGCCGATGCACAAATTAACTATCAGACCTTTGGCGAACAGTCTTCCCCTGCTCTGGTGTTTTCCAATTCTTTGGGCACCAATTATGGTATGTGGCAAAAACAGTTTAATGAGTTAAAAGATCAATTTTTTGTGATCTGCTATGACACTCGTGGTCATGGTTCATCATCTACGCCTGACGGTCCATATACTGTAGAGCAATTAGGTGAAGATGTTGTCCGTTTACTGGATCATCTGAATATTAGCAAAGCTGCTTTTTGTGGTATTTCCATGGGCGGTTTAACAGGTCAATGGCTGGCGATTCACTACCCTAACCG
The DNA here is from genome assembly GCF_011075215.1 of Acinetobacter sp. EKM10A. Classification (NCBI taxonomy): domain Bacteria; kingdom Pseudomonadati; phylum Pseudomonadota; class Gammaproteobacteria; order Moraxellales; family Moraxellaceae; genus Acinetobacter; species Acinetobacter sp. EKM10A. The sequence goes on along the minus strand of NZ_JAALLK010000009.1, from coordinate 106,008 downwards.
TTTTAGTCATGTCATTGTGGCAAATACTGCCGCTAAAATTGGACAAGAACAAGCATGGCTTGACCGTGCAAAACTAGTACGTGAGCAAGGTTTACAACCGATCGCAGCTACAGCAGCCTCGCGATGGTTTACAGATCCCTTTATCCAAAGTCATCCTTCTATTGTCAACAACCTGTGTAACGACTTAAGTGCTGGCAGCGCAATGGGTTATGCCAATTGTTGTGAGGCTTTGGCTAAAGCGGATGTCCGTGAGCAATTAAAAGATATCAAAATTCCTGTATTGGTGGTTGCTGGAACTCAAGACCCTGTAACGACAGTTGCAGATGGCGAGTTTATGCAGCAGCGTCTTCCGCAATCACAACTTGCAGAAATAGATGCCTCTCATATTTCTAATGTCGAGCAACCAGAAGCTTTTAATAAAATCCTAAAGGATTTTTTATTAGGTTAATTTAATGATTCAAAAAATGGCCTATAACGGCCATTTTTTATATCTCCTAGAATCTTTGAATTTAATATCGAATCATCACCGATTTTAATTCGGTGTAATCTTCAATAAATGCATCTGAAAACTCTCTACCAATTCCCGAAGCTTTCACCCCACCAAATGGAACCGACGGGTCTAAGAACGTATGCATGTTCACCCATAAGGTGCCTGCTTCAATTTTAGGAATTAAACGTAAAGCTTTAGACAAATCATTTGTCCAGATACTTGCGGTTAAACCAAAACGTGACTGATTCATAAGTTGAATGAGTTCTTCATCGGTTTCGAATGGCATTATCCCGACCACGGGACCAAAGGTTTCTTCTGAAAATAAAGGATCATCGGTATTTTTAAAGGAAATTAAAGTCGGCTGTACAAAATACCCTGTCTGATCTAGAGCCTCACCTCCAGCAATAATCTGGTTGTTGGCTTTAGCCATATCTAAATAATGTTTTACTTTATGAAAATGTGGCTGATTAGAGAGTGGACCAAACATACTTCCTTCATCCATAGCCGATCCAATTTTTAAACTAGAAAGTGCTTTAGAGAGTTTCTCAACAAGTTCATCATATTTTGTACGGTGTACAAAAAAACGTTCTGGGGATGCACAAACTTGACCTTGATGCACAAAAGTTGCTTGCAATAAAGTCGGTAAAATCTCATCAATATTTGCATCAGCCAAAACAGCTATAGCATTTTTACCGCCTAACTCTAGACTTACACGGGTTAAATCGCTGCTCATCGCGAGTTTACCAATGGCAATACCTGCTGGTACCGAACCCGTAAACGAGACTTTCTTAACCAGCGGTGACTCAATTAAATATTGCCCTGTATCGCCCTTACCTGTCACTACATTAATTACACCAGCCGGAATACCTGCCTCAATAGCAAGTTCAGCTAAACGTAATAATGATAAACTGGCGAACTCACTTGGTTTAAGCACAATGGTACAGCCAGTTGTTAAAGCTGAACCGATTTTCCAAACGCCAATCATCAGTGAAAAATTCCAAGGCACAATCCCTGCAACTACACCCACTGGTTGCCTTAAAGTAAAGGCCGTATATTTCTCACCTTGCATAGAAGGAATAGAAGGTTGCATGGTTTGACCATTAATTTTGGTTGCCCACCCTGCAAAATATCTTAAGAAAATAACGGATTGTGCGACCTCAAGATGACGGGAAATATTGATAAGTTTTCCTGTAGACAACGTCTCGAGCTGTGCAAGTTCTTCACCATGTTGCTCAATTAAATCTGCCAACTTATTTAGTTTAACGCCACGTTCATACGGCGTCGTTTCAGCCCAAGCATTTTGAAAAGCATGTTCAGCACTCTTGACGGCGCTTGCGACATCTTGTTGACTACCAATACTAATTTGAGCAACCACTTGTTCAGTCGACGGATTCACAATATCCACTTTATCTAAAAGCTCGGCAGCAACTAACTTTCCATCAATAAAATGTCCATGTTGACGTGCCATAAATTGCTGTACGCTTTGTAAAATCTTAACTTCACTCATTTTTTATTTCTCTCAATTCATTTAAAAGGATTTATTAATAGATGTATTGCAAAATTAACTGCGCATAGACATTGGTTTTGTCATCGTAGTTTTGAGTGCCGCCACTATGGATATCGTGTTTTGGTTTATAAAGTCCCACTAAAGGAATCACGTTGAATTTTTTATTAACTGACCAGACCGAAAAGACATCCAGCTCATGTCCATCTACATTAGTTAAAGATTTATTAACTGTTTTGAACTTATAGGCCAAAGCACCCAACATAAAATTTTCTTTCAAATTCATCATGTAAGAAAGTTGATGAATGTCGGCATTTTTATTGAATGGTCCAGCATAGTTTCCGGCAACTTCACCCTGAAACCATGTACCAAAGCCGACCGTATTTCCATAAAACATAGGGTCGTATTGGTCTGAAAAATGACTAAAACGGTACCCTAATGAAGGCGTATATTTTGAAGATAAAAAGTTATAGTTCAGCGCTAAGTAGCCAGCATTTTCGTCGCCATCTTTTTTATCTTGAACTACAAACTCAGTTTTAACTTGTAGTTCTGGTAAAGGTTGATAATTCAAGCGTAAAGCATAATTTTTAAGATCTTCGCGCCCTGAAACGTGTTCAGCATCTTCAAGGTCTAATACATTTAAGTAAGTAAATCCAACACCTTTATATTTAAGCTGATACATCAGATCAGTCACAAACAGTTCAGGTGAAAATTGTGCTTTATTGTCCGATTTTAAATAAGCCAGTTTTAGCGTGGTATTCTCTTGCGGTTTGTACTGAAGCAAACTTGTAAAATCAAAGCTTCGACGGGCTGCCAGATAATATGCGCCGCCCCGATCGAGTGCACCATCCGCCGGCACTTTACCGAGGTTTAATGCATCACCCGCAATAAAGAACCCATCACCAATCATGATATTTTGTCGACCGATACTTAAATCATAGGTCGTTAACTCATCTTTATTGGTGCCGTCTTTAAAACCAATGACCCATTCATTTACATCTGTTTTGCGTTCTTTACCATTACTATTTTGGCCTGCGTCACCATCACCAAATGTAGCCGAACTAATACCACTCAAACTTGCATAGAGCTGATTGCCTTTAAAGGTATATTGTCCTTTAGCACCATATTTAAGATGGCCTTCTTGCCAATTGATTCTTTCATCCTCTAGGTTTTCGCCGTTATAGCTTTTACCGCTACTAAAAGCCCCAAAAGTTGCTTCAAAAGTTGGCTTAATTTCAATTTCACCAGCATGCACTGTTGAAAAAAATGAGACAAAGAGAGTCCCTCTCACAACCTGAGAAAATAAATTTTTCATTGAGAAATTCCTTTTTTGCGAACGGCCTAACCGTGCTCAAGTGTGGGTAATCGATTCGTTACCCACTCTAGATCATGCACCCGTTTAGTGATGGTCGTGCTGTGTGTTTTGCTCTTCTTCACCCAAGTTTAAAGTCGGGGTGTTGTCAAAGAAGTTCCAAGGTTTGATTAGGGTATAAACCCATTCTGTCGGCATAATTGGCCATTCTTCAGCACGTGCCACATGGGTTGTGCCTGTTGTCATCCACACCACAAGGTCTTTATTTTCAATATTTTCGTTGTTACCAATGAACTGTCCTAACCCTGTATCATGAGTTGAACGGTTTGAATATTTCCCTTCAGGGTAGCGTTCATCCGGATTATATTGCGTTACCCAAATTTGTTTATCCATAAAGTTCAAACGTTTAAATAACCATTCATCTTTAGAGAAATTGGCTCCTTTCGCCACAGGGTGTGTTCCACCTGCAAACGGAATCAATTGGTAAGAAACCGGATTACCTAATTTATTTTCCTTATTGAAATTAGTCAGTAATCGAATGGTAGATGGATCAAATTTTTCAGCCGCATTTTGCTCATTCGTAATGACTTTACTATCGATTTGCATCGTGCTTGTACGAACACCGCCTTTGTCATTGGCTTTCACTACAGGGTCCATATGCATAAAGCTGTTGTTTTCCCCATCTACATCCATATCTAAGCGGAAGTTATAGATGTGCTGATGCGTTGTACCCACAATATTATGGTCAATTAAAGTTCCATATTTGGTGTCTTCTTTGGCGGTACTGTCATGCATGGTGCGTGATTTAACGCCTTTAACAGCTTCAATACCCGTTGCACCCGCATTAATTCCAATTACACCATTTTGGGAAAATACCCAGTCAAACATGTAATCGTAGTTTCCAACTGTACTAATCCAGCGCACGACAAGTTCACGGCGAGCTTCACTGGCATCCTGATTGCCAAAAATTTCGTGATGTTTATATTCAGGTCCTGCATAACGTTCAAATACAGCAATGGCATTTGGAATTACTTGTGGCTGGCCTTTGTAGTCTGCAATCACGGCATCAAGTAAAACAGCGTTGTCGGGTGCATCTGTTCCCGGAAGAATAGATGAGGTAAGTGTTCCCATACCATATTCGCCAGAGTCCAAATAAGATTTGAAGTACCAACCAATATCAGGGTCACCATATGGAACCACCATTCCACCCAAGTTACCTTCATACATGACTTTACGTTTTACGCCCTTATCTTTATAAGTCACAGTTGAAAGCTGCAAGCCAACACGAGAATCTAACGCCACATGCAAACACCAGTTGCCCCAATGTATGGTTTGACCGGTAATGCTAAAGTTCTTACCCTCAGGTTCAGTAATATTGAGTGGTTTTAGCTTACTTGCTACGGGCTTATTCGACATATAAGGTCGATTTGCCATCGGCACAGGAATGATGGCACCTTCTTCAATCTTGATAATTTTTTCTTTATCTAAATCGACTACAGCAACTAGGTTCTCAATAGGATGCGCCCAATAGTTACCATCGCCGACATCGAGATAAGCAACGACTTTTAATATATTGAGTTGTTTATCCAGACCATCTTTACCGCCAAAATATCCAACAGTTAGCGGAGTAGCGATCACTTTCTTCACATCGGTAATGCCGCGTTTGCGTAACGCGTCTTGATATTCTTTACTCGTCTCAATTACGCGCTGTACGGCTTCAAAATTATCGAGCAAAACCATACCGTGAGTATCTTTAAGTACATTCCATTTTGTGACTTGCTGAGTATTAAGATTAACTTCACCTTCAATCGCTTGATTGCCCTTTAATAAAATAAATGAGGCAATACGATCTTCTTTAAAATCTTTATGATTAATAAAGTAATCCCATACTTTGGCTTTTTCAGGTTCTTTAAGCTTTAACTCGGCAAAACGCATATTTTTATAAGCGTATTTCGAGCGGTTAATCACATCAAATGTCTTTTTAATTTCATCGGAATTTAAGCTATTGAGTGGATGAAACGTATTTTCAATTTTAAAGGTTTGATCTAACCCAGACTGGAAGACTTCGTTAAAAAAATCTTTTCCAATAACAGGTTTACCATCTTTAATTAATAACGGGACACTGAGTTTTAAAGGTTTGCCATTCACTAAAACCTGATTTGAGTTTGGCTTGGCTCTCACCACTATAGAGCCTTTGGTAATTGTATAGGTATTGGTAAAGTCATCTTTAACAACTTTAGCGCCTTGCTCACTCATGTTTTGATAAAGTGAGACCATGTCGGCCTTTCCACCATGAGCAAACGCTTGAGTATTGAGTCCCCAAAAGCTTGCAGCGATTGATAAGTTAAGTGCCAGTATTTTTTGTATGTCATTCAATAATCGTTGTTTACGCATGGGTTTCATCCTTTTCATCTATCCCTGAACTATCTGAATCAGACAGTTAAAATGCACTTCCTGTGAGTGAAATTCATTAGACTAACTTAATAGTTTTATGGTTATTAAGCTTATCTAACCTGCTCTAATGAATTTAATTTCAACACAGTTACATAGGGCTAGCTTGTTCAAGAATGACGTCGAATTTGTCTAAAAATGACATTAAAAGAAGAAATATTTAAACCGACATACCCTCTCTAAACTCTTTAGGAGAGATACCATAGGTCTTTTTAAAGATCTTTGAAAAATGAGCACCGTCCCAGAAACCCCACTTCAAGGCAATTTGGGTAATCGAGCTTTGTTTATTCTTTTTATCAAGCAAATCCGCTTTGACTTTTTCTAGGCGTTTGAGCTGTATATATTTGTTAATAGATAAATTTTCTTGAAAGAATAAACGGTAGAGATGTCGTAGTGATACCCCAATATGCTCTGCAATTAATTTAGGTGTTAAATCGGGTTTTGCTAAGTTTTCTATAATATAGCGCTCGGCTTTTTCCATGAGGTTATTTGAGCTATGAACATTTTTATAATTGATTGTGGGTTTGATTAAGGCGATCAGCGCATCTTCAAAAGCATTGCCATCCTCGGTTGCGTACCAAAGTTTGATGTTTTCAGCAGACATATTTTTCAAAATATTCTTGAGTAAAAAACCACTCATATTTTGCGTAATGAGCTTTCCAAAATATTCGGTACTAATATTTTCTTTCAGTAATTTTTCACGCGACAGGTGCACTGAAATCTGGCTTACCAAACCTTGCGGGTACATCGAAATTGTTTCGACCGGGTCGACCAAGACAATATCGCCTTCATTCAGGCTAAGAGTTTCATTTTTATACTCGAGCAGCATTTTTCCCGAATACTGCAAAATCAAAAAACAAAAACGATTATTCACTCGATCGATTTCATCGGCTTTTCGGACAATCTTATTGGCATTGTTTTTGATAAAAGCAATTTCGGTGTCACCCAATAAAAAGCACTGGACCTCACCAATGAATAAATTACGGGTTCCATCAAAATCGGTTTCAAAATTGCCGCACACACTTTTAATATGGTGCGTCCATGTGAGTAATGCATCGCTTACATATTGGTTCATCCCTTACCTCTCTATACATGTGCCACCACTCAAAATTTTGCGTTTGTGGTGGTGCACTGTCTTGGCTTATTTGCAATCTTGTTTTATTGATAAACAAATTGTGTGCCAAAAATTCCTTATCCTTGGAATTGTTTTGCTGATAGTCAGCTAGATGTAAAGAAGCTGATAAATCAATTTAATTTATCAGCTTAATGGGACTTATGCTACTCCTGCAAAGTCTCGCAGCATGGTAATAAAAATATCCTTTTGCTCCTCAGAATACTTTTTAAACACCTCATTTTGGTGGCTGTCGGCAATATCAAACAAATACTGCGCCGTTTGTTTACCTTTCTCGGTTAGTGCATACAAATTATCGTGATCAACCAATAAGCCTTCAAATTTTAGAATTTCAGCCGACCTTTCAACTTCTTGCATTGGCATAGCAATATCACGCGGTAAATCTTCCTTACTTGAAGCAGTACCACTGGCCAAAACGAGCAACAGCCGTGATTCACTGGTCCGGAAACCAGAAGTCATTTGCTTAGGAATATAGTCGGTTTGATAAGCTTTAAAAGCACGGCTCATCAAATAGCAGACATTGTTATATAAGTGCCCATAATGTGTTTGGTCTACACCGTTCTGTTCAGTTTGCTTAACTTGAAGGCTTGGATGCGGCATGACACAAGAATATGCACCTTGATGGTAAACCAGCGGGCTTCGGCCTTGATCATGGAAACGAACCACTTTACCAACAATAATCCAATGGTCACCACCTTCAATTACTTGATAACGTTCGCACTCAAACACCGCAGAACAATTTTCTAAAATGGGTGCGCGTCCTGCGCCAAGTTGAAAATTTGTGTCGGCAAATTTATCAATATTACGTCTCGAAAACTTATTAGACAGCTCAATTTGCGTGCCTGATAAAATATTGACTGCAAAATGTGTTGATTCTTCAAATACTGAAAAACTTGACGATTTTTTATCAATGCTCCACAAAATAAGTGGTGGATCGAGTGACACCGAGTTAAAACTATTTGCAGTTACACCAACTTTCTCACCTTGTGCATTTTGTGCAGTAACAATGGTAACGCCTGTTGCAAAATTTCCTAATGCCCGTCGGAACTGTAGTGGATCGACCGTAAACTCATCTATTTGTTGTAATACATTCATCATATTTCTCCTAAACCTTCTCTTACATCCATATAAATCGCGAGAGCATTAGATATCTAAAACTAGTCTCGGTGTTTTAGAGCGTGAACAGCACACCAATATTTGCTCATTGCTGGCCTTTTCTTCGTCAGTAAAATAAACATCTCTGTGATCTGGTTCGCCTTCAATTACATCGCACATACAGGTTCCGCATACGCCTTGCTCGCAAGACATTTCAATCTCGATGCCTTCTTTAGCCAAAGCTTGCAAAATGGTTTCGCCAGCTTCGACCATAATGATTTTTCCGCTACGCTCAGCCACTACCTCAAATGAATCTCCCGAGGTGTCAGTTTCGACTTGGAAATACTCTTTGTGGATTTGCTGCTCAGGAAAATCGTGAGTCATGGCGAGGTTAATCACCCAATCCATGAAACCGACTGGACCACAGGTATAAATATGACTTTCCGAGTCAATATCTTTAATGGCAGATTCAAAAAATGCTCTGTGGCTTGCGCCTTCAGATTTAAAATGGAAAGTTGTGTATTGTGCTAACACACCATTTTTAATTTCATCAACAAAAGCACATTTTTCAGGGCTAGCACCACAGTAGTGAAGCTCAAATGATGCACCTTCATGTGCAAGTTGATATGCCATCGTGATTAATGGCGTAATCCCGATTCCACCGCCAATTAACACACTGTGCTTGGCTTTTAAAAGTGGGAATAAGTTTTTCGGCTCACTGACCTGAATTTGCATACCATCTTTAATTTCATCAAATGCAGAAATCGAGCCGCCACGTGATTCAGGGTCACGTAAAATTCCAAGGCGAAACTTACCTTCGTCATTTGGATTTTGGCAAAGCGAATATTGGCGCACCATACCATTCGGTAAGTGCACATCAATATGTGCACCGGGTTCAACCTTTGGTAATGCAGCAGAAGTTGCAGATTCAAACTCCATAACTGCAATATTTCCACCTTCCACATGGCGATTTTTAACGACAACATCATAAAGTGTAGTCATGATTCAACTCCCTTTTCATGCCTAAGCTTGTGGCTTAACGCATGAATAAACCACCGTTAATATCCCATGTTGCACCAGTCACAAAACTCGCATTTGGACTCGCAAGCAACCCACAGGTTTCAGCAATAAAATGCATACTTCCTAAGGCTTTAACCGGAATATTCTGGATGAACTGTTCCATTTTTTCGTCTGGCACCACACTATGAACGATTGGTGACTCCATTGGTCCCGGCGCAACCGCATTGACCGTCACACCTTTTGCCGCAAACTCTTTGGCAAAAATTTTGGTTAATGTCACAATGGCACCTTTGGTTGCCGCGTAGTGTGCACCCGTTGCAGTACCGCCGTTTTGTCCCGCCAAAGACGCCATATTAATGATGCGTCCATAACCTTTTTTGACCATATATTGGCCAATAATTTGACAAGCTTGAAAGGTGCCGCGTTGGTTAACTTGGGTCACCCAATCAAAATCGGCTGCGGTAATTTCTAATACGGGCGTTGCTTTAGTGACGGTAGCATTGTTAATTAACACATCAAGTTTAGAAAATTTCTCTTCAATCCATTGCACCGCTGCATGAAAATCTGCCTCGACCGAAATATCCAGCTTTAAAGGAAATATATTTTGGGCATACTGACTTTGTGCTTTGGCATTTTCGGCTTTTTCAAGCGTACTTGCCGACAAAATTACTTGATGACCTTGGCTCGCAAAATATTCAGCAATCACATTACCGAGTCCAGAAGCAGCACCTGTCACTAAAACAACCTGTTTCATGTTACCGCTCCTAAAGAATGTAGCTAATACCAGCCAAGGTATCGGTTGAGTTAACCAAGTTAATAATTTTACGGTTAATCTTAAAACCAGTATCGGTATCACGAGTTAGATGGTACGTAATATCGGCCGTGTAATGCTTGAGGTTTTCTTTACGAAATTCACGTAGGTTTTGAGCACAGCGTAAAACGATTTCATCATCTTGTTCTTGAATCACCCGTACTCGCGAAATGCTGCGTACCGTATTCGCTTTCGGTGCCGTAGAAATTGCCTCACCATTTTCGAGTCGTTCTACACGTAACTTACGCATATGATTATCGTCATAGGCATAATTTAAGTTGTTTTCGTAGTCTGTGAGGTTCGGGTCAATCGGAATGATATAAACGCCCTTTTCATTCCATAAATTAAGCCATTCACGGTACTCGCTGTGGTCTAACATATCTGCTTCAGCCCAGATGAAAGCAGTGACTTCATTTAATAATTGCAGATTCATATTCATTGCTCTCTCCTTAAGCTGTCATCATCTTTTTCCACTGCTGATATGCAGCACGCATACCTGTTTCAGCACTGACATCACTTTTTAAGCCATCTTCAGTTTTGACTTCGCCTGGTAAACCACGGTTGAGCATGATCCATAAATCATTACCGGCATTGGCACCATGTTGTACGCGTTCCCAAGCTTCAGAGTCATCTGGCGTACCAAAACCAAATGGGCCTTGGAAATGTTCATGCAACCGTAAGCGATATTGATTGGCAATTTGTGGACCGCCATCCATCGTAATCACCGAGTGATGAATCTCTGTTTCAGCGACTGAAATTGGCTGTAACACACGGAAGAACGCCATTGAACATGCAATATTCGGGAATAAATTTAAGTTAAATCCAGAACCACCCACTGCACGGACAATACGGCGTACTTCTAACTCTTCATGGCCTTCATCACGCAAAGCTTGAGCCAAGTCTTCAAAACGCTCTTGAATTGGTCGCTCCATTAAGTCTTCTTCTAAATCGACCAGTTCAGGAATCATCACCATGACACTGTGACCGTTGCCTAAGTCTTCAACAAAGCCTGGCTGGTTTTCAAAGTTAAAGAGTTCTTCGGTTTTTTCATCTACAGAACTTAAGAATGACTTGTGTACCAACGGGAAGTGATATGCATCGGTGGTATTTTCAAGCTGGATTTTCCAGTTACCCGGAAAACGGAAGCGGTGTTCACCCAACACTTTAATTGGATAACCCGCACCTTGTTTCATAAACAGGTCGATCCATTTTTTTGCTGGTCCAAGGAACTCTTCAAGCGGTTGAATGTCTTCTTTAAATGAAGCGAAGATCATACCGTTATATTCTTCTACCCGTAGACTCACCAGCGGTAATTCTGACTTATCTAAACAATCGCCGTAACTTTCCGGAGATGGCACACCACGTAAACTACCGTCAAGTGCATAACTCCAACCGTGGTACGGACATACAAAACTATTAGTTTTTCCTTTTTTATGTTCACATACGGTTGCTGCACGGTGACGGCAACGGTTTAAAAGTACATGGACTTTCTTTTTACGGTCACGCACCACAACCACAGGCTGTTTACCGATGTTAATCGTTTTATAGCTTCCACCTTCCGGAATTTCACTCGCGTGTGCAACCCACACCCAAGTGCTATAAAAGATTTTTTCCATTTCTTCATCAAAAATGCGTTCATCTTTATAAAGAGAAGTATGAGCACGGTCACTTTGAACCAAAGCATCGTAATCAGTGCCAATGTTATGCGTCGGGATAATACTGTTCATATCAATAGTCCTTTTAAATATGTCCTGGGTCATTCCTGGGAAGGTACCGGCAATTCGGCTTCACTGTGCCAATGCGATACCGGACGACTGAAAATATTCTGTGTTTGGAAATGTTTAATTTTCCATGTTCCATCTGCTTGCTTTTGAAACTTCACATTGAGCTTTGCTGCATTCAGATGACTACGGCCATCTTTAAAGGTTGAAGTTTGCAACATGAGCCAAGAAGCATTTGCATCATTTTGATTTACATAAATTTGTTCTGAATTTACAAAGTGTGCATTCATAACAAAGTGAGATTCTTTTTGGGTATAGCTTTTAAACATGTCGTAAATCGACTGCCAAGAATCATAACGGCCAAAAGATTTGGCATATTTCTCGCCAATACCTTCCCAAATACAGTCCTGATCAAAAAGATTCATTAGCTCATCAAGGTCTGTATTTGCATTAAGCTCGTCGCAGATTTCCATATAGCGATTCAGGCAGTTACGAATTGCATTGTGCGCTTCTAACTGTTCTAGTCGCTCTATGATTTTTGCAATATTCACTTTGTCAGTCATTGCGGTCGCCTTAACGTTGAATAATCAATTCACGCCCAACACGAGCTTCAACTTTGCAGTATTTCCAAAGTTTGTATGGACCTTCACCCACCACAGTCGTTCTAAACAAGTTACAAGCCGCGTGTACGGTTTCAATATCCGGAACATCTGCAAGCAAGTAGGTTGTCCAAGGCCAACCTGCACTTGGGCCAACCATGCTTTGGTCATCATCAAGATTTCCAAAAACATGCACGCCCGGTAAGTCATGAATGCCATTCCACATTTCACCAAACGCTGCCCAAACCGCTTTTGCTTCAGCTGGCTCTGCGTCAAAAAAGTTTTGGTTAATACCCATGCAGAATAAAACGCGTAATGATTTTTTAGCTTCCATCTCAATATCCTTTTAAAAATTAAACTTATAAATAACCTGGGGTTGGCTTTAATCCGAAACTGATTGAGCCTGCATTTTGTAAAGTCGCATCGCCCATAAAGGCATGCTGAGTCACCACGTTGGTGTCATTCACAAAACGGCTAAATGGATTGTTGGTATAGATCGCTGTCATGCCCGCGAGCATTTGCATTTTTCGGGTCACTTTGGCGCAAACTCGCGCTGCATGGGTACATGCCAAACGCATATCGCTAATCTGTTCAGCAGTTGCTTCACGACCAGCAATAATTTCATTCCAAACAATGTCCATGGTTTGATAAAACCAAGACTTTGCCGCCTGAAACTCTGCATCAGCTTGAGCAAACTCATATTGAGTCACTGGGCGGTTGGCAATTTCTGACCCGCCCGTAATCGATGCTTTACCCGGTGCTAATTTTTCAAATTCTTCTAATGCGGCAGCTGCAACCCCAATACCCACCACGGTTAATACTTGAGTCGCTAAAGACAGGGACGGATATTTAAAAAATGGCTCACTTAGTTTTGAAGGTTCACCACGTACAAAGGTCCATTTCTTTTCGACCAATACATCTTCGACCACCAAATCATGGCTTCCCGTACCTTTTAGACCAACGGTGTCCCAAGTCATTTCAATTTTGGCTTTTTTTGCAGGCATCACTGCCATGCGTGGTAAGCCTTGCATTTCATTGTTTTTAAGCGGTGAAATCCCCACGCCAACAATGTCAGCTCCCATACAGCCGCTGGAAAATTTCCAACGTCCACGAACTACTACACCTTCATCGGTAATTTCAGCAGGTTGTGGCGGAAAAATACCTCCAGCAAACACCACATCTGGGCCGTTTTGGTACAATTCTTTCAGTGTTTCTTCAGGCAAACTTCCTAAATACGCAGGGCTCATACCGAAACTTGCCACCCAACCGACTGAACCATCAGCTTTAGATAAAGTCTCGATCAATTCGCAAAACTGCCGTGGTGACCATTCTTCGCCACCAAAACGTTTAGGAACTAATGCACGGTAAACACCAATCTGCTTAAGTTTTTCGATAATGTCTTGGCTCACGTAGGCCTGATTATCAAACTCACCTGTACAGGCACGCTCACGAATTTCTTGGCACAAAGCGTCTAAGTCAACTGCTTTGTCTTGAGAAGCAAACTCCATTTTAGACAACTTATTCATCATCTAACTCCTTGTAATTTATTGCATTGCATCAACACAAAATTTAGCTATAGCGCATAATTGCTCATCTTTTTGATGCTTCGATACGATCTGTAAGCCCACAGGTAAACCTTCACTGGTTTCAAGTGGCACTGAAATGACAGGATGTCCTGATAAATTAAATGGTCGAACTAAAGCTGTAAGATTCAAAAAAGCGACCGTGTTTTCAGCTTCAGAAACTTTTGGTGGAATTTGTGGAAGTGTCGGTAGAACCAATGCATCATATTTTTCTAATAAAGCATCGAGTTCTTGGGTCAGCTGTGCTCTCACAACTTCTGCTTGTTTCACTTGCTCTAAAGTTGTTGCGGCAGCTTTTAATAAACGACCATTTACATCAGAACCAATTAAGCCCGTTTGAGTTAATTCACCAAAAGCTTGCCAATTTTCATAATTAATAATCTGCATGCCTGCATCATAAGCCGCTTCAAAATGTTCAACTTTTTCTAAAACGGTCTCTAAATTCGCTTTTTGAAGTGCCTGACAAATACAGTTCCAAATAATCTCATCTGCTTTTACATCTAAAACAGCAATTTTTGGTGCACTAGTAAATTCAGTAGGTTTAAAAGTTGGATCAATAATTTGCATGGCCTTTTCAATCATCTCGACTGAATTCGCAAAAGGACCAACGCAATCTAAAGAACTTGACGGCGGATATACACCTTTTCTGCTCACGCGACCAAAAGTCGGTTTTAAACCAAAAACTCCGCAGCATGCAGCAGGCATACGAATAGAGCCACCCGTGTCTGTGCCTAGAGTAAAGTCAGCTTGTTTAGCAGCAACTGCCGCAGCCGAACCACTTGAAGATCCGCCTGGGATAAGTTCAGGATATTTAGGATTGATGGGTGTACCAAAAGCGTGATTAATGCCTGTAATACCAAAAGCCAATTCGTGCAAATTTGTTTTCGCAATAATTTCACAATCTGCTTTTAGAATGTTTTTAACAACCTCGGCATCATCTTGAGCAGGTTCAACATTTAATAAAGCTCGACTGCCAGCAATGGTTTTTAGACCTTGAATATCAATTGTGTCTTTCACCATGACCTTGAGCTTGCCACTTCCTTTGTGCACGCTTTGGCTAATAATATTCATTCACTTTTCCATGTATTTTTATTGATTAATTAAAATATCGGAAAATTTAATGGAATTGTCAAGTATTTTTTTATAATTTGTTCTCAAGGAAATATGCAAAATTTTGTTTATAATAGGATTACCCTTTTTTCACTAAGTTATTGCTTAGCTATGCTTGATCATTTAGAACAATTTCTTCCTAATAAAGAACCGTCGAGTATTCAAAATTTTCCTTTTTTTTGGGTTTCCCAAGTGAATGGAAAGTATTCACAACTGATTGAAAAATCAATAAAAAAGCTAGGTATTGATAATACACGCCGTAAAATTATTTTAAGTACTAATGCCCTTGGGGAAGCCAGTATTACCGACATTGCCAATCTTTCTACTTTAAAGTTAACGACGGCAACAAAAGCTGTATATCGCTTGGTAGAAGATGGAATTGTCGAGGTCTACTCTTCTACTTCTGATGAACGGATCTCAATGGTGAAATTAACGGCCAAAGGTATTGAGCTGGTTGAACAGATTAATCAAATTAGTGTGGTCACCTTGGCAGGCATCCTGAATGCTTTTTCAGAAGACGAGCTACATAATTTAAATACCCAGTTAAAGAAATTATTTGACCTGATGCCATCCAGCTAAATATTTCTCATCATGATAAATTAGCTCTCTTAGAGCAGTTAAAAATTTTCTTTTCTTTAGCTGCTCTTTTGTTAAAACAATAAAAATTAATAAAATCAAATTTTTATATAACAAATTTATCTATATATAATTACTTAACATACTTTTTAGGTATTCTAACATACTCAATAAGTAATGGAATTTTACATATAAAAAGAAAATAATAATTCCATGATCTTAAAAATCCCATTAACTCCTAATTGGGTTTAGACGCACTCTTCCGGTCTGTACGAGACCAAATTACTCATTTCTAGCCTATTTATTATTCTTATCTAAAAGGGGGAAATATCGAAAATTTTAGAGGAATAATAAAAGTTAGATATCAATTTCTTTAAGCGTTTTATACATAAGGATTAAGTGTATGAACCAAAGTAATATCGCTGTTGAAAGGACACAGAAGAAAAGCAATGCATATGCATGGTATGTGGTCATACTTTGTATGTTGGCATATATAATTTCATTTATTGACCGCCAAATTCTGGCGCTGATGATTGAACCCATCAAAGCAGATCTCCAACTTTCAGATACACAATTTAGCTTATTACATGGCCTCGCCTTCTCACTGTTTTATGCGGTTATGGGTTTACCCTTAGCCTATATTGCTGACCGTTTTTCACGACCAAAATTAATTTCAATCGGGATTATTGTTTGGAGTCTGGCAACAGCAACTTGCGGTTTAAGTAAAAACTTTATTCAACTGTTCTTAAGCCGTATGGCGGTAGGTGTCGGTGAAGCGGCTTTATCTCCAGCGGCTTATTCAATGTTTAGCGACATGTTTAGTAAGGACAAACTGGGGCGTGCCGTCGGGATCTATTCAATTGGTGCTTTTTTAGGTGGAGGTATTGCCTTCTTAGTTGGCGGTTATGTCATTAACTTGCTTAAAGGCGTGACACTCATTGAAGTTCCACTATTAGGCGCACTCAAGGCATGGCAAATTGCCTTTTTAGTAGTGGGTTTACCCGGCATCCTTATTGGTTTGCTATTTATTCTGACCGTTAAAGACCCTGCACGTAAAGGCCAACAACTCAACCAAAATGGACAAGTTGACCAAGTTAAATTCACACAATGTCTTCAGTTTATTAAAAAACATTCGAAAACATTTGCTTGTCATTATTTAGGTTTTACCTTTTATGCAATGGCACTCTATAGCCTAACTAGCTGGACACCTGCATTTTATATTCGTAAGTTTCAACTCGCGCCGACTGAAACAGGCTATATGCTTGGTACCATTCTGTTAGTCGCAAATACATTAGGCGTATTTTGTGCAGGCTGGCTAAATGACTGGTTTATCAAAAAAGGCCGTCAAGATGCGCCGATGTTCACGGGTGTAATTGGTATTGTTGGCCTGATTATTCCAATTGCATTTTTTACCCAAACAGATCAGCTTTGGCTTTCAGTTAGCTTACTGATTCCTGCAATGTTCTTTGCATCTTTCCCTCTAGTGATTTCAGCAACTGCTTTGCAAATGTTAGCCCCAAACCAGTTTAGAGCACGCCTTTCTGCCCTCTTCCTTTTGGTGAGTAACTTAATTGGACTCGGTATTGGCACAACACTGGTAGCCATTATTACAGATAAAGTTTTTGGTAGCCCATTAATGGTGGGTTCTTCTTTATCTATTGTGGGTGGTTTGTCTTGTGTACTGGCTTTAATTCTACTTTTTAAAGGCTGCAAATTCTTTAGTGAAAGCATGAAGCTTGAAAAATTAAATTAATAGGTCTCACCAATTGCAAAAATGTACTCTCTAACTAAACGCTTAGAGAGTACCGAAATATTCAAAATTACGTAGTGCCGAGGATTGGCATACATCTGGGAAATGGATTATGGAATTATTTCACCGTTTTAAACCACACACTTTGGCTGTTGCCACTTTATTACTGATGTGCAGCAACTCATGGGCTGCAAATCCAAATCAGCAGTCCGAAGATGAATGGAAGTTCACGCTAAAGAATGCCTATATCAACCGTGATTTTGATAATGATGCCTTAAAAGATACTGGTAGTTGGTCTCAGGCAGCGTCATTATTTTATAAATCGAAAATGCATGACACCCCGTTAGTCATTGCAGACAAGCCAATCACGATTGGGGCTGATGCTTCTGTCCAATACGCCGTGCGCTTGAGTTCAGACAAACATGTCGCAGATACTGTTCTGCCTTTTAATAAAGAGACTCAGTCACAAGCATCAGACTATCTAAAATACGGCGCGACCTTAAAACTCGGCTATGACAAAACACTTTTAAGTGTCGGTGAACTCTGGCTAGATTTACCTGTCACTGCTGTAGATGCTAGTCGTCAGTTACTCACATCGTATTGGGGAACCAACTTAAAGTCTCAACTGTCAGATCAACTCTATGCTGAAATTGGCCGAGTGGAAAAAGTGTCGCCACGAAATGAAGAAGACTTTAAAAAGTTTTCTTTCACATCAAATGGAATTACCAAAGAATCTGATGGTTTGAACTACATTGACCTGCGCTATCAATTTACGCCGTCTTTAAAAGGCGAATATTACTTCGGTAATTTGGAAGATCTGTATAACAAGCATTATGTAGGACTTGAACATACGTGGAAGCAACCAAGTTTTGCTCTGACCTCTAAGTTTAAATACTTCAATGCAAAAGATGATGGCAATACTTTTGATATTGATGCGCAGAACATTGGATTACTTGAAACCGTTAAAGTAAAAAACCACACATTTGGCTTGGGTTACCAACAGATTATTGGTGAATCAGCTTACCCATTACCAGATGGTTTCTTACCAGAAACGTATTTCATTAACTGGAATGCTACAGGTTTCTTTAAAGAAGATGAAAAGTCTTACCATGTCATGTATGGCTACGATTTTAAAGATTATGTGCCAGGCCTAAATGCGATGGTGAAATATGTTTACGGACATGACTTTAAAGCAGCTAATGGTGAAAAAAACCACGAAACCGAGTCAAATGTGATTTTAAACTACGCATTTCAGCAACCGTTCCTAAAAGGCGTGGCCCTGCAATATATTCGTATTGATTACAATGTAAAACATGGCAATGACTTTGGTGAAGATCGCTTGTTTGTCAATTACACTAAAAAATTCTAAATAAAAAATACCCCCTAAACTTTAGGGGGTATTTTTTATCCTAATTTATTGACCAACTTTAAAGGCAAAACCTTCATGGCAATACTCATGGGTAACCACGGCCACTGTGGCACATAAGCTTTTACAGGTTGCTTTTCGATCGCTTTGACCAAAGCTTTACATCCTGTTTTGGCATCGACTTCAAAAGGTAAATGTTTAGCACCTTCATTCATTTCAGTTCGGATGTAACCCGGGAAAATGGTTGAGACTTTAATTGGAGTATCTAGTAATTCAGCACGAATACCCTCGGCCAAGTGAGCAACTGCAGCTTTACTTGCCGCATAAGTCGATAAATGTTTTGGTAATCCACGCATCGCACTCATGGATGACATCACCACCAAATGACCAGCGTTTTGCTCTCTAAAAATTTCAGTCGCCGCCTCACACTGTGCTAAGGCAGAGATAAAGTTTGTTTCAGCTGTGGCTCTGTTAATTTCAAAATTACCTTTACCAATACGACGGCCATTGCCTACTCCGGCATTTACAATAATTCGGTCTAAATAGCCAAATTCTTGTTTAAAGGCACGAAATACTTCAAAAACCTGATCGTAATCGGTTACGTCCAAACTTTTCGCAATGACTTTAATACCGTACTGATTCTCAAGTTCCGTTTTTAAATCTTCCAATCTGTCTAAACGGCGTGCACAAATCGCCAAGTTATAACCTTTCACTGCAAATTCATGCGCCATACCTGCGCCTAATCCAGAACTTGCGCCTGTAATTAAAATCGTCTTTGCCATGCTTTTATCCTTATTTTAAATCCATGTCAGTAAATCTGGACGCTTAGCTTTTATAAAATGATGTTCATTTAAACTTAAAACTTGAGCTTCATTTCCAACCAAACGCAAAGTCGTGAGGCTTGTATTCGCGATTGCCCAATTCAACGCAAAAGTTCGATTAGGGCTAAGTTCAAGCAATTTTCCGATTGCTACAGAAATCACACCACCAGAGGTAAAAACTACTGCATAGCGAGGTTTAGTTTTTGCTAACTCATCACAAAGTTGCTGCAATGCTGTTTCGACTCTTTCTTTAAAGTGTGGCCAAGACTCATCATATTCATGATGGAAATCACCATCTGTCCATCGTCCAATGGCATTTTCGAATATTTTGGCAAGATATGCGCGAGGGTTCTGTTCTTGTGCTACATCAGCTTTTAAAAGTTCAGGCTGTTCAAAACGCGGTTCGTAACGAGCGAAAACCTGTTGGTGGTTAAATTCATTCCATAAATTATTATGATGAATCATCGCATCTGGAAAGCATTCATTGAGTGCGAGCTTTGCAGTTTGCTCGTGGCGCTGCATAGTTCCAGCAACCACATAAGGTTTTTCTTTCAATATTTGCTTAAAATATTGGCCTAATAAAGTCGCTTGAGCTTCACCATTTTCAGACAACTCATCATAGTTACTTTTACCAAATGATGCCTGCCCATGTCTTACCAGATAAATTGTGGTCATTTTCTTAAAATACCCTGTATTTTCTGTAGAGATTGCTGAGCAAATTCTGAGTCTTGCAGTTTTTGCTGCGCGATAAGTTTTAAAGCTCGAATATGTAGCGCATGAATGACAATCCAGAAATCTTTAAAAGCAGGGTTTCGGGTTTGTTTATGGTAATAACGATAATAGATTTGCTGGGCAATCACGGCTAATCGGAATACACCAAACACTTCATAAAAAGCCCAGTTTTGAGGGTCCAATCCTGTTTTTTGCAAATAATATTCAACGACTTCTTTACGAGAGAACATTCCCTTTAAGTGAGTCGGCTGACGGCGTGTTGATCTAAAAATCATATTATCCGTTGGCTCAACCCAATAAGCCAAAGCGCTACCCAAATCCATTAATGGATCCCCCAAGGTCGCCATTTCCCAATCCAATACACCAATCACTTTTATTGGATGCTCTGGATCTAAAATCACATTATCAAAACGCCAATCATTGTGAATAATACAAGTTGTAGAATCTTGAGGGATATTATCGTTTAGCCATTTTCGAACATATTTAAATGAAGGAACGTTGATTGTGCGGACTTTTTCATAGCGTTTATCCCAACCTTCAACTTGTCTACGGCAATATCCTGTACCTTTGCCTAGTTCAGCTAAAGGCGTGTTTTCATAAGGAACTTGATGTAACTCAATCAACTTATCAATAACATTGACACAAAGCTCATGAACATCTTCTTCATTAAAACCAAGTTCAGGCGGTAATTTTGCACGAGGAATAATGCCTTCAATCCGTTCCATGACATAAAAATCACAGCCAATGACCGATTCGTCCTGACAAAGTGCAACCATTTTAGGAAGCACTGGATAATAAGGCGCAAGATTTTTCTGCACCATATATTCACGGGCCATGTCGTGGGCTGACTTCGCTTTTGTTCCTTTTGGGGGACGTCGCAAAATTAAATCGGTATTTTCATATTTTAAACGATAAGTCCAATTCGACGCCCCGCCCGTATATTGAGTAACGACTGCTGGGCCAACCAATTCAACCCCTTGGTTTTTTAACCAGTTTTCAACTGCCCCAATATCAAGCTCTTCACCTTCACGTACTTCACCGCCTACATCAATTACCGACATATTCACTTCCTTTAAACTTATACTTTCTTATGACGACCATAACCACGTTTGGCCAACTCTAATTTGGCAATCATGCCTTTATGTACTTCATCTGGGCCATCAGCTAAACGTAAACTGCGAGCTTGGGCAAAGAAACCCGTTAATGGCGTATCTCTTGAAACGCCCGCACCGCCATGTAGCTGAATCGCCATATCGACTACTTTTTCTAAAACACTCGGAGCAACCACTTTAATTGCAGATATTTCTGTTAAAGCAGCCATATTCCCTAAAGTATCCATTTTATAAGCAGCATACAAGGTTAAAAGTCTGGCTTGATCTATGGCGACTCGAGCATCAGCCACGCGTTCGAGGTTTCCACCGAGTTTTAAAATTTCTTTACCAAACGCCGTTCTAGCCATGCCACGATCAATCATGAGTTCTAGCGCTTTTTCAGCAGCCCCAATACAGCGCATGCAATGGTGAATACGTCCTGGCCCTAAACGCCCTTGTGCAATTTCAAAACCTTGGCCCGCTCCACCAATAAAGTTTTCAATAGGCACTCGAACATTATTAAAGTGAACTTCACCGTGTCCATGTGGCGCATCGTAGTCACCAAACACAGGTAACATACGTTGAATTTCGACACCCGCCGTATCAATCGGTACTAAAACCATAGAGTGTTGATGGTGGCGGTCTTTAGTTTCATCTGGAGTATGGGCCATAAAAATAATGACTTTAGCATTTGGATCACCTAAACCAGACGACCACCATTTTTTGCCATTTAAAACAATTTTATTACCGTCAATGAGTGCGGTCGCTTGCATGTTGGTTGCATCACTTGATGCAACATCAGGTTCAGTCATGCAAAAAACCGAGCGAATTTTTCCGTCCAATAAAGGCTCTAACCATTGCTGTTTTTGCTGCTCACTGCCATAGCGCCATAACACCTCCATATTTCCCGTATCTGGTGCATTACAGTTAAAAACGGTTGGTGCCAATAAACTGCGGCCAGTCAATTCAGCAATATGTGCATATTCTTGAACAGTTAACCCAGCACCTAGCTTTTCATCGGGTAAAAACATATTCCAAAGACCAGCTTGTTTAGCTTTAGATTTTAGAGTTTCTAAAAGCTCGGGCCACTGCCATTTTTTCCAGTTTCCATCTGGATTTAACTCATGAACTTCTTCCCAAAATTTTGCTTCGACAGGTTCTATTTCTTCTAAAATAAATTTTTTAGTTCGCTCAGCAAAATCTTGAGCTTTCTTGGAGAGTTCAAACATTCTTTTTCCTTTACATCATTATCTATTCTTTACATCAACATAACTTGAAACTTAATATGAATGAAATGATTTTATTAAATAATGCATCATGAATAATATTCATAACCTACATGGCTTAGACTTAAGTTTTTTTCACCGAATCGATATTAATTTATATCCGCTTTTTATCGCGATTTATGAGCAAAAAAGTATTTCAAATGCGGCAAGTAGTCTCAATATTACGCAGTCAGCAGCAAGTCATGCTTTGCAGCGTTTACGTCAACAACTTGAAGATGATGTATTTATACGTGTAGGTAATAAAATGTCTGCAACGCCTTTTGCAGAACACATTTATCCAACTGTTAAGCAAGCACTTTTAACCATCCAAAATATTAGCCAACAGAGACATGTGTTCGACCCAACAAGTTTAAAAAGCTTAAAAATTGCCGTGCATGACGAAATTGAGCCAATTATTCTTCCAAGATTGGCTCAACATTTTCAAAATCTTAATTTAGATTTGCAGTTTGTCAGTATGAAGCTCGATCGAAAACATATTATGGCGGACTTGGCGACACAACAGCTCGATTTCGTGATTGATCTAGAACAATACTTATCTCCAAAAATTACCTTTGATCATTTGGTCACAGATGATTTCGTTATTTGCAGCCAACTTAAAGAAGTCGATTTAGCTAGTTATATTAATGGACGACACATTGGTGTTTCATCACGCCGTACGGGTGCTTTACTTGAAGATATTTATTTAAACCAACACCAAAAAATTTCAAGAAATGTATTTATGCGCTGTCAAAACTACTCAACCGCGTTACAAGTCTTGAGAGCCCAAGCCGACGCAATACTCACCATGCCCCGTATGATTTTGCAGCATTTATCTTATAGCCCTAAGATTCGGTTACATTCTCTACCTTTTGAGATGACCAATATTAAAATGGGTATGTTTTGGCACGAAGATTTAAGGGATAATTTAAGGCATCAATTTTTGCGACATGAAATTATTAAACTTTTTCAGTAAAGCAAATTGATCTACTAAGCTTCTATCGTACAAGGATCAGTAATGAGTAAAGATGAACGGATAATCCAGAATCAAGACAACAAAAAAACGATTCGTCATGAAGATTACATTGCTGGCATTGGTAAAGGCATGGCGATTTTAGATAGTTTTAGTAGTAATCAACATCGTTTAAACATTTCTATGGCGGCTGAAAAAACTGGGCTCACCCGAGCGGCAGCAAGACGCCATTTATTAACATTAGAATATTTAGGATATCTTGAGTCAGATGGCCACTATTACTATTTAACCCCAAAGGTTCTTAAATTTTCAGGAGCTTATTTAGGTGCAGCTCAGCTTCCAAAAGTGTCCCAGCCTTTATTAAATCTGTTAACTAACCAGACTTCCCTTATTTATTCAGTGATGGTTCTTGATGGTTATGAAGCCATTACCATTGCCCGTAGTGCCGCGCATCAACAAACCGACCGCGTAAATCCATATGGTTTGCATTTGGGTAATCGCTTACCTGCTCATGCAACTTCAGCGGGTAAAATTTTACTGGCACATTTAAGCCAAGAAGAACAATTGGACTGGCTCCAAAAATATCCGCTTCAACGTTTAACTAAATATACGCATGTCGAAAATGATAAATTTTTAGAGTTACTCAAAGAAATCCGAGAACAAGATTGGTGTTATTCACGTGAAGAGCACGAATTAGGTGTCCATGCGCTCGCCGTACCGATTTATGGACAAGATTTTAAAGTGGTTGCTGCCTTAAACATTGTTTCTCCAACCATGAGAACAACTGAAGAATATTTAATTCAACATATTTTGCCGCTATTGCAAGAGACTGCGCGGGATTTAAGACAAGTTCTTTAAATCTTGCTTAGGCTATTTCCATAAGATTAATTTTATTTTTGCTTAGGCTATTTGAATAAATAAAATGGTCGGAATGTATGCTTAGGCTATTTCTAAAAGTAATTAAATGGGATTTTTAAATAGCGGATGCCATTCGCTTCAGGTTCCGGAAAATTTCCACCGTTCATATTAATTTGAATTGAAGGCAGAATTAATTTTGGCATTGCCAAAGTAGCATCTCTTTCTTGACGCATTTTTATGAATGATTCTTTGGAAACTCGTCGATTTAAATGGATATTGCTTTGCTTTTGAGTTTTTATATCTGTTTGACAGATATATTCATCACGACCTTCGGGCTTATAGTCATGGCATAGAAACATACGCATATCGTCAGGAAGTGTATAAAGCTTTTGTACCGAATCATAAAGCTCAGCAGCACTTCCTTTAGGAAAGTCGCATCTAGCCGAACCATAATCGGGCATAAATAAAGTATCCCCGACAAAAACAGCATCACCAATCACATAGCTTAAACAAGCAGGTGTATGCCCTGGTGTAGGAATGTTATAGGCTTCTATATCCCCTATTTTGAAATGTTCATAATCTTCAAATAGATAATCAAAAGGCTGATTTTCATTAAATTTCTTAAAATCAAAATTATAGATAGCCGAAAATGTTTCTTGTACTACCGAGATTTTTTGACTAATCGCAATTTTACCGCCTAATTTAGATTTTAAATATTGGGCAGCAGTCATATGGTCCGCATGTACATGGGTTTCTAAAATCCATTGCACTTTGAAATTTTGCGCCAAGACATAATCGACGATCAGATCAGCATTAGTTGTTTTTGTAGTGGCCGATGCGGCATCGTAATCAAGCACGCTATCAATAATAGCGCATTGAAGAGTCGCTAAATCTGCAACAACATAGCTAAAAGTATTGGTATTTTCATCAAAAAAATCTTTTACTAGAGGTTGTTGCATATCTTTAATTTCCTTTATTTAAAATTCGGTAAATAAACATTCCTACTAACATCGCGACAATAAAATAAAGTGCTTCAAAATGCCCTAATCCAATAAGAGTTAAAGCGGGCGCTGGACATATACCTGCTATTCCCCAGCCTATACCGAAAATAAAAGCGCCTACAATTAACCTTTGGTCAATCTGTGTATTTGTTGGTAATTGAATTTGTTCATTAAAAATCGTTTTTGGTTTTTTAATAGCCCTTTGAAACGGAATAAATGCCACAGCAATAGCACCTAGCATCACAAACATTAAGCTAATATCCCATTGTCCAAAAATATCTAGAAACCCTAAAACCTTTGCAGGGTTAGACATACCAGAAATCATTAACCCCAATGAAAACAAACCACCAAATATAAAAGCAAAGATATTTTTCATAAGATTACCCCAGCACATGGCGAATGATATAAACAGTCAGCATGCCAGCAAACATAAAAACTGCGGTCGCTATTATTGAGCGTTTTGATAGCCTGCTCATTCCACAAATACCATGCCCACTTGTACAGCCTGATCCAAGTCGTGTACCAAAACCAACAAGTAGCCCTGCCAGAATAAGTACAAATGAATTGGCTTTAATTTCGATTTCAGGCTGATAGAAATAACCATATATGAAAGGTGTAATCACGAGTCCTGCAATGAACCAGAATGCAGAACTTTTAAATATATCTCTAGATGGGCTAATGAATTGAGCAAGCAAACCACTAATTCCAGCTATACGACCATTTATATATAAATACCCAACTGTTGCGATACCGAGTAATAAACCACCCACAAAGGCATAGACAATACTTGACATATAAGCACTCTTAACAATATATGTTTTTATAATCTGTATTATACGCTGATTCTTTTAGAAATACTTAATATAAAACCTTTAAGTTTATAATTCTTCTTAACAAGAAAAAACCCCAAGATTTTGGGGCTTTTATCATTAAATTAGATCTTTAATGCCTAATTGTTCAGGTAATTTTTCCATAACTTTATTTAATCTATTATTTGCTGGAGAGATACAACCTGTGTAATGGCTTAATTTTGTTTCTGTACCATTGGGTTGAATCCAGGTGATGTAATAGCTAGGCATATCGGTCGCAGTTTGCTGACAACCTGCAGTTTTAGATTGGGTTCCTGTTTGCGGGCGATAAGTTTTTAATTCATCAGCAAGTTTTTGATAATCTTTTACGCTACCTTGAATTTCTTTAACGCCAATTGCTTTTGTATATTGCTTACCTTC
Source organism: Acinetobacter sp. EKM10A (assembly GCF_011075215.1). NCBI lineage: Bacteria > Pseudomonadati > Pseudomonadota > Gammaproteobacteria > Moraxellales > Moraxellaceae > Acinetobacter > Acinetobacter sp. EKM10A. The sequence continues at coordinate 79,521 of NZ_JAALLK010000009.1, read as the reverse complement.
AAAACGAATTAAACCTGTAGGTGTTACTTCTACTGAGTAAATTGGGCATGCGCCGAAACATGGACTAGAAGCATAACGAATGGTTTCTTGTGTATTAGATGCTTGTTGAACAGAAGCACAACCCATTAAAGCCAAACCGGATAAAGTTGCAAGAACTAAAAATCTCATTACATCACCTATTATTATCAAGTGGCATTAATCTAACAAATCATATGCAAATTGTCATTAAAGACTCATTTTTCATAGTATTATTTGCTATTACTTAGGCTATTTTTAGTTATCAAGAAAATTAAAATATAAAGCACATAAAAAAAGGCCCATCGTTAGATGAGCCTTAAGCCAATTAAAGCTTAAATTCCTGAAATACAAATTATTACTGGGTAGTAATAACCTGCGCCGACCATTCTATCTTAATGCAATACATTATTTAAATATAATATAAGTATATATTTACGCTCGTTTTTCCAACAAAAAAAACCTGTTTTTTAGAGTTAAAAACTCAATAATGTTTATTTTTAATTAAAATTCACAACTTTAAGTTAAACAAAACTTAATAAATTTTGAAATTTTATTTATAGGTAAAACATTATAAAAAAATGCTTAATAGTTCGGCTATATCTAGTGTTCAGGATGAATCAATTATAGGAATATTTTAAGTTTAGCAATAACTTCAAGCACTTTTTTACTATTTGGTAAAGCTATCCCACTAAAATTACAGAATTTACGCAAATACTTTAATAGAAAAAAGATATTAAAAAATAAGGGCAAAAGAAAATTTATCCTTTTGCCCTCTTTCATTACTTATCTAAACTATATGCGATCACATAATCACCATGGTCTGGAGACTGTCGTGCACCACCCGCGGTAACCACTACATATTGTTTACCTGTTTTAGGTGAAACATAGCTGATTGGTGTACCTTGACTACCTACTGGCATACGTGACTTCCACAGCTCTTTACCTGTAGATGAATCAAAAGCACGCAAGTAATAATCTTGAGTTGCAGCAAAGAAGACTAAGCCACCTTGAGTTGCCATTGGCCCACCAATAGTTGGCATACCAATTGGGGCTTTCAAGCCCATCTTAATACCAAGTGGTCCAGTGTCCTCAACTGTACCAAGTGGTACTTGCCATGCAACCTGACGAGTTTTCATGTCAATTGCTGTCATGGTACCAAACGGTGGTTTTTGACAAGGAATACTTAAAGCGGACATAAAGCGGTTTTTATTCACTTTATATGGTGTACCTTTCATTGGTACAGCACCCATACCTGTATTTACTTTTTCGCCACCACTCGCCTGAATCTTAATATCTTCAGGTGTTTGTTTAATGAGTTGAACCCATAAACCAAGACGCATATCGTTTACGAACATGTAACGATGTGTCGGGTCAAAAGCAATACTACCCCAGTTCATGCCACCTAAAGAACCAGGGAAGCTTAATGAAACATCAGTACCCGGTGCAGTAAATAAACCTTCGTAACGCATTGACTTAAAGTTAATACGGCACATGAGCTGATCAAACGGCGTTGCGCCCCACATATCTGACTCGGTTAAAGTCTGATTACCGATTTGAGGCATTTCAACAGAACGCGGTTGAGTTAAGCTATATTGCTCACCCGGAATATTTGCCGCTTTCACTGGTTGTTCAATCACTTTAGTTAGCGGTTTACCAGTTACACGGTCAAGAACAAAGAATTGGCCTGATTTGGTTCCAATCACAACAGCTGGCTTAGTCGTACCATCTTTTAATGGAAAGTCGACTAGACTTGGTTGCATTGGTAAGTCAAAGTCCCATAAATCGTTATGAACAGTTTGATATACCCACTTTTCTTTACCCGTTGTCGCATCAAGTGCCAAAACAGAAGTATTGTATTTGTGATCTAAAGGATTACGGTTACCCCCCCAAATGTCGACAGATGAACTACCCATCGGTAAAAACACCGTATTCATTTGTGGATCATATGACATTGCAGCCCAAGAGTTTGCCGAACTACGTTTATAGGTTTCACCCGGTTTAAGAACATAGTTAGGATCTGGATTACGCGGGTCAAATGCCCAGCGAAGTTTACCCGTAATCACGTCATAACCACGTATTACACCACCCGGCATATCTGCTGCCACGTTGTCGGCAATACGGCTACCCACCACAATAGTTGTTCCGGCAATAGTTGGTGCAGAAGTCACTTCAAAACGTGGAGCCTTAGTCCCACCGCCTAAGCCTTCGAGTAGATCAACCGTTCCATTTACACCAAAGTCCGCACAGCGCTGACCATTATCTGCATTGACTGCAATTAAACGGCCATCTGGCGTATTGGTATATACACGACGTGGACAGGCTGTGTTGTTGGCAACAGTAGTGACTGGAGTTGCACCAGCTAAAGTTGGTTGCACCAGTGGTTTAGTTGAATCGAAGTATGCAACACCACGGCAACGTTCCCAAGCATCGGCTTTTGAGTTTACCTCAGCTTTCCAGATCTGTTTGCCCGAGTCAGCATCTATGGCAAAAATGTTGTTATGTGGCGTACATAAAAAGACTTTATTTCCAACTTGTAGTGGCGTCATTTGGTCTTCGGCACCATTACCGCTACCCGTTGTAAAATCACCTGTTCTAAAACGCCAAGCTTCTTTTAGTTTATGAACGTTATCTCGGTTAATTTGATCGAGAGCAACAAAGCGACTACCACCTGCATCATTTCCATAATTTTCCCAATTCACCTGTTTTTTTGCAGGGTCAACTGGTACTAAAGGTAGTTTTTCACCTGAGCTTGCTACTGTTGGATGCGGTTGGAACATTTGATAGAGCGCAATCAACATTCCCACAACAACTAAGCCACCTACGGCATAGGCTGAAGATGCCAAACTAGTTTGAAATTGGTAACGTCGAATTGAAGGTAAGGTAAATAACAACGCAGCAAAAAGACCAGCAGGAAACATTAACCGCGAGAATAACGGCCAAAATTCCCATCCAGCATCAATGAGTGACCAAATTACGGTACCAATAAAAACAGCCGCAAAAATCCAGACACCCAGCGCTTTTTTTCGGAAAATACTAATTGCTGAAATGGTTATAAACAGTCCTGAGATAAGGAAATACCAAGAACCACCGAGAGATACTAGCTTTCCACCGCCCACGATATAAAAAATACCAGTAGCCAATAAAGCTAAACCTAAAATAAAACACCATATTTTGAATAAGATATGAAACTTAGAATCTGACTCAGACATAGATCCTACTCCACATATACTGAACCCGAATAGTTCAAGCATTTGGGCCAGTTAAACCATGTCTAACCAGCCATCAATATTATTAAAAATTAACTTTTACACTCAGGCCTGCCACCCAAGCATCATCGACTTCTTTCACACCAGCAGGTTGATGGATATATTGAATGTTTGGACGTAACATGACGGCCGGAGACCATTGATAGGTATAGTTCAACTCGACATTTAACTCGTCGTCTTGAATTGGAATATAGTCAGATGCAATCGAATCATAGCTATAGTATCCTCGGCTTTCGTTTGTCGAGATCTGTTTATCTTTAGCACGGTCATTGACTACATAATTGGCAATACCAAAACCAATCGAATCATTTGGACGGCTATCAAACGGTCCCTTATACCAAAGAGCAAGTTGTTGTGTACTTTGAACAAAAGTCGTTGCTTTATCATTTACAACGCCGTTAAAACTGACATATAAACCGCGTTTCGGATCTTGGCCGGCATGGCTAAGTTGTTGCTGTGCATTAATCCAGAAGCTTTGTTTTCCGTCATGCACTTTACCCGCAGTTTTAATATCATTTGCTTCTGCGGTTGAGTACAGCGCACCTACTTTATATTCACCCGGTAAACCATTAAAAGCAGCAAGTTTTGGTTTCCATGCAAGTTCAACTGGTATGGTAGCGCCCTTCACGTTGTTCATATCTAGATTAAAACCATCACTGTTTGATTCGGTTTTAATATTGTCTGGATTGACCTCATACACACCAATACCTAAAGTCCACTCAGGTGCAAACTGATATTTAACGTTTGTCGCCCAAACACCGACTGGTGAGTTATACCAAATTGAACCAATTGATTTTCCTAACTGCCCACCGCAAAGCAATAAGTTCTGAAACTCACATTGAGAACTATTAAAGTCCTCTGACATTCCCATACGACCAAATTTGACCTGTACAGTATTATCAACAAAGCCCTTCTTCACCCATGCTTGGGATAAACGCCAAATTTTCCCGCGACCATAAATTTCTTGAGCATTGCCCAATTGGCTAGAACGTGGGTCTTTAATACGCTCAAGAGTTAATGCATTGCCGTCACGTTTAGTCACGACTAGGCTCGCTGTTGTATCTTTCCAACCAACAATTTTTTCTAAATCGAAGTTGGCACCTAAAGAAAGTTGTGCAGCATTTTCAAAAGTATTGCTGTCGTTGTAACCACCATCTAAATTTGTGGCACTTTGGCTCATAATAGAAGCCGTAAATTTATAGCCCTGCTGCTCTAATTGCTGGCGTTTTCCATTCCAGTCGCCTAGCAACCATTGACGGTCTTGTGACCACGGCTCATTTGCAAGTGCAAATTGGCTGCCCAATACAGCAATTGTTAGCACACTCAGTTTCATTACATTTGGCATTTCAAGTCCCTTTTGTCTTTTCTGAAATGCGCCCCTGTTTTTAGGCGCTTTATTTTTTGTTATTTAACTTGCACAAACCCGAGCTCAGATGTAGCACCGAAGCGATCAGTCACATTTGCTGTAATTGAGGCAACTTTGACTGTTGGTTTCCAATTGGCTTTTGCTTTACCTTCGGCATCTGTAGCTACTGTTATTGTTCCTAAATATTGCTCAGCTTCTTTTGATGCTGCATTTTGGTTGCCAAAAAACTCAACTTGATAGCGTTGATTTGGTAAGCCATTAACTTCTACTGTAACTGAACCTTTATTCGCTGTTAACTTAGGAGCTTTAATACCCTGATTCGGCTGAGCATTACAGTCCTGTTGATTTGGCTGAGTACATGTCTTTTGAAGCTTAGATGGTTCAATCACCACACCACCACCACGAGAACCAACAAATCCTTCATGCTCAAGTGCAGGTACTCCAAATACAATTGCCCCTAAACGCTGATCTGGTACACATGAACCACCTGCTTCACAACGTTTAATATCTTTCCCATTGTCCCAAATCAGGTTTTTAGTCAATGTAATTCTTGCATTTGCGTCTTTTTCAGAGCGAATGGCTACACCAATACGGTTACCATGTACTTTATTGCTATCAAGAATGTTGCCATCACCCGTCATATTGAAACCAATCGAGTTATTGGTCATTTCGTTGTAGGCGATATAGTTACGTTTGCCCCAGTTAATCTGTAAACCATCTGAATAGTTTTCGAATTTATTACCAACTACGGCATTGTCATTACCCCACAAAATTTCAATACCTTGTGATGGTTCTGGATTTGCTTTCGTTGAAACAAAATGGTTATTCGCAATTAAGTTAAATGCTGCACCACGTGTCAGTTCTAAACCATCTCCATTGTCTTGGAAAATGTTATCTAAGACTTTGTTGTTATTAGTCGTGGTTGCAGTTGGGTTACCTTTACCATCATCACCCGTCAACATAACACCAGCACCGCCGTAGTTATTACTAATACGGTTATGTTGAATCAGGTTATTGCTCGAGCGGTTAATCAATACCCCAATACAGAAGCGATGAATGTCTAAACCTTTTAAAGTGACATTGTTGACGTCACGTAGTACCAACCCCGGTAAAGTCATGGTACGTACATTGGTGCCGTACTGCTCAGGGTTTGCACCTGGACAAGCTTTTGCACCTTCGCCTTTAATATAATTTGAACCATCAATTGCAATATATTCGCCAGTTTTATCCCACTGAGTACCAATGATTTTGACAGGTGCTTTAATCTCAGGAAGTGCGCTGTTTAATTTAATCGCATAAGGTGCTTTGCCTACTGCTTGAATCAAAATGTCGCTAGCTTCGCTTGGGTTTGCATTGGCTTGTTCAATTGCCCAGCGTAAAGAGCCTTTATTGCTATCGTCTTGATAACGGTCAACAACATAAGTTTGTGCTGCCGCTACTCCTGAAACCATCAAACCTAATGCAAGAGTAGTTAAACGTAATGTATTCATTTCATCATATCCTTATGATTTATGGGTTTGTTGGTTGAACTGTTTGTAAAATCTGTTTGAGCTTGGTCACATCAATTTGACCCGGTGCAGAAGCCTGCCCAATCATGCCAAAGCTATAACTTCCGCCCATATTGGCAGTCGCAACACGAGAAATCGTACCTAATTGCCCCATCGACATTGTCAATAATGGCTTAGTGGTTTGCTGGCTTACCTTTAAAGTTGCGTTCATTAAAGTGAAAACGTCTTGTTTAGATTTAGGCATTACGGCAATTTTGAGAACATCTGCGCCCATTTGATCTTGTTTTAACAAGCGTTTTTCAATTTCATCTTGGCTTGGTGTTTTTTGGAAGTCGTGATTAGACATGACAACGAGCACTTTCTTTTGATGTGCTTTTTGAACAATTTCTGAAACTACTTTTTGATCACGGAACATTTCAACATCTAACCAATCCATGAACGGATTTTTTAAGTAAGCTTGATAAGTCTTACCATAATCAGCATCGCTAATTTCAAGCTGGCCCCCTTCGTTTTTGGTACGAATAGTGGCAATCATTGGCTTATTGCCTAAAATCTTTTTCAGCTCATGACCTAAGGCAATGACTTGTTTTGTATCGCTGGCAAAGCTTAATAAATCGATACGGAACTCTGCTAAATCAGCATCTGCTGTATTTGCAATGACTTGAGCTTGTGCCAATGCTTGTTCTTTAGTTTTTGCGGTAATCGGAACAATCGTTTTAACGGCTGTGGCAGTAGGCTGTGTTTGAGCATTTAAAGTAACTGGCTCAGCATTTGCCTGTGCTGCGAAAAATGGGAGTGCAAGCAAACTTAGGCTTAATAATGTTTTCATGTTCATAGGTTCATCCTTAAAAAGGCTACACGCATCCTTGAATAATCAGGTGTAGCCTTGGGTGTTTCTTAGATATCAAAAAATACAGTTTCGTCATCGCCTTGAATACGAATATCAAAGCGGTAAACAACCTCACCATTTTCTTCAAAACGTTTCGCAATAAGTGTTTGGCGACGTGGTGCCCATTCAATGCTATTTAGAATTGGATCGTTAGCATTTGCTTCAGCTTCATCTTCAAAATAAACACGTGTATGAAGCCCTAAGTTGATACCACGAGCGAAAATCACTAATGCAATATGAGGTGCCTGAATTGAACCTTTACGGCCTGCTGTCGCACCCGGTTTAATTGTATTAAAGCTCCAAACGCCTGTTTCAAAATCGGCACCTGTACGGCCCCAACCCTGAAATGCCGGGTCAGCTTTTTGCTCACGCGTATCTGCCTGACTTGGATAAATACCGCTCGCATCGGCCTGCCAAATCTCAATGAGTACATCACGTAGCGGTAAACCTAATCCGTCAAACACTTGACCTTCAAGACGAATACGCTCACCTTTTGTCTGGTCTTGAACCAACTGGTTATTAAAGTTATTTTCAAAAACTTCAATACCGGCCTGTTGTGGCAATAAACCAATGTGAACGTAAGGACCACCTGTTTGAGATGGAGTTTCTTTTAATTCCTGAAAATTCCAGTTGTTCATGCTCGTGCTCCCGATTAAGTCAAATCATTTTCGAAGTAAGTCGCTCGACGTCCACGTAAAGTGATGTCAAAACGGTAACAACGGCTATCTGCTTCGATAAAGTTGTTTTTATCTTCTAGTGCAATCAAGGCACGACGTTGATCTTCAGAAGGAATCGTTTTTAAGATCGGACAAGTATCAATGAGCGTATCGCCTTCAAAATAAAACTGCGAAATCAGGCGCTGAGCCCAACCATCAGCAATTAAAGAGAAATGAATATGTGCAGGACGCCATTCATTAATACGGTTACGCCATGGGTACGGACCAGGTTTAATGGTACGGAAAATATAAAAACCGTTTTCATCAGTTAAGGTACGACCACAACCACCAAAGTTAGGGTCCATTGCACCAATAAACTTATCGTTTGGATGGCGGTAACGACCAGAAGCATTGGCTTGCCATACTTCTAGAAGTGCATTTTTTACAGGACGACCAAATTGGTCACGAACATAGCCATGAACAATGACACGCTCACCAATTGGCAAACCATCTTTGGCATAGTTCAAAATCAAATCGTTATCTTTTGGGCCAAACAGATTTGAAGAAAAATGCGGCGCAGTGACTTCTGTTAAAGTCTCATTAATTGAGATCAATGCATTTTTTGGCGAACGTAATACACTTGTTTTATAACCTGGCGTATACGCTGGTGGATGATCATCTGTATTACGTTGGGCGTAAGCACCCCAGCTATGTTGTGACATCTTTATCTCCTTAATCCTGTTCTTTCGCTGCAATTGGGTTTACTTCTATCCCCAACTCTTTAAAGACTTCTTCAGCCATATGCATTGCAGCGTTTGCAGCAGGTAAACCCGCATAGAGTGAACTGTGTAAGATCAGCTCTTTTAAATCTTCTTTAGTTACACCGTTGTTGAAACAAGCACGTAAATGCATGCGTAGTTCATCTTCGCGGCCCAGTGCCAATAAAATTGCGATAGTCACTAAACTACGGGTATGACGTGGTAAGCCTGGGCGAGACCACACTTCGCCCCATGCATAACGGCTAATAAAATTTTGAAAATCTTGGTTAAAGTCATTTAGGTTCTGCAAAGACCGACCAACATGTTTTTCACCCAAAACTTCAGTCCGCACCTCAATGCCTTGTTTATAGTGTTGTTCATCATTCATTGTGATAGACCTCTATTAAGTTGCATCGGTATGCGCAACAATTGATTTAATAAATACCGCAACAGCAGCAGCGGTCGCTGGAATGAGTAATAAACTAAGAATGGCGGTAAACGACCAATCATTGCCGAGTAACACAGCTCCAATCCACGCACCAAATACCGCACCAAAACGCCCAATACCCGTCATCCAAGACACACCAGTTGCGCGGCACTGAGTTGGATAGAAGCGTGCACTTAACGCCGGCATCGAAGATTGCGCACCATTAATGGCGATACCCGCACAAAGTACCAATACTGCAAGTAAGGTTGAGTTGCCTAAGCTCTGACCAACGGCAATTGCAAAGAGACCTGCAGCAAAGTAGAAAATGGCGATAACTCGGTTCGGGTTAAATTTGTCCATTGCCCAACCAATAAACAATGCACTCACCACACCACCGAACTGGAACAAACCGCCAATAAATGCAGCGCGCTCCATCGAAGCACCTGTTTCACGCATAAGTGTTGGTAACCAACTTGTTAGCAAGTAAACAACCACGAGTCCCATGAAGTAAGTCACCCAAAGCAAAACCGTACCTTTGGCATATGGCTTAGAAAACATAATTCCAAAGACATTTTTCTTTTGAACAACTTCTGTTTTTTCTTCAGGCACATGAAATGCTGTCGCATTTTGAATCTGTGCTGGTGCAATATGGTTTAAGATTTTGCGTACTTTTTCTGGATTCTTACCTTTCACAATTAAAAAGCGGTAAGACTCAGGTAACACCAAAATCACTAAAATCATTAAAATTAAAGGTGACCAGCCGCCGAGCAAAAATAAACTATGCCAACCGTAGGTCGGGATAAGCCAACTGCTAATAAAACCACCTGTAGCCATACCCAAGTTGTAGCCACAGAACATACATGTCACGAGTAATGAGCGAATGCGGGTTGGACAGTACTCAGAAAATAAAGTGGTCGCATTCGGCATAGCTGCGCCAAGCCCAATACCTGTCAAAAACCGTAAAACGACAAGGCTATCCAAGTTGGTTGCATAAGCAGATGCCAAGGTGAACCCACCAAATACAAGCATCGAAAAGGCTAAAACAATTTTGCGGCCAAAGCGGTCAGCTGTCGGGCCAGAAACTAAAGCTCCAATAATCATTCCACCAAGTGCGGCACTCATCACCGGCCCTAACTGAGAACGGTCAACGCCCCAGTCCTGAGCCAATGCTGGAGCGATAAAACCCATTGCAGCTGTATCGATACCATCAGTAAAAATAATTAAGAAACAGATGATTGCGATCATCCATTGATATTTACTAAGTGGAGCATCATTAATCAGTGCTTGAGCATCGATGCTTTTGCTTGGTGTAGCGTAATCCTGAGACGCCATATTTGCCTCCTTAAGGCCAATTCCTTTTAAATTACTAAGCGATTAGATTTGCTGAATAAATCTAGTCAATTCCTGAGTAAATCTTTGTGGTTGCTCAATATTAGAAAGATGAGATGCTTCAAGTTTTGCAAGCTGGCTATTATTAATTGCTTTCTGCATAAATTCGGCATCTGCCACTGTCGTTACCGGATCTTCTGTTCCTGCAATCAGTAGCGCTGGAATTTGAATTTGTGCAATTTCATCTCTTAAATCAGCATACGCTAAAGCGCGACATGCATTGGCATAACCTTGTGCTGGTGTGTTTGCGAGACTTTGAATCGTTGTCTGTGCAACCACATTATGTTGATAGTCAAATTTTTCACTGAACCAGCGGGTATGCGTAGTTTTAACTAGCTCGGCTAAACCATTTTTTTCTACCGATTCAGCACGACTTAACCAAGCCTCAGTCTGACCAATTTTGGCTGCTGAGTTTGCAACCGTAATACTATTAAAACGATTTGGATGATGAATACCCAACCAAAGCCCTGTAATTCCGCCCATTGATATGCCGCAAAAATGAGCTTTTTCAATATTCAAGGCATCTAAAATATCAACAACATCTTCAGCTAAGTTTTGCAATGTGGTGTCACTAATTACATCACTTTCGCCATGACCACGTGTGTCGTATGTAATGACATTAAAATGACTTTTTAATTCATTCAGCTGAGGTTGCCACATACCATGGTCTGTTCCTAATGAATTAGAAAACATAAGCACAGGAGCATCTTTTAGACCATCTGTATAAACTGCTAACTGTTTTCCTTGACGATTGCTAATAGTCTGTTTCACTTTGACTCTCCTTGTGCTTCTTTCAAAACCGCATCAATCTGTTGCTGAATATTGCCTAAATAGTTTTCTGGTTTGAAAATATTCCTTATCTCTTCTTGGCTAAACTGCCCTTTTATTTCATCTAGTTGGCTAACAACATCAAACAAATGCTCATTTTGTGCTACTGCTGTTTTACATGCAGCTTCAACTAAATGATGAGCATTTAAACGACCAATTTTGGGAGCAAGTGCCATCATCACCGCTTCTGCCATAATTAACCCGTTGGTACACTCAAGGTTCTGTTGCATATGCTCAGCATTAACTTCAAAACCTTGTAGAACTTCACCAGTACGGCTTAATGCTCCAGCACAAAGCTGAAAGATTTCTGGAACTGCTAACCATTCTGCATGCCACGCACCTAAGCTACGTTCATGTTCCTGTACCATGCTTTGATAAATGCTAGACATCAGTGCTGGTACACGATTCGCCGCGGCCAATACGGATGCTGCCGCAACTGGATTACGCTTATGAGGCATGGTCGATGAACCACCACGACCCTTTGCGGTTGGCTCAAACAACTCTGCAATTTCAGTTTGCATCATGAGTGACCAATCCCGTGCCATCTTGCCCGTATTCCCGACAATCATGCCAAGCACACTTGCAATTTCTACAATACGATCACGCTCACCATGCCATGTACTTGTTGGTACAGTCAGATTCAGTTGCTTCGCAAATGCGCTGACCACAAGTGAACCTTGATCTTGCAATGAAGCCAACGAACCCACAGCACCGCCTAACTGAGCAGTGAGCACACGTGACTTCATAGCTTGTATACGATCTAAATCACGTTTAAATGCAGAAGCCCAACGAGCAAGCTTATGCCCTAAAGTAATAGGTAAAGCTTGCTGTAACCATGTACGCCCAATCATGACTTGATGGCGATATTGTTTAGCTTGTTGTAATGCTGTGGTGTAGCACTGTTGAAGTTGACCTTCCACAATATTCAACGCATCACGGCATTGCAAAATACAAGCTGTGTCTAAAATATCCTGACTGGTTGCTCCCCAATGCACATAACGTGAAGCATCTTCATCAGTATCTTTAACAATTGCCGTAAGCTGTTTTACAAATGGAATTGCGATATTCCCAGCTAAGCCAGTTGCTACCGCCAAAGCCGAAAAGTCAAACTTTTCTAACGCCTGTTCAGCTACTTGGGCAATGGTATTTGCTGCATTTTGAGGAATCACGCCAACTTGTGCCTGCGCTTGGGCTAACGCAACTTCAACCTGAATCATGTAGGTGATTAAAGATGAATCACTAAAGATTTCAGTGACGTCTTTTTGGTAAAACAAGCTGGCATATAACTGGCTCATGATTAGACTCTCTCAATAATCAATGCGATACCTTGACCTACCCCAATACACATTGAACACAAGGCATAACGGCCACCTGTTTGTTCAAGCTGGTTTAAAGCTGTCGTCACAAGACGTGCACCTGATGCACCAAGTGGATGACCTAAAGCGATGGCACCACCGTTTGGATTTACCTTGTCAGAGTTGTCTGGTAAGCCTAAATCACGGGTCACTGCCAAAGCCTGTGCAGCAAAGGCTTCATTGAGCTCAATTACATCCATTTGCTCTAAAGTCAGGTTGGCTTGTTTAAGTAATTTTTTAATGGCTGGTGCCGGAGCAAAACCCATAATGCGTGGTTCTACACCTACAGCTGTCGAAGCAATGATCTTGGCACGTGGTTTTAGGTTGTAAGCCTGAACTGCATCATCAGAAGCAATCAGCAGAGCCGCTGCACCATCGTTAATGCCTGAAGCATTCCCCGCAGTAACTGTGCCATCTGCTTTAACCACAGGTTTAAGTTTGCTTAAACCTTCAAGTGTGGTTGATGCACGAGGATGCTCATCGGTATCAATCACCACCGCATCACCCTTACGCTGAGGGATTTCAACTGCCACGATTTCTTTAGAAAAAAAGCCTTTGGCTTGCGCGCTTGCGGTGCGTTGTTGGCTCACCAAGGCAAACTGGTCCTGATCTGCACGATTCACGTTGAACTGTTCAGCGACGTTTTCGGCAGTCTGGGGCATGGTGTCTACACCATACAATTCTTTAAGTTTAGGGTTAATGAAACGCCAGCCCATGGTGGTGTCTTCAATCTTCTGGCTACGGCCAAAGGCACAGTCAGACTTACCCATTACATAAGGTGCACGGCTCATGCTTTCCACACCACCAGCAATCACCAGATTCGCTTCACCTGCTTTAATAGCACGGGCAGCAATGGCAATGGCATCGAGTGATGAACCGCATAAACGGTTAATGGTCGTTGCCGGCACTTGATAAGGTAATCCAGCAAGCAATGCTGACATACGGCCGACATTACGGTTATCTTCACCGGCTTGGTTGGCACAGCCATAGATCACATCATCGACCTGTTCCCAATCTACACTTGGGTTACGCTGTATAAGTGCTTTAATTGGCACAGCGCCAAGGTCATCGGCACGGACAGGTGCAAGGCCACCGGCATAACGGCCGAATGGAGTACGGATGGCATCGATGATATAAGCGTTTTTTAATGTCATTTCCCTACTTCCTTACCCTTGAGTCGCATCAATCAAAGTTGCACCGGTTAAAGCCTGTAACTCATCAAAGCTAAGACCTTCAACTTTCTCAATCACCTTTAAACCATCTTTGGTCACATCAATTACACACAGGTCAGTGTAAATACGGTCAACACAGTGTTTACCCGTTACCGGATAGGTCAGCTCAGCCACAATCTTCGGCTCACCTTGTTTGGTCACATGGTCTGTAGTGATAAATACTTTCTTGGCACCAACCGCCAAATCCATCGCACCACCTACGGCAGGAATCGCATTCGGTGCACCCGTGTGCCAGTTGGCCAAGTCACCATTGGCTGCAACCTGAAATGCACCAAGTACGGCAATATCAAGGTGACCACCACGCATCATCGCAAATGAATCGCCATGGTGGAAAAAGCTCCCGCCTTCAAGCATAGTCACAAACTCTTTACCCGCATTAATCAGTTCAGGGTCTTCTTCACCCGCAGCTGGCGGTGGGCCAAAAGCCAACAGGCCATTTTCAGAATGTAGGAAGACATCTTTGTCAGCAGGTAGGTAGCTGGCAATCTTGGTCGGTAAACCAATACCCAAGTTCACATAGGCACCATCTGGAATATCTTGTGCCACACGCTTTGCAATCTGGTCACGGCTGAGTTTCTGGTAGCTCATGTTATTTCTCCTTATTGCTTACTGTGCGGGCTGTACTTGTACAACATGCTGTACAAAGATACCTGGGGTAATGATGTGTTCCGGGTCTAATCCACCCAATTCAACCACTTCAGAGACCTGAGCAATGGTGACATCAGCAGCCATGGCCATGATCGGGCCAAAGTTACGTGCAGATTTACGGTAAACCAGATTGCCCCAGCGGTCGCCCTTATAGGCTTTAATCAGGGCAAAGTCAGCCTTGATCGGATACTCAAGCACGTAATCTTTACCATCAATATGACGGGTTTCTTTGCCTTCGGCCAAAAGTGTTCCAAAGCCCGTTGGGGTAAACACCGCCCCAAGGCCCATACCTGCTGCCTGAATACGGCACGCCAGATTGCCTTGCGGTACCAGTTCAAGTTCAACCTTTCCGGCACGGTACAGTTCATCAAACACATAAGAGTCAGACTGACGTGGGAAAGAGCAAATCACTTTTTTAATTGAACCGGCTTTGAGCAGTTTAGCCAGACCATAATCCCCATTACCGGCATTGTTGCTCACAATGGTCAGGTCCTTAACGCCAAGATCAATCAGACCATCAATGAGTTCAGCGGGTTGTCCTGCGGTACCGAAACCACCAATCAGAATGGTTGCACCATCTTTAATCTGCGATAAAACCTCGCTTAGTGAGGACTTACTTTTGTCAATCATTAGACAACTCCATTGTGCTCATTGAAGAAGAGAGAGGTAAGAGATTTAGGCACACTGAGGCGAGAAGAATAGATAAATATTTCACTCAATCCCGAGTGTTTCCCTTAGATTTCCCTTTTAAACATTTTTGATAATTTTCAGATTTTGATCTAGTCAGCTATATATAGTTTTGTTCGATTTAGGATTTTTTTGTTCGACTATCGAACATTATCTAAGTAAATTACTTATTCAATCTTACAAATACAAGTTGTAAAAAAATACTAATTATTTTGAATAGATATGTAGAAACACCATATTTACTTAGGCTATTTTATAACTAAAAATTACCATCTATCCTGTAATAAAATCTTAATTTTGTGATTGTAGAATCAAGCGAGCAAGTTCTAAATCATCGGGGTAAGTAATTTTTATATTATCAGAACGCCCCATGACCACCTGTACACTCTCTCCTATAGATTCAAGTGCACTCGCTTCATCTGTAATAGTCAAATTATTTTTTAGCGCTGTTTCTATTGCTTTTTTAAGAATTCCAATTTTAGCAATTTGAGGAGTTTGAGCTTGCCACAACAGCTCTCGACTCACAGTTTTGTCAATTTGCTGTTCCTGATTCACTTGTTTTAGCGTATCGCGTACAGGAATTGCCAAAATAGCACTCTGATTAGTCTCAATTGCATTTTTAACAAGAGTATTCAAGCATTCAAAAGTCACACAAGGCCTTGCTGCATCATGTACTAATACCCAATCATCTTCATCCGCAATCTGTGATAGATAATTCAGCGCATTTAATACCGAATGCACACGTTCAACACCACCATTACAAAAATGCGCTTTATGCTTATCTTGAAAAGATAAAGTTGAGGCAAAAGTATCCTGTTTTCCAATTGCCAAGACATAACCCGTCAGCGGAAGCTGACTTAAACGCTTAACCGTATGTTCTATAACAGTAGCATCTTGAATATATTGGTATTGCTTTAATTCAGTTTTGGAAAACCGACTTCCTGAACCAGCCGCAGGGATAACTGCCCATAATTTAATCTGGGATGTCTGGTGATGGAGGTGTCTCATTAGTTTCCAAATCTACTTTAGCGTTCGGGTCAATATAAATAGGTTTGTAATGGGTACTAATTGTACTCATTTGAACAAATGTCTCATGTGGCTTAACCAAACCTAGATCTAGGCGAGCATGCTCTTCTATCGCCTCCGTACCATTCTTTAGGTCGAAAACTTCAGCTGCCAAAATACGGTTTCGCTCTTTAAGCTCGTCATTTACTTCGGCTTGTTGTTGAATCTGCTGCATAAGCGCTTGATGAGGAAAATAACCACCCTCACCTAACCAAAACTGATATTGCAATATAGCCACTAAAACAATAACCAGTAGCAATATAAGTTTGCTTGAAGTGGAACGAAATACTTCTAACATAGCATTAAGAGCTTTAATTAAAAACTTTGATTAAGTTTTTGTATTGTATGACAATTTACAAGCAGCATGCAAAATTCCTGCAAAGTTCCTGCAAAACGATGAATGGTCATATTACTTTAAATTGACCATTGTGACATGTTTCATTTTGTCAAAATTCAACTCAATTGGAAAGGAAAATAATGTTTATGAACACAACTGCTTATAAATCAATCTATGCATATAAAAATACTTCTAATTAACAAAAAAAGTGTCTCAATAAATATAAAAAAGCTCTCCTGAAAGATATAAAGAAATAGATTCTCTGAACATAAAGACTATCTTCTTACCACCAATGACTAAAGTTTAAATATTGTATTACTTACAATGCTTGATTCCGGTCGGAATTTTATTCAAGATGATAAATTAATAAAACAGAATTTTTTTAAAATTTAATAGTTGTATCGTCATTTTTTTCAAGCTCGGCCCTTCTATTCTATACATGAGTTTTATATCTTTTAATTTCATATAACAATACACATATATCAATTTTTTAACCAATAACCACTTAAAAAGTATATTTTTTTTAATTTTATTCTGATATGAATTTTAAATGTATTTTTTATACATATTTAAACAAGTGAGAAAAAGATGGATCTTTCTAATATTCTTATAGGTGACACAACGTGGTCCTTTGTTTTAGAAATTTTGGTCCGTTGTACCATCATGTTTATCATTATCATTAGTTTTCTAAGGCTATCTGGTAAACGTGGTATTCGGCAACTCTCCTTATTTGAACTTGCCATTATTTTATGTTTAGGTTCTGCTGCTGGCGATCCTATGTTTACTAAAGATTTACCGATTGCCCATGCATTGATAGCTTTTATCGCTATTCTTTCTCTATATCGCCTGGTCACTTGGGGTATGGTAAAACATAAAAAAATTGAAGATTTATTGGAAGGAAAAGCGCTCTGTGTCGTTAAAGAAGGCCTTTTAGTCTACAAAGATTTCCAAAAACAGACTTATTCTCATGATGAGTTTTTTTCGGAAATGCGCCAACAAAACGTTGAACATTTAGGCCAAGTCAGAACAGCCCTACTTGAATCGGATGGTATTCTGAGCTTGCTTTATTATGAAGATGAAGATGTCAAATGGGGACTTCCCTTATTCCCTGCTGCTTATCGTAAAGCAGAAGTTCTTAAAATTAATACTTTTTATTCCTGTATGAAATGTGGCGAAACTAAAATTTTAAATAAGCTAGACCAAGAATGCTCTCGTTGTCATCACCACAGTTGGGCTGAATCTTTAAAAACCCGGCGCTTAGGGTAAATAAAAAGTGCTATTTCTAACACTTAGAAATAGCACTTATATTTAGATATTAATTTTTCATCAATATTTAAATATATAAAGCTTTATTCAAAAGATTAGTTTAAACCTTTGAATTCAGCTTTACCGCGGTAAACCGCTTTAGTTAACTCTTCAATACGAAGCAATTGGTTATATTTAGAAACACGGTCAGAACGGCAAAGTGAACCAGTCTTAATTTGACCTGCTGCTGTACCTACTGCTAAATCAGCAATAGTTGAATCTTCTGTTTCACCAGAACGGTGAGAAATAACAGTAGTGTAACCATTTGCTTTAGCAAGGTAGATTGCATCTAAAGTTTCAGTCAATGTACCAATCTGGTTATATTTGATCAAAATTGAGTTACCAACTTTTTCATCAATACCACGTTGTAAAATCTTAGGATTAGTTACGAATAAATCGTCACCAACCAATTGGATTTTATCACCAAGAATTGAAGTTAAGTAACTCCAGCCTTCCCAGTCAGACTCATCCAAACCATCTTCAATAGAGATAATTGGATACTGCTTAACAAGACCAGCTAAGTAATCAGCAAATTGATTGCTTGTAAAAGACTTGTTGCCTTCACCTTCAAGAATATATTGACCATTCTTGTAGAATTCTGAAGATGCACAGTCAAGTGCAAGCATAATATCTGAACCAGCTTTATAACCAGTTTGCTCAATTGCTTGAAGAATTACTGTAATCGCTTCTTCATTTGAACGAAGGTTAGGCGCAAAACCACCTTCATCACCTACAGCTGTGTTCAAACCTTGTTTCTTAAGAACTGATTTCAAAGAATGGAATACTTCTGCACCAGCACGTAATGCTTCAGCGAATGAAGTGAAACCAACTGGCTCAATCATGAACTCTTGAATATCAACAGTGTTATCTGCGTGAGCACCACCGTTCAAAATGTTCATCATTGGTACAGGCATAGTCAAAGTAGTTTGACCACGTAAGTTAGCAATGTATTGAAACAATGGAAGTTTTTGTTCAGCTGCTGCTGCGTGAGCTGCTGCTAAAGATACCGCCAAAGTTGCATTAGCACCTAATTTAGATTTGTTTTCAGTGCCATCAAAAGCAATCATTTTTTCATCAAGCGCTTTTTGTTCAAAAACACTTTGACCAACAAGCAATTCATGAATTGAGCTATTTACATTCTGAACAGCAGTACGAACGCCTTTACCTAAGTAACGAGATTTGTCGCCGTCACGAAGTTCTAAAGCTTCACGAGAACCAGTTGAAGCACCAGATGGTGCACATGCACGACCAACCACCCCAGATTCCAAGATGACGTCTGCTTCGATGGTTGGGTTACCACGAGAGTCCAAAATTTCACGTGCACGAATGTCAACGATTTGGCTCATGAACAATTCCTCAGTTGAATGAATAACGCGATGCAAATTCCTGCATCAATGAGTATCTAACTTTTTGAATCCTTTAACTAAAGTATCCAATTCTTTTAGTTGTGCCAAGAATGGCTCAAGCTGTGACAAGCGCAATGCAGATGGTCCATCACATTTTGCTTTGTCTGGATCTGGATGAGACTCTAGGAATAATCCCGCTAAACCTGTTGCCATACCAGCACGTGCCAATGTTGTAATTTGAGCACGGCGACCACCAGCTGAATCCGAACGACCACCTGGAGTTTGTAAAGCATGAGTCACGTCAAAGAATACAGGTACATTCATTTCTTTCATGATGTCAAAGCCAAGCATGTCTACAACTAAATTGTTATAGCCAAATGCTGAGCCACGCTCACAAAGAATAAGTTTGTCATTTCCCGCTTCTAAACATTTATGCAAAATATGGCGCATTTCATGAGGAGCCAAGAACTGTGCTTTTTTAATGTTGATAATAGCTTGGGTTTTCGCCATTGCTTCAACAAGATCAGTTTGACGGCTTAAGAAAGCAGGAAGCTGGATAATATCAGCGACTTCGGCAACTGGCGCTGCCTGATATGGTTCGTGAACGTCGGTAATAATTGGTACATTAAAATGTTTTTTAATGTCGCCTAACCATTCAATACCTTTTTCAAGTCCAGGACCACGGAATGAATGCAAACTAGAACGGTTTGCTTTATCAAAACTCGCCTTAAATACATAAGGAATATCCAGGCGTTTACAAATATCAATATAAGTTTCAGCAATTTCAAAAGCTAAATCTTTTGACTCGAGTACGTTCATTCCGCCAAATAATACAAATGGCAAATGATTTGCCATTTGTATATCGCCTAAACGTACAACTTCTTGTGGTTTTAATTGTGACATTTAAACTTTCCCAGTTTATTTTAAAATCGCATTACTTACTTTTTTGATGCTGTGTTTTTGCAGCGTCAATAAAACTAGCAAATAATGGATGTCCATCACGTGGTGAACTTGTAAATTCCGGGTGGAATTGTACAGCAATAAACCAAGGATGTTCAGGAATTTCTACAGTTTCAACTAAATGTTGCGCTGAAGAATAACCAGAAATCTTCATGCCCGCTTGTTCAATCGCTTCAATGAAACGATTATTCATTTCATAACGGTGACGATGACGTTCGGTAATCTCAGCTTTTCCGTAAACTTCACGAGTTTTTGTGCCTTCAACCAATTCTGATTTTTGTGCACCTAAACGCATTGTTCCGCCTAAGTCAGACTCAAGGCTACGCTGTTGTAATTCACCGCGCTCATCTAACCATTCGGTAATTAAACCAATCAATGGATATTTTGTAGAACGGTTAAATTCTGTAGAAGAAGCTTCTGGCATACCTGCAACATGGCGAGCATATTCAATAACAGCCAACTGCATACCCAAACAGATTCCCAAGAAAGGAATACCATTTTCACGTGCGTATTGAATAGCTTTCATTTTGCCTTCAGTACCACGCTCACCAAAACCACCAGGAACTAAAATCGCATCAGCTGTTTTCAAAATAGAAACATCTTGACTTTCAAGCTCTTCAGCATTGACATAATCAATTTGTACTTTTACGCGATTTTTAATACCAGCATGTAACAATGCTTCGTTTACAGATTTATAAGCATCCGGTAATTCAACATACTTACCGACCATTGCTACACGTACTGTGTATTCTGGGTTAAGTAATGCTTCTACAACATTATCCCAATCAGTTAAGTCAGCTTCCGGTAAATCAGTAAAACCAAAACGTTCACAAATCAGGTCATCTACATTTTGCTCATAGAAGCCACGTGGAATTTGATAGATCGTTTTCGCATCTTTACACACGACAACCGCACGAGCCTCTACGTTAGTGAATAACGCGATCTTACGTTTAGTGTCTGCATCAACATCATACTCAGTACGACAGATAAGAATATCTGGTTGAATACCGATTGAAAGTAACTCTTTTACAGAGTGCTGAGTTGGTTTGGTTTTTAACTCCGCTGCTGACTTAATATATGGCAACAAAGTTAAATGCATAAGCATGGTACGTTTATGGCCCAGCTCAACCATTAACTGACGAACCGACTCCATAAACGGTAAAGATTCGATATCACCTACGGTACCACCGATCTCTACGATAGCAACATCATAACCTTCGCCTGCGCGGAGTACACGTTCTTTAATATTGTCGGTAATATGAGGAATAACCTGAACTGTACCACCTAAGTAATCACCACGACGCTCTTTATTTAAAACGTCTTGATATACACGACCACTAGTGAAGTTGTTTAGTTTGGTCATTTTCGCGCGACGTAAGAAACGTTCGTAATAACCCAGATCCAGATCTGTTTCTGCACCATCTTCGGTAACAAAAACTTCACCATGCTGGAATGGGCTCATTGTCCCTGGATCGACATTAATATAAGGATCCATTTTAACCATTGTGACTTTTAAGCCACGAGCTTCCAAAAGTGCAGCAACAGAAGCAGCAGAAATACCTTTACCTAGCGATGAAACCACACCACCAGTGACAAAAATAAAATGGGTCATTAAGTTTCTCGTACAATCAAGCCGAAATCGGCCTACAATGTTTGGCAATTTTACTGTACTCTGCCCCTATAAAGCAAAGTCAAACCGCATCAATTCAAAGAACAATAAACAACTGGTTATTCTATCAGCATTTTTAATAAAAAATTAGCTCAATCTGACATGATTTTTTCATAGCTATTTACTGTTATAATGCCAATTCCTCAATTAAATGTTGTTTAGGGCAATGGCAAATAAAAAACTTTTAATCTGTGCTGCAATTGCGGCTGGACTATTGTTAACCGCATGCGTTAAAAAAGAGACACCGAAAGAAGAAGAGCAAGACAAGGTTGAAACTGCTGTTTCAGAACCTCAACCACAGAAGCCTGCAAAATTTGAATCTTTAGAGAGTGTAGATACTCAAGAAGCTCAAGTTCAAGAGCAACCACAAGTTGAAGTTCATCGTGAAGAAACTGCTAACACGACAACTGAAATTCGCCGTGAAACTCGTCCTGCGCGTTCTGATGAATCTTCACAGACACAAGTTGCTGAACAACCTAAATCTGAGACACCAAAAGTAGAACCTAAACCAGAAAAAAAACCTGAGCCTAAAGCTGAACCTAAACCGGAAAAAGCTCAGTCAAAACCAGCTGCTAAGGCAACTGAGCCTGCGAACACAGAAGATGATGCCGTTGCTGCTGCTATTGCTGCTGCAACACCAGCACTTAAGAACTAAGCTTCTGTTCAAGAATGCCCAAATTATTTTTTTAATTTGGGCATTTATATAAATAGTCATAATATAAATAAATTTAATTTTATTACTTTTTGTCTTTAAAGCTCTCCTGTCTATCATTTTAGGACAATCTATTTTCAATCATTCGAAATTTATTGACTCCAATCTGGTCTGCTTATAATTTTTATTAACAAGTTCCTTTTTGGAACTTAATCTAAAAGAAGATTGGAGCAAGAAAATGAAAACAGCTTTAAACCGTACACCAGCCTCTTTTCCTGTCCGCCGCATGGACTACAATTTTGAAGATACTCCGCGCTATTGGTGCAATCATGAGCCTTCTCTCACCCACTATTTCACGGGTCTTTCGACTTTATTTCCTGAAGGTGAATCATACTTTGTTAGATCTGTCCGTGCTTTACGAGCTAAAGCTAAAGAGAATGAAATTCTAGATAGAGAAATAGGTGCATTTATTGGTCAAGAAGCAATGCATTCTAAAGAACATCATGCTTTCCATGTCAGTGCACAACAATATGGTTTAAATCCAGAATCACTAGAGAAAGCTACAGGTATTGTTCTTAAAGCTATTGAGAAAGTTTTTAGTAAAAAATGGAATTTATTGGTAACTGTTGGATTAGAACACTATACAGCTGTTCTGGTAGTCAGCATGATGCAATCAGTAAATGAGCTTATGACCGACAACACTATTCGCAACCTATGGTTATGGCACAGTGTAGAAGAAACCGAGCATAAAGCTGTTGCATTCGATTTATATCAACATCTATATGGCAACGGATTAGATGCATATATTCCACGTGTTGGCATTTTTACATTCAGTTTAGTTTTGATTACAGCCTTTTCAACTATTTACCATATTGTTCTAATGAAACGAGATAAGCAACTGACCAATTTCAAAACTTGGCGCAACTTTTTTAAGTTTGCGAGCAAACAATATAAAGTGTTGATTCCTAAATTTCTTGAATACTACCGTTTTGATTTTCACCCCAACCAGACAGATGAAAAAGCTTTAGTTGCCGCCACAAAAGTAAAACTTGGAATAAGTGATAGATCACCCCTCTTATCTTAAGGTATAAAAATAAAGCCCAAGATCTGGGCTTTATTTTTATTCAAAGATTATCTATTTATTATGTTCAATTAAAAAATAATCAGCCATGAGACGTGCTGCCCACGATGTACTACGCCATCCCTCATAAAATGCACAATGACTTCCTTTTTTCGTTGTCACCACAGCAACATTGCTCATCTGCTGAATTGGCTCTTTATATGGCTCTAAATTTTTAATAGAACACACAGGGTCATCTTCAGCATTCAAAATCATTAAAGGAATTTTAATATTTTCGAACACATAAATTGGGTTAATAGATTTACAGTAAGTTTCATAATCTTCAAAACCCGCCATCTCGAAGTATTCTTTTTCAAATTCTTCTAAATTGGTTGCTGATAAAACTTTCTCTAAAGATGCAATCTGACTCCATGTATTTTGGTACGGATAAATAAAATACTTGAAGAGCTTCTTAGTCATCATTTTACTGTAAAAAGGATGGACATTTTTAAAACCAATTTCCGTGTTATAGCCCGGACACATCGCAAAAGCAGCTTTAAAAGGTGTATCTTCGCCTTGTTCACCCAGATAACGAACTAGCAACCCCGTACCCGCCGAAGAACCTACCGCATATAGATCCGATGCCGGAAATAAACTTTGAATATGGTTAAGTTGTTCTTTTAAATCACTCGTAGAGCCAAAAAGAGAAATTTGCGGCACAGGCATTGGCAAACCTGCGTGACCACGACGCAGGCATAATGCAATTCGCCAGCCTGTGTATCGATTTAAATCGCGTACCAATTCACGCATACTCTCAGGTGTACCTGTAATGGTATGCATAATTACAACTGTTGGTGTATCTGGCGGTAAGTTATAGCCATACCAAGCAATTGCGGTAATACCACCATCACTCATAGTGAGTTGATCAATTCGATCATATGCCAACTTTATGGTCTGTTTTCTAATAAGGTCAAAATAAAGTAAGTGAACATGACTATTTGTGAGCCAAGGCGTAGGACGATATTTCTGTTTAAGTTGTGGCAATTTATCCAAAATATCTTTTATTTTTCCTTGAGGATGATAATAGACTTTTGGATGCTCAGCGCCCAACACTAAATCGAACAGCTCCGAACCGAAATCTTTAATTTTATTAAAAACAGATATGCCCATATCCAATAACTACCTATGACTATGAGTTAAATGATTGCCGCACTAAGGCTGCAACCTGCCGTCCCCAAACTGCGTAAACTTCTTTACTTGGATGAAAACCGTCGCTTGCCATAGGCAAGTTCATGGCTTGAAAAGTTTCAATATCATATTCAAGAAACTTAAAATGGCTTTGTGGTGCTAACCATTGTTGTAATTTTTGATTCATTTGCACTGCATATTGCCCAAACAACCAAGCTAGTGGATTCGGTAAAGCCGGGAAATGTTGCATTGGAGGCACACCGGAAACGATAATCAACTTTGGCTGAAAACGTTTCTGTATATGCTCAAATAATTGCTTCTGTTGTTTAATCCATGATTTAGCAGAGGTCAACTTTGTGACATCATTTACACCAATAGATGTCACAATCACATCATACTTCTGCTCTTCTAAATGTTGCAAAGCATTAAAAACTTGTTGAGTTGTATCACCAGTTTTAGCATGAAGTTTCCACTGTAGGGAAAATTCATTTTGCAGTTCTTGAATAATAGCACCAGACAAGGCATCTTTCTGATTTTCTACACCAACACCTGCTGCGGCAGAATCCCCCAAAATAAGCAGAGATAAAGGTTTACCTTGACCAGCTCTACCTTCTCGTTCACCTTTAGCTTCTGCTAAACGTGGTGTGTTCTTTCGAACTTTATGACCTTGTATGAATAATACTGGTAATAAAAACAATGTTGAAAGTTTTAACCACATTTTTATATACCTCAATAATCTTAGGCTATTTAACGAGATTATTGAGGTTTAAATTGAGCTATTCGTATGCCCATTTGCTCAGCTAATGCAGCTAAACCGCTCATTGGACGAATCATTACTTCAAAATCAACAATTTTACCCTGCTCATTAAAACGAATCATATCAATACCTTTTAATGATTTATCTCCTACATTCGCACTAAACTCTAGCACTACATTTTCACCATCTTCCGTGTAAAATTCTCGATGATAGGTAAAATTCTGAAATACCTGAATTACATTGGTGAGGATAAAGAAAACAACCTGTCTTCCCTCATAAGGTTTATAAGCAACCGGTGAACGGAAAACGACTTCATCTGCAAGCAAATCATTTAAGTTCGATAAGTCATTTGATTGAATCATGTGATGCCATTTTTCTAATGACTGTTTAGTTATTTCGAGTGTCATTTTTATTTTTCCTTCAAATAGGTTTTAGTGATGAGCATTCTCTTACCCAAGACAATGCTCATTTAAGCCATTAAAGAACCGCTGCTAGTTCAGCACCTTGTCGAATAGCACGTTTAGCATCCAACTCACCTGCTTCTTTAGCACCACCAATCAAATGAACATTCTTACCATCTGCTTTTAATTGGTCATACATCGCAGTAAATGATTCTTGACCCGCGCAAATCACAACATTATCAACCTCAAGCACTGTTGGTTTGCCATCAACAGTAATATGAAGCCCTTGATCATCTACTTTGTCGTATTGCACACCTGCTAACATTTTAACGTTTCTGTTCTTAAGCCCGGTACGGTGAATCCAACCAGTGGTTTTACCCAGCCCCGCGCCTACTGAGGA
This sequence comes from Acinetobacter sp. EKM10A, assembly GCF_011075215.1. NCBI lineage: Bacteria > Pseudomonadati > Pseudomonadota > Gammaproteobacteria > Moraxellales > Moraxellaceae > Acinetobacter > Acinetobacter sp. EKM10A. Next base: position 53,354 of record NZ_JAALLK010000009.1, on the reverse strand, counting down.
AGCTTTACGCTGCAACAAATAGATTTCTCGTTCAGAAGCTTCAACTTTTGGCTGCTTTAAACCACCAACATGTTCATAGTGAGTATCAATACCCCACTCTTCATAAAATTTTTCTGGATTTAAACTGCCACTTTCACCTTCATGGGTTAGGTACTCAGCCGTATCAAAACCAATACCACCAGCACCAATAATGGCAACACGCTGACCTACTGGTACACGCTCTTTAAGCACTTGTAAGTAGCTCAACACTTTTGGATGATCAATACCTTCAAATTGTAATTGACGAGGTGTTACACCAGTTGCTACTACGATTTCATCAAAGTCTGATTGGCTTAGCTCTTCATAAGTGGCTGGATGGTTTAATACAAGTTCAATGTTCGGGCGTAATTCAATTTGACGATTGAAATAACGCAATGTTTCGTAGAACTCTTCTTTACCTGGCACAGTTTTAGCGATATTAAACTGGCCACCAATTTGATGACTTGCTTCAAAGATTTTAACTTGATGTCCACGATCTGCCGCATATACAGCAAAACTTAAACCTGCTGGTCCTGCACCTATGACAGCAATATTTTTCTGATTTTGTGCTTCTTTAAAGATTAGTTCTGTTTCATAACATGCTCGAGGATTAACCAAACATGTTGCAATTTTCATAGAGAAAATGTGGTCGAGACAAGCTTGGTTACAGCCAATACACGTATTAATTTCATCGCTACGGCCTTCACTTGCTTTTAAAACAAAATCAGGATCTGCAAGCATTGGACGTGCCATTGAAACCATATCCGCATGACCCGAAGCTAATACATGTTCAGCCATTTCTGGTGTATTAATACGGTTTGAGGTAATTAATGGAACTGAAACTTCGCCTTTTAATTTTTCAGTGACCCAAGTAAATGCAGCTCTTGGTACTTTGGTGGCAATTGTTGGAATACGAGCTTCATGCCAGCCAATACCCGTATTAATGATCGTAGCCCCAGCTTTTTCAATCGCTTTCGCAAGTTGAATAACTTCTTCTAAAGTAGAACCACCTTCAACCAGATCAAGCATCGATAATCGGTAAATAATAATAAAGTTTTCACCCACTATTTCACGTGTACGTTTTACAATCTCAACAGGAAAACGAATACGGTTTTCATAGCTACCACCCCATTCATCATCACGATGGTTTGTTCTGGCTGCAATAAACTCATTAATTAAATAACCTTCTGAACCCATAATCTCAACGCCGTCATATCCAGCGTATTGAGCAAGCTTCGCACAGTTTGCAAAATCATCAATCGTTTGTTGAACCTCAGCAGAAGTCATTGCCTTAGGCTTAATGGGATTAATAGGTGCCTGAATTGCCGAAGGCGCAACAATCTCTGGCTGATAAGAATATCGGCCCGTATGTAATATTTGTAATGCAATCTTCCCGCCAGCAGCATGTACAGCTTCGGTAATGACTTTATGCTTTTCGGCTTCTTCTGTGCTATCTAACTTAGAAGCATGAGCAAAGGTTAAACCTGCCTGATTAGGTGCAATACCGCCAGTAACAATGAGCCCAACATCACCTTTAGCACGTTCTGCATAAAAAGCTGCCATACGCTCATAACCACCAGGCGCTTCTTCTAGACCAACATGCATAGACCCCATCAATACGCGATTTTTTAATGTCGTAAAACCTAAATCTAATGGTTTTAATAAATGTGGATATAACGACATAACAACTCCTTGGCTTGCTAATCTGCTTGCTTAATGCAACTTGTTGCACAAATTTATAATCAAATTTTGACTTTTATGCAACATGTTGCATAATCTAATGAGTCACACTTTACTTTTGCTTACAAACGGATTGCCATGTCACTTCCTCATGTTTTATTGACCAGTTTACTAGAACGGCCAAGCACGGGCTTTGAACTCGCCCGCCGTTTTGACCGATCTATGGGCTTTTTCTGGAATGCCACACATCAGCAAATTTATCGTGAACTCAATAACATGCTTAAAAAAGGCTGGGTTTCCACTTTAGAAAATGAGATGGATAGTGGCCGAAAAAAAACTTATCAAGTCGAACAGCTTGGCCGTATTGAACTCGCTTCATGGATGACGCAGCAAAGCGAACCGGCACAGCTTAGAGATGACCTAATGGTAAGATTGCGCGCTGAGGCGCAATTGGGCAATAATCAAATATTACCCGAACTGTTACGACATCTTGGTCTACATCAAGAAAAGCTTAAGCTTTACCAAACTATTTACGATAAAGATTTTAAAGATAGCGATGATTTGAATAATCGAGTGTTATATATTCATAAAATGATCTTAGAACTCGGCATTACTATGGAAACTGAGTGGATCAAATGGTTAGAACAAGTCATCCCGCAATTAAAACTCTTTGCTCAAGATAATGTATCTGGAGAATAATCATGCCTTATTACACCATGCCCGATCAGGAAAGTTTATTTGTACGCCGTGTTGGTCGTGGTGAACCGGTATTAGTTTTATCCGGTTTAGGTATGCAAAGTTGGCAATGGCTACCTTTTATCTATGCAAATCGTAAAGAATACGAGTTTATTATTCCCGACTGGCGGGGCTTTGGCGGTTCAAAAAATTGTGCAATTCCCGAGCAAGATGCCATATCAAGCCACTGGCAAGATGTTGCTCACTTAATTGAGCAATTAAAGTTAGATAAATTTATTTTAATGGGCTACTCAATGGGAGCCACCACTGCAATGCATGGCATGAAACATGCTCATCTCGCTCAGCAGTTAAAGGCCTATTTACATATCGATCAAACGCCTAAAATTTCAGTAGATGCTACATGGCAATATGGGTTATTTGGGCCATTACATGCCCAATTTAAACAATTACTCAATGATATTTATCAGTTATTATCAACCCACAAAAATGCTAAATATCTTTATGAATTATCACTTCCGGACCGTCAAAAGTTGGTGCGTTTGTGGGTAGATTTTATTGAATTGCAAAGTAGTAATCCATTTAGCCCTTTTGTTTTTAAAACTGCGTTAAAACAACCATTTTTACAAAAATATCTTCTTCCGATTCAGCGTTTAGACTACTTATTTTGGTATGTCGAAAATTATCTTTTCCACAATGAAGATTATCGTGAAGCACTTCAGCAATTACAGTGCCCAACAACTTTCTTTATTGGACGCAATTCGACACTCTATCCAGAAACGGGCCAAACCCTGATCGCACATAGTGTCGAACATGCAAAAACAATTTATTTTGAACGTTCAGGCCACACGCCATTATTAACCGAGCCAAAAAAATTCGGGCATGAAATCACTACTTTTTTATCCGAACTTAAACATGCTTCTTAAAAAAAAAGGATCTGCTAAAACAGATCCCTTTTTAAATGTTTACATCATTAAGCCGAATGAGCTAATTCACTGGCTTTTAATTGTTTAGCAACATTTAACAAAAGCTGTTCAGTTTTATCCCACCCTAAACAACCATCCGTTACCGATTGACCATAAGTCATTTCACATGAAATCTTCTGGTTACCATCAACTAAATGGCTTTCAATCATGACACCCTTTACCTGAGTTTTTAGACGTTCAGCAACGATTTGCTGCAAAACTTCTGGCTGACGTAAAGGATCTTTACCACTGTTGCCATGACTACAGTCAATAACTAAGGCAGGTAGGTTTTTGTGCTTTTCTCTAATTGCCTGAATTGAAGCCAAATCATAATTAGGGCCGTGATTGGCTCCACGTAAAATCAAGTGTGGCAATGGATTTCCAGAACTCTGAATCACTGAAGGCAAACCTTGCTGATTCATACCTAAAAATTGATGCTCATTTTGTGCAGACTGAATAGCATCTAAAGCAATTTGAATTGAGCCATCCGTACCATTCTTGAAGCCAATACTGTATGGCATATGACTTGAGATTTCACGGTGAATCTGGGACTCACTAGTACGAGCTCCAATTGCACCCCAAGCCAATAAATCATCAAAATAGCCTGTTGCCATTGGGCTTAAAATTTCGCTCGCAATCGGCAAGCCTTTTTCAATAATTTGTAAATATAGCTCACGCGATTTTTCTAAACCTAATTGTAGATTAGATGAACCATCAAGGTTTGGGTCATACATAAACCCTTTCCAACCTACTGTTGTACGCGGCTTTTCAATATAAGCACGCATCACAATGAAGATTTGATCTTTTACTTTTTCTTGTAATTTTTGCAATCTATCTGCGTATTCAAGTACAGCAATTGGGTCATGAATTGAACATGGTCCTGTAATAACCATTAAGCGCTGATCTTTGCCAGCAAGAATATTTTGAATAATTTGACGATGTTCTGCAATTTGTCGTGCGAAGGTCTGCACAAGCGGGTATTTAGCTTTTAACTGAACAGGTAAACTAACTGGTGTTTCTTTTGTATTGCTTTGAGTTAGTAAAGTATTTAAGGCATTCATTGGTCTTTTCCTTTGGACTGAAACCTAATCAGTCCGATCATTTATTTGAGCGTTTTGGATCTATTCGTTGGCAAAGGTAGGCAAAAGTAAAACCAATAAAAGTTGCTAAAGTATGAATAAGTCATGTTGTTCATTTTGAAGTCCTCGATTTGAAAAAGATAAAGCATAAAAAAACCTGATCGGGGTTGCCGATCAGGTATTAACTGTGATGGGCAACTCTCGTGCCCGAATACGCTCAGGCAACTATCTAAATTGCCAGAAATAAAAGTAAGCGTTAGAATTCACAGATTGATTTAACATCTTTATCTCAAATATTAAAAAATGTTCCTTAAATCTAAAATACGCATTGTTGATGACTTTGACAAGTATTTTTTGCGAAAAAATTGCTTATTTTTTCACTTAAAATTTAAATAATCACTCTCAGAATTAACGGATTAATCCTTGTGGCTGTAAAATAATTAAACCTGCTCCGCAAAGCACGATTATGCCACCCAAGATATCCCATCTGGTTAAAGCGACTTGATCTACAAAACGAAGCCACATAAGCGCAGTAAAAATATAAATACCGCCATAGGCTGCATAAATCCGTCCAGAAGCTGCCGGATGTAATGTCAGCAACCAGACAAACACGGCCAAACTCAGAGCTGTAGGTAACCATAGCCACGCAGACTTCCCTTCTTTTAAAATAAGATAAGGAAAGTAACAACCCAAAATCTCAGCGATTGCAGTAATAATAAATAACCCGAACACACTAAATATTCGGGTTATAGAAAGACTATCAATTAACATAAATTAAGCTGGTTCTGCCGTATGGTGATCTTCAAACACTTCAAGTTTTAGACCCACTGCTTTACCATCTTCTTTCTTCACTGATACCGCCACATTACCGCCATGATCTGCAAGTTCACCAAATAGTATCATTTCAGCTAATGGTTTCTTCAAGTGTTCTTGAATGAGTCGTTGCATTGGTCGAGCACCCATTAAACGATCATAACCATTTGTCGCTAACCAGTCGCGTGCACTTTGATCGACATCTAAAACTACGCGTTTTTCATCTAGCTGCGCTTGCAATTCTGTCAAGAACTTATCAACTACAGATTCAATCACTGTGGTTGGTAAAGCTTTGAATTGAATAACACCATCTAGACGGTTACGGAATTCAGGTGAGAATGCACGTTTCATGGCTTCTTGGTTGTCCGAACTATGGTCTTGCTCTGTAAATCCAATGCTTGCACGAGAAATACTTTCTGCACCAATGTTCGTCGTCAACACAATAATGACATTTCTAAAGTCTGACTTACGACCATTATTGTCTGTTAATGCACCATGATCCATGATTTGCAACAACAGGTTAAACACATCAGGATGTGCTTTCTCAATTTCATCGAGCAATAAAACACAATGCGGATTTTTATGAATCGCATCTGTGAGCAAACCACCTTGGTCATAACCCACATAGCCTGGAGGAGCACCAATTAAGCGAGAAACAGCATGACGCTCCATATACTCAGACATATCGAAACGAACAAGCTCTACACCTAAAAGTTTTGCTAATTGCTTCGTAACCTCAGTTTTACCTACACCCGTTGGACCAGCAAACACAAAGCTACCAACAGGTTTATCCGGTGATTTCAAACCAGCACGTGACAACTTGATTGCAGAAGCTAGTGCAGTAATTGCTTCATCTTGACCAAATACAACACGTTTTAGGTCACGCTCAAGATTTTCAAGTACAGATTTATCATCTTTAGATACAGTTTTAGGCGGAATACGCGCAATCTTAGAAACGATATCTTCGATGTTCTCTACAGTAATTAAACTGTCTTCACTTTCTGCTTTTAGACGGCGCTGTGCACCTGCTTCATCAATGACATCAATCGCTTTATCTGGCAAGAAACGATCATTAATAAATTTCGCAGAAAGCTCAACCGCAGAAACCAAAGCTTTGTCGTCATACTGTACATGGTGGAAATCTTCAAACTTCGTTTTCAAGCCACGTAAAATATCAATAGTTTCAGAAATGCTCGGTTCATTTACATCAATTTTTTGGAAACGACGAGATAACGCATGATCCTTTTCAAATACCTGACGATATTCTTGGAACGTGGTTGATCCAATGCAGCGTAAAGTACCATTTGCTAAAGCTGGTTTAATAAGATTCGATGCATCCATTGTGCTGCCCATACTAGAGCCTGCACCAATGATCATATGAATTTCATCAATGAATAAAATCGCATTCGGATTTTTCTTCAAAGCATTTAACAATTGTTTTAAACGTTTTTCAAAGTCACCACGATATTTTGTACCCGCAACCAATGCACCAATATCAAGGCTGTAAATTTCTGCATGGCTTAGCGGTTTTGGTGCTTTACCATTTACAATGAGCCAAGCAAGGCCTTCTGCAATTGAAGTTTTACCTACACCTGGGTCGCCTACTAACAATGGATTGTTTTTACGACGACGGCAAAGAATTTGTGCTGTACGCTCAATTTCTTTCTCACGACCAATGAGTGGATCAGTTTTACCTTTTTGCGCTTCAACATTCAAATTGAGCGTATAAAGTTCTAATGGTCCGGCATTGCCTGAATTGCTTTCACCCTCAATGTCTTCAACTTCTTCTTCAACCTGAACTTCGTCTTTACGTGTCCCATGAGACAAGTATTGAGTTAAAGTCAATCGATTAATTTGATGACGTTTAAGCAGATAAACAGCAAAAGAATCACGCTCTGAATACATTGCGACTAAAACATCCGCACCTTCAACAGTACGGTCACCACCACTCGATTGAACGTGGAAAATTGCACGTTGCAAAATGCGGTCGAAACTTTCTGTTGGATGTGGAGCTTGCTCGCTATTTTCGCCAAGCTTAGGAGTATGTTGTTCTACATATTCTTCTAATTCTTTACGTAAAGAAACAATATCAGCTCCGCATGCTTTTAATGCATTCACAGCCGAATCGTTATCGAGTAAGGCTAATAGTAAATGTTCAACTGTAAGAAACTCATGTCTCTTTTGACGAGCCATGCTAACAGCCAAACGTAATGATACTTCTAATTGACGACTGAGCATGTGACCCCCTTATGCTTTAGGCTCAATCTGGCAAAGTAATGGATGACCTTGCGATCGAGCGTAATTATTAACAAGGTTTGCCTTGGTTTCCGCGATGTCTCTTGGATATACCCCGGCAGTACCTTTACCTTCATAGTGTACTGTTAGCATTACTTGAGTTGCTTGGTCAAGATTCATTGCAAAGTATTGTTGTAAAATTTCAATTACAAAGTCCATTGGCGTGTAATCGTCATTCAATAATACCACTGCATATAAGGGAGGACGCTTGAGTTCGGGAGGTGCTGTTTGCACAACAACCTCTCCGTCATGATCTTCGTTTTGCGAATCACTTAAGCGTGGATTGAAGTGCCAATCGACATAGCCAGACTGCTGAAAAGAAGCCTTAATATCTTTTAAATTTGTTTGACGCTTATTTGTTCGCATATGATGTTACTATTGTGAATTTGCTTCAGCTTGAGGAATTTCTGCAACAAAAGCAGAAGGTGTTTCGACAGGTTTACCACGCTGCCAACTAAAACGCTTAATAACCGGTGTATCAGAACTGCCTGTTAGACGCACTTCAATAAATTGAGGTGTGAAGCCCTTAGGCATCGTCCACCGGCCAGTCAAACGCTCAAAATCAGTGAAGTTAAAGTTCTTATCTTCAAGTGGTACCACTAAAACTTCTGTATCCTTAATCAGTCTTATTTCAACTGAACCTGCAGCACGGCGTTTACTCGGGCTAACTTGCACCAGATCAAGCTGATATTCATAAGCATTTTCCGGTAACGGTTTAATCGCCAAATTCTGAATTGTTAAGCTTAAACCACCACGTTGTCTTAAAATTTCACGGTAGATGTTACTCATACCTTCTTGCTGCATTTTATCAGCATTGGCTTGATTAAGTGCTTCAAACAAATCATTGGCATTTGTAACAGCAACATCACGCTCTTGTACAGCCGCATTCAAACTTTTGTTAACTGCATCTAATGCTGTTTTTTGCTTTTGCACTACCTCAACCAATTGCTCTGCATCTGCATCGTAACCAACAACAGTTAAACCTTGACGGTGCCCAATTGTATAGCCGAGCGCAAAACAACCACTCATTAAAATAGCGGCACCAATAAATAATGGTTTATTGGTGTTTAAAAATTTTTTCTTTCGCAACGAACTTTCTACAGAAGTCGTCTGTTCCGAGTTTTGCATCGTCATCTCAGTGTTTAAGATCAGAGTCAAGACACACATTTAAATCGAAATTTAAATGTGTGTGAAGCAAAAAAGAGTTTTTTATGGTAATAAACCAATCCCTTGTAAGCCTTCATCTTCATTAAAGCCAAACATAAGGTTCATATTTTGTACAGCCTGGCCAGATGCACCTTTTACAAGGTTATCTTGAGCCGCCAAAATAATGAGTTTATTTGGTTGTGGTTTATACAAAGCAATACGTAATTCATTTGCTCCACGCACGCTGCGAGTTTCAGGTGAACTATTTGCAGGCATGACATCTACAAATTTTTCATTTGCATAGAAGTCTTCATACAAAGCTTGTAAGTCTGTTTGTTTACCCGCTTCTGTCAAGTCCACATAAATTGTACTTAACATACCGCGAATCATCGGTACTAGGTGCGGAACAAATAAAAGCCCCTCAAAAACATCTTTCTTAGCTGCAATATTTTCCAAAGCCTCTACAATCTCTGGATGGTGGCGATGGCCTGCAACACCATAAGCTTTAAAGTTATCCGCATTTTCACTGTAAATCATGCCCAAACTTGCTTTACGACCAGCACCAGAAACACCGGATTTTGCATCAATAATAATATTCTTTGTTTCAATCAATGCTTGTGCCGATTTTAAAAGTGGAGCCAAGCCCAGTTGAACAGTTGTTGGGTAACAACCTGGATTACCAATGACTTGAGCTTGCTTAATTTTTTCACGATTTAACTCGGTTAAACCATAAACAGAATCTTTTAGTACATCTGGGCAAGCATGCTCCATACCATACCACTTTTCAAATTGCTCAAGATTCTGTAAACGAAAGTCAGCAGCTAAATCAATAACTTTGGTGCCTGCTGCAATCAAATCTTTCGCATGTTGCATCGCAACACCATGAGGAGTTGCAAAAAATACAACATCACACTCTTTTAATGCATCAATGTTTAAATCTGAAAATTGAAGATCTGTATGCCCACGTAAGTTTGGGAACATATCAGCAACTGGTTTGCCCGCTTCTGTACGTGAAGTCAGAACTCGAACCTGCGCTTTTGGATGTCGTAATAAAATACGTAATAGTTCAACGCCTGTATAACCAGTTCCACCAACAATTCCGACAGAAATCACGTGCATTACCTCAAATTTTGAATCTATACTTGCGGTAGTATGACAGGATGTCTAGGCTTACAAAACCATTTCATGCTTGGTAATTTTAATTTTTTTATTTTAAACGATAATTACATAGCACTTGCCGGCCTGTCAGTACCAAACAAATATCAGTAAATAAATACCAAATTTATTTTTGGAGAGCTAGGATGCTTGATCAATCAAAAGAAATAAAAGTGTGCACTTATCTCGGCCTCACGACTTTAATTTTAAGTGTAGCCCTTGTTGGGTGTGGTGGTGGTAGCAGTAGCGGAGGTTCATCTAACACGCCTAAACCATCTGAACCCTCTCCTGAAGTCATGACGGATATTACGCTTAAAACCCCTGTCGAAATGCGCAATGTTCAACTCAAGGTATATGATAATACCGACAATAGTATTTTGATTGATACCCAAGTTGCCAGTTTAACGAGTTACGATATTAAACTTCCAAGCACAAAACTAAATCGTCTTTATCGTGTTGAAGTCACGACCCAAGGCTCATCTCAAGTATTTGATCCAACCAAATCTGAATATCAAAATATTTCTGGTGTTTATCACGCTTTTATTACCCCAAGCTCGATAAGCAATAAAACACAATTGATCAGCCCAAGTTCAGAAGCAATTTATCAACGCGCTGTGATTCGTTCAGGTCAGTTGCCTAATGAGACAATTATCCCAACCCGTATTGAACAATTACATGTTGACTTAGCCTCTCAAGATGTCTACAGATCTCTTCTTAATGCGTTTAAAGATACCAATATTCCAAGTTTAAGTCCGGCAAGTACGCTTACAATTTTAAATTTATTGAAATACTCAACCACAAAGCCAAGTACTTATGTGGATAGTTATCTAAGCTTTGGTTATCTTCAATATTGGTCAAGCATCCATAATACGAATTCACCTTATCAAGATCTTACCCAAAGTCTCGCTACAGATTTAAAAGATGGATATTTAGACGGCAAAAAACTTATTGGGGACAAAACATCTTTTACCCCTATCTTCACCTCAGCCCCTGATAATATTGATCCAGCAAAAAATACACTTTTAGATATCGCAGCTAATCAAAAGGTAATACGTGATTATTTTGCCACCAATCTAAGAGCAGCCACCTTTAAACTAGCAGATTTGCAAGATCAATCCCATCTAGACCCAATAGGTTATGATCTACTGAACAAGAAACAATATTCGGGGATTATACCTGCTGGTAATACGTCTGAATTTTTCCGTATAGATGGTGCGGGAGATTACCGACGTGCTGTTGGCTTTAGTGGCATTACAGCGACCTGCAATGGTTCGGCTTATCCGTGTAAACAAGGTTTAACTAGCATCAATATTTCTGACCCAAAACTACCAGCTACAGACTATTTAGTCGGCCATTATGAAGACAGTACAACAGGCTGCCAACTTAATTTCCGTGCTAATGGTCAAATTGACTTAATTAAAGGCTCTCAAAGCTATCGCTCTGCCTTAAGCGCAGATAGTACAGATAACTTACTGCAAACCGACGCTGCAAGTTATAGTTATTTACTTAACTCAAGTTCATCCGAACCTAACAATTCAACACAGCAATATAATTTTATACAGCTACATATTAAAGCGAACAAGATTGTTAGTGCTCAAGCAGGCCTTGATAGCCGCAAAGCACCAGATGTCTTACAAACAACACAATTAGAGTGTAGCTTTAGCTAAGTTGTAACATACCACCATGCAGGCAATGGATTACCTTTTAATTGTCTGCGATGCTGCATATAGTTAGGGTCGAACTTTGCAACTTCGGCCCAAAATGCAGGACTATGGTCGAAGTGTTTGGTGTGTGCTAATTCATGAATGCAAACATAACGGGTAATTTGAGCAGGCATAAGAACCAGACCTGCATGCAGCATAATATTATGTTGACTACTGCAACTTCCCCAACGAGTTTTAGGACGCCGGATTGCACACTCTGCATAACTCAGCCGAGTTTTTTGGCTAAGCTCTGACAAAAGTACTGGCAACTCTTGTTTTGCATAAGCAATAACAGCGTTTTGTAAAGCTTGATAGGGTTGTTGATCTTTAATAAATAAATAACTATTTTCCCAATCAAATTGAAAAATGCGATGTTGCTTCTGCACAACAATTTGAAAAGGCTGTTCTCTATTAAAAAAAGAAATTTCTGAAGGAATTTCAAACGAGGTAGATTGAACGTGGTGCTGTTTATTCCACGTCTCGATTAACCATTGTTCAGACTGAGCTAAAAACTGCTGAATTTGTTTCTTACTACAAAATAACGGCACAGTAAGTCGTATAGACGCAGGCTCAACACGTAAGCGCAATTTTCTTGCCCTTACGTGACGAACAATTTTAATTTCTGGCATTTCCACAGACATTACTGTGCAGTACGCTCTTCAATACCATCATTTGTTGCAACAATTGCAATCGTTGCTGGATTTAACGCAAAAATACCGTTAGTCACAACGCCCGGAATATTATTAATTGTCTTTTCCAAATCAATTGCATTTAAGATGTTCAAATTAAATACATCTAAAATAACGTTTCCGTTATCTGTTACCACACCTTCACGATAAACCGGATCACCCCCTAAGCTTACCAATTTACGAGCTACAGCAGAACGCGCCATTGGAATAACTTCTACTGGTAATGGGAAATCACGACCAAGTTGATCAACCCATTTCGAATCATCAACGATACATACAAACTTTTTAGCAATTGAGGCTACAATTTTTTCACGAGTTAATGCTGCGCCGCCGCCTTTAATCATATGCATATGACGATCAATCTCATCTGCACCATCAACATAAGCATCAAGGCTACCCACATGGTTCATATCAACCACTTCTATGCCTAATTTTTTAAGACGGTCTGCTGTTGCTTGAGAACTTGCCACTGCTGCTTCTAATTGTAGTTCAGGCAATAAATCAATCAGGAAGTTTACAGTACTTCCAGTTCCTACCCCCAAAATGCCACCTTTGGGTAAGTGTTTTAAAGCAGCTTTCGCAGCAGCTTGTTTCTTTTCATCTTGGGTTGCATATAGGCTCATTACATCACTCAACTATTTTTTGACATTTATGCGCCAATAAACGGCGCAAATGCACAAGGGTTTGCTACAATAATTTCCTATTTTAAACTGTTATAGGGAAGATGAACATGCTGTCTCGTGTGGTACGACAAATTTTACAAGCAACGGTTTATGATGTTGCAATTGAAACACCTCTCGAAGCAGCTCCACGAATTAGTCAAAAATTAAACAACACAATTCGTTTTAAGCGTGAAGATTTACAACCGGTTTTTTCTTTTAAATTACGCGGTGCCTATAACCGTATTAGCCAGTTACCGAAAGAACAACTTGAACGTGGCGTCATTTGCGCATCTGCCGGCAACCATGCGCAAGGTGTAGCATTGTCTGGTCAACGTTTAGGTATTCCTGCAATTATTGTTATGCCAAGTACTACCCCTGACATTAAAGTTCAGGCAGTGAAGCGTTTGGGTGGCCAAGTTGTATTGCATGGCGATAGTTTTGATATTGCAAACAAATACGCTCAGCAACGTGCCGAAGCTGAAGGATTAGTTTTTATTCCACCTTATGACGACGAGTTGGTTATTGCGGGCCAAGGCACAATTGCGAATGAAATTTTACGCCAATGGCGTGATGTAGAATATGTTTTTGTTGCTGTTGGTGGTGGTGGCTTAATTGCTGGTGTAGCAGCTTACTTAGGTGATGTTGCACCGCATGTCAAAGTCATCGGTGTTGAATATGAAGAGTCAGCTTGTTTAAAAGCAGCGCTAGAAGCCAATGAACGTGTAGTCCTACCCCACGTAGGCTTATTTGCTGATGGTACAGCAGTTGCTCAAATTGGTGCCTTACCTTTTGATATCGTTCGTCTACGCAAATCAGATAACTCTGGTCCAATTGTTGAACCAGACATTGTTACCGTAAATACAGATGAGATCTGTGCTGCAATTAAAGATACTTTTGATGAAAACCGCAGCATTGTTGAACCGTCAGGTGCGATGGCCCTAGCTGGTATCAAAAAATATGTTGCCGAGCATAAAATTAGCGGCAAAAACATGGTATCGATTGTTTGCGGCGCCAACATGAACTTTGACCGCTTACGTTACATTGCAGAGCGCACCGAATTGGGTGAACAACGTGAAGCAATTTATGCAGTTACTCTTTCTGAAGAAAAAGGCGCATTCTTAGGCTTCTGCCGTGCTCTACAGGGCCGTAACATTACCGAGTTTAACTACCGTGCAAATAACACAGAAGAAGCACAGGTTTTTGTGGGTATTAGCTTAAAAGGTGGTGACACTGAACGTCATGAAATTTTAGAACAACTTAAACAGCAAAATTATGTTGTAGATGATTTATCTGATGATGAAGTTGCTAAATTACACATTCGTTATTTGATTGGTGGTCATGCCAATCTGGATGACGAAAGATTGTTCCGTGTTGAGTTTCCGGAACGTCCAGGTGCCTTACTCACCTTCTTAACTCGTTTAGGTCCAACCCACAATATTACGCTATTCCATTATCGTAACCACGGCGCTGCTGAAGGTCGTGTACTAGTTGGCTTACAAGCAACAGATGCTAAACAAAACCCAGATGGTTTAATTGAAACTCTTGAGCAAATTAGCTATCCATATGCAGAAATTACTGACAATGTGGGCTATAAACGTTTCTTGAAGTAACCTTTCATTTTGATAAAAAAGCCGGCAAATATGTCGGCTTTTTTATCATTTAAGCTTATTATTTTTTATATTTACATTGCTTCTCTTTATCTCAAAGAAAATATCATTAAAAATAAAGCCCTAACTAAGTATAAAAGGACAACTATGGCACAGTTCGCGGTCATCGGCTTGGGAAGTTTTGGGGCAACTGTTGCTCAGGAGCTTACGAGATTAAACCATGATGTTATTGGTATTGATACAGTCAAAAAGAATGTTGAGAATCTTGCCGATGTTTTAACTCATGCTGTCATTGCTGATGCTACAGATGAACATGTATTGGATGAATTAAACATTCAAAATTGTGATGCAGTAGTTGTAGCAATTGGTGAAGATATTGAAGCCAGTATTTTATGTGTGCTGAATTTAAAAAATCTGGGCATTGATAAAATTTGGGTAAAAGCAAAAACCAAAGCACATCATACGATCTTATCTCATCTAAATATCAATAAAATCATTCATCCTGAAGAAGACATGGGGGTACGTGTTGCCCAAGCACTAAACTACCCAATGGTGAGCCGTTACATGTCTTTAGATGATGAGCACTATATTGTAAAAATTGATATTCCAGAGAAGTTAAACGGCATTAATTTGTACGGAATTATGCAGCAAGCCCCTCAAGTAAAAACGCTTCTTGTAAAAAGACAACAGCAGATTTTATTTGAAAACGAAGAGACTTTTACTTTACAAACGCATGATATTCTTATTTTAGAAGGTCATTTACAGCAGCTAAAAAAACTCTCAAATTGTTTCATATAAGAAAACGAACCAGAAAATATGTCTCTTAAGCCTAAACCGCATAAAACACTAAATTTAAGCCCACCTTCTCTGTTAGCACTGGGCTTTCTGGGCTTTATTGTCTTTGGCACATTATTGCTTAAACTTCCTATTGCCAATAACGGACATGTTAGTTGGATGGATGCTCTATTTACGGCGACCTCGGCAGTCACTATTACAGGTCTATCCGTTTTAAATATTCATGAATCTTTTACACTTTTCGGACAGGTCATTATTTTATTATTGATTCAGTCAGGTGGTTTAGGCTTCATGACTTTTGCCATTTTGGCAGCATTAAGCTTATCTCCTAAAGTTGGCCTTAAACAGCAAATGATGGCTCAAGATAGCCTTGGGCAGACTAGTCTTTCAAAGGTTACTTTTGTGGCAAAAGGTGTTGTTACTTATACACTTCTTTTTGAACTGATTGGAACAGTGATCTTAACTACCGCATTTACACCGATTTATGGCTTTGCTCGGGGACTGTATTATGCAGTTTTCTATAGTATCTCATCATTTAACAATGCGGGTTTTTCACTATTTAGCAACAGTTTAGTTAACTTCCAAAGCAACTACCTTATATGTATTACGATTAGTTTGCTCTATACATTAGGTGGACTGGGTTTTTTAGTCCTCATGGATATCAAACAAAATAAAAAATGGAAAAAACTCAGCCCAAATAGCAAACTCATCCTAACAACTATTGCGATTATTAATTTGGTTGCGTTTGTATTAATTTGGGTTTTGGAAGCACAAAATCCTCATACCTTAGGTCTGCTCAATGTAGGTGATCAAGCTTTAAATGCATGGTTTCAAGCGACTGTTCCACGTTCTTCAGGGTTCAATACTATTGATACCGGAGCAATGACCAACAGTAGTTCTTTACTAATGATGCTACTCATGTTCATCGGTGGAGGTTCACTCAGTACTGCTGGAGGTATAAAAGTCG
Source organism: Acinetobacter sp. EKM10A (assembly GCF_011075215.1). Taxonomy (NCBI): domain Bacteria; kingdom Pseudomonadati; phylum Pseudomonadota; class Gammaproteobacteria; order Moraxellales; family Moraxellaceae; genus Acinetobacter; species Acinetobacter sp. EKM10A. The sequence goes on along the minus strand of NZ_JAALLK010000009.1, from coordinate 37,087 downwards.
GCACCTTTGTCATATTAGTTTTAAGTGTACTTTCCTTTTTAAGACGTACCGATGAAATCAGGGTTTTCAATCACTCTGTCTCTCACGAAACTACTTATAAAGCCTTAGCTGTCACTGCAATTACCAGTATTCTCATATTTATCGGGTTCTTTATACTTTTACTTTTAGAACCTAAAGCAGACTTTATGAACTTATTATTTGAAGTCGTTTCAGCAGCCTGTACGGTAGGGCTTTCGCGCGGTATCACGCCAGATTTACATAATGGTAGTTTATTTATTTTAAGCTTACTTATGTTTGCAGGTCGTTTAGGCCCCTTAACACTCGCCTATTTAATTGCTACTCCTAAAAAAAGCCGTCTCAAACATCCTCAAGCCAATATTCAAATTGGTTAATAAAAAAGCCGCTGTAAAAGCGGCATTTTTATAGGTCAAACTTAGTACCAGTTCATGAGTGAAACACCCAAGCCGGCATAAGTTGCACGATGGTTATAGTCAATTAAGCTTTCACCATAACCATTAAATAATTGGAAGTGTCCGCGCAGCTTGCCACTAATCGGGAAAGCCCAGTCAAACTGAACAGCACCATGAGAATCATCACCACCTTTTAAAGAGTGACGTAGCATTAATGAGAAGTCATTTTGCTTCCACTTATAAAAAGCAGTTAAATCACCACGACCGATGTAATCTTCCATATCTGGATTATTATCATCTTTGCTGTCTTCTTCAATGCGTATCCATGGACGAAGCATTAAAGCAAAGTTACCTCGTTCTAAACCAACATTAAAGATGACACGGTTCCAGCTACGAGATAAAGGATCTGAACGTCCATTTGATTGGTGATTTAAAGTTACCCCAAGCAAACGACCATCTAAGCCAAGCAACTCATAGTTTGTTCTAAACATTAAACTTGCTTCTGGCTCATAGTTCGTTTCACGGAATGGACGAGATTCTTCAGCATTAAAGGTCTGCCAACGTGAAGATTGAGTATAACCTACCCACAAGTCACCATTGTTACCAAAAATATTTTCCCAAGCTTTCGTTTTCAAAGAAATCTGGAATTTACTTTCAGTTGATTTAAGGTTTTGGGCCTCTGTCACCGTATTATTTGGGTTTGGACTGCTTGGAAACTCATTTTTATCACTCGTCCAGAAAACTGGTAGCAAGTAAACAGGTTGATAAGCACGAATATTCCAAACACCCAGTTTGCTTTTTTCAGATAACTCCCAACGTTGATCTAGTAAAGACGTAGTAGGTTCAAGTGTAGGTGCCTTACCAATTACTTTGATATTACTTACCTTATCTACAACCTTTTCTTTAAATGTTTCAGGTTGAACAACAGGTTTATCAATTTTTTTAACAGGCTCTGGTACTACTGCGGCTTGAACTACTGGTAAGGCCGATGGTTTAAACACAGCATCATAACAAGCTAGGCGATCAGCATTCGAAGCAAGGGCAACACATGCATCTACACTCGCAGGTTTTACAGGGGCTAAGGTGTCGGCATATGCCACCGACGCACATAAACAGCTAAGCAGGGTTCCCATACTTAGCTGTAAAGATGTGCGTTCAAATTGTCTGAACGCCATGTTCATCTCCAATTTTTATTTTAATTAACTTGTTTGATCGTAAAGCCCAGTTGTTGCAATTCATCACGTTTTGCAAAAGGTGCAACGACAGCTTTTACAGGTGTTTGTTCAATTAAATATTGACGCGCAACACGTTGTAAATCTTCTAAAGTTACATGCAATAATCTTTCACGTAATGTACGACGGAAAGTCGGAGTTCTTGCATGCAACAATGCATAACACGCTGTTATTGCTTCACCTGCTGGTGAACCAGGTTTGTCCATACTTGCCACCAGACCAAGAATTGCTTCTTCAAGCTGATGAGGTTGTTGCTCTGTGTTTAACAACCATTGCACGCTCGCTTCAAAATCTTTAAAAGTCTCAGCTAAGCGTGGATCACGGTAACTAAAGAAACGGAATGAACATGCATTTCCGTCATAACTAGCCCCCCCACCATAAGCACCACCTTTTTCACGGATAGCACTGTGCAAGAAACCATTACGCAAGTAAGCTGCCAATACCATTAGAGGTGCCGCATCTGGATGAGATACTTCCACAGCTTGATATGCAGAGGCACAGAACTGAACATTGGTTTGAATTAACCAAGCTTCATGTTCATTATCATTTTCTTGCTCAACTTGGGTTAACTCAGTTGCTGCTGTATCAACGTTTAATTTATCCCAAACATTTTGAATTTCTTCAACTAAACGCTCTGACTGATGCTCTTCACATACGAGCAGGAACTGTTTAGGTGCTTGCAATAATTTTGTATGAATATGCTTCAATTCAGTAATAAGCGCATCATAAGCAGCATCATCTTGGGTAATTTTAGTAACAAGCTCGCCTAACCAGTTCAACGCACCTAAGCCAGTGTTTTGATAGTCGCGTTGAGCTAACGCACTCATATTACGAGAAGCAATCTGCATTGCATAACTATGACCAGCACCAGATAAACGAGACTGCCAGCGTGTCTTACGTTGCTGCAATAACTCAATGATTCGCTCTTTTTCATCAAAACGGAGTTGTTCAAATGCTAATTTCAATAAATGAATTGCATCAAACTTTTGAGTTAGAGATTTGGTCGTTAATGTTAACCAAGCGCTAATTTTATCTTTATCATCAACTTTACTGCGTAAAGAAGCGCCCATTCCTAAACCGCCACTTACAGCTGTTTGTAAATTTTGTAGTTCAAGATAGTCATACTCACCTGCACCAACCTCTCCCATTAAAATAGAAAGTAAATTGAAATATGGTGACTTAACCACATCATCAGGAATTTGAATAAGTACTTGTTGATAGTAAATGCCATTCGTTCCGGCATGATACAAATTCAACGGCGTATCCATTCGATTACAGATAATTTCACGCAATTGACCTTGTACAATATGCAAGTCAGCTGGCACGTCTTCTAGACCTACTTTTGGCAACAGTTCAAGATTATCTGGTGTATCTTGACGCTCTTGCAATGCCTTGGTTTTAGCGATGATCTCTGCTTTATCTTCTTCAGTTAGCTTTTCACCAATCGCAGCTAAACGTGCTTTTTCAGCTTCTTGCTCTTTCGCCGACTTGGTTGCATCCGGTACTAAAGTCATTTGCACGCGGTGCGGATTATCTAATAAATGGGTTTGAATCAGGTTAGATAACCACATTGGGTCTTGAAGTTCTTCTTTGACCTGAGCAATGGCACTATCAACATCCCAAATTTGAATCGGATCGTTATGGTGAATCGCACCACTTAAACCATTTAAAATTAGGCTTAAGCCATATGGTGTACCATCACCATTAATTTCACGTTGGTGTAACTCGATTTGATGCAAAATTGCATCAACTAACGATGAGTCAATTGGTTTTGCAGCTACTTCACGTAAAACGTTTAAAACACCATCTCTAAAGCTCTGTGCATGCTCTGGATTTGAACCTTGAACACCACAGTAGAACGTCATTTCAAAGTTACTATCGTCTACCCCCATTAAAGGACCAGTCGACTGAGCATAGCCACAAGTTTCTAAATAATGACGAAGTGGTGAAGCTGAGTTTTCGAGTAAAACGCCTTCTACTAATCGCATACCCAGACGAAGTTTAATGTCACTCGCCTGAGGTAATAACCACGACAATACATGGTAAGTTTTGTCCTTTAACTCATCGCCATCAACAGCATAAGTTTCAGTGACTTCAACAGGTACCGTTAAGCGTTTTTCTGGTTTCGAATATAAAGTTGTACCAGCAGTGAACTTATGTAGAGCCAATTTTTCAAATTGCTCTTGTAATTCATAGGCGGTTTGGTTACCAAAAGTCATAAATACCGCATTACTCGGATGATAATGGGTTTTATAAAATTCAACCAATTGTTCATACGTTAAGTCAGGAATATCTTTTGGATCACCGCCTGAGTTGTAGTGATAAGTGGTTTCAGGGAATAGATGATGAGCCAACTGATGATAAAGCTGATCAGAAGGCGCACTCATTGCACCTTTCATTTCATTGAAGACTACGCCTTTGTATACAGGCTGACCATTTTCAAGTTCAATACGGATACCTTCCTGAGCAAAATCCAGAGGATTCAAATTTGCCGAGAAAGCAGCATCAAGATAAACAGATAATAAGTTTTGGAAATCTTTCTTATTTTGAGTTGCAAATGGATATGCAGTCCAATCTGCTGCTGTAAACGCGTTCATAAAAGTATTTAATGAACGGCGTATCATTAAGAAGAATGGATCACGAACAGGAAACTTTTCAGAGCCACATAAAGCAGTATGCTCTAAAATATGTGCAGTTCCTTTAGAGTCCATAGGTTGTGTTCTGAACGCAACAAGAAATACATTTTCATCATAATCAGTTGCCAAGTGATAATGCACCGCACCTGTGACTTTATGCTTATATTCAGACACTAAAATATCTAATGCTTCAACATGGTGCTGACGTAGCAACTGAAACGCAGGGTGAACAGTTTGAGAAATGGTTTCAGTGACATCTACAGTCATGTGATCTCCTAACATATCGGATAAGTGAATAAGTCTCATTATAGCCTGAGTCGGCTTGAGAATGGCGAATAAAAGCCAAGCAAAACACTATGTTTTTGTTAAGTATTAGTTTTCATAGCCATAGCTTTAATATCAAGCACATAGCCCACGTCGTTGTATCCTATCAGAACAAAACCTTTTAATACTATCTATATCCTACACGACAAATAAAAAAGCTCATCGAAATGATGAGCTTTTTAGAGTTTTTTTAATTAAAAACGATAGCGAAGTGCAACTTGAGCATTTAAAGGATCGCCCATCATGTTCGAATCATTTGCTCCACTATGACCTGACACAAAATAATCGCGATCAAACAAGTTATTTAGGTTTAAGTTCACATCATAACGTTCACTTTGATAACCTAACGCCGCATTTACAACTGCATATCCCGGTAAAACGTTTTTGTTGTCTGGCGCACTAAAACGTGATGATTCACCACGACCACCTACAGCTGCATACCAATGATCATTAATTTGATATTTTAACCATAAGTTAGCAGTGTTGTTTGGCGTGAGCGCAGAATGATTGCCTGTAAAACCAATAGCCGATTTTTCAATCTTACCATCCATATACGAATAACCAGCCAATACTGACAATTGATCGGTCAACTGACCTGTTAATGAAAGCTCAACACCTTTGGTTTTTTGCTCACCTGCCAACAATGCTTGATTTGGGTTTGCTGGATCTTGGTTTTGAATATTAGTTTGGCTCATCTCAAACAAAGCCAAGGTTACATTCAACTGATCATTTACATCCCACTTTGCACCGATTTCATAGTTTTCAGTTTTTGTTGGCCTTAAGTCATCACTGTTTTGATAAAAAACAAATGAATCAGCCAAAGGTTGGAAAGAGCGGTTATAAGAAGTATAGAGTGAAAGGTTGTTTACTGGCTGGTAGACCACTCCAATTCGTGGAGAATAAGTATTGTCAGTACGGTTTAAATCTAAATTCGCGCTCGTTTTATCATCACGATCTTGCGATAGATTGTCATAACGTAAACCAACTAAAACCTTAAGCTGGTCTGTAACAGTCATTAAATCTTGGATGTATACACCATAGTTTTCAAAAGTATTACTATTGTTATTACGTGCAGTTGTAGTTCCTGTATTAATAGGCGCCCAATACTCTAATTTAGGATTATATAAATCAGTGGTTGTTTTAGCACCTTGCCAAAGTATCTCATCTTTATGCTGCTTGCTATATTCAGCACCAATTAAGGTATTGTGCTTTAAAAAACCTGTATTAAATAAAGCGCTCAACTCTTGTTGAACATACACACCATCTTCATTACGTAAGCGTTTATTCTGGGTTAAAGTAATTTTTGACTTATCAGCAGCTGGATGTGAATCTACACTATATTGACGATCAAGTGAGTAGTTATAGTGGCGAACTGCACCATGATATTTAAAATTATCATTAAACTCATGATCTAAGCTGATAGTTTGGCTTGAGATTTCAGTGTCAACATCCCCAACCTCTTTACCATTTAAAGCGCCATAAAAAGTTTTAGGATTTGTTTTAACAGGTTTACCTGTAATCGGGTCTGTTGGGAAACCTTGATCTGCCAAACGGTTATCATGCAAATAGTCGACCTGAAGTAAAAGTTTGGTTTTATCAGTAATATCCCACTGTACAGATGGAGCAACCGCTTGACGTTTTAAAAAAGCCTGATCACGGTAACCATCCGAGTCTTCAACTGCACCAGTTAAACGAACCTTAACATTCTCTGCGACTTTTTCATTTACATCGACTTCTGCACGGCGTTGCCCTGTTGTACTACCAATCAGGCTCACTTCACGCAAAGATTGATCGATTGGTTTTTTATTAATCTTGTTAACTAAACCACCTGCTGAACCACGTCCATATAATACCGAAGCAGGTCCTTTTAAAACTTCGATCCGCTCTACATTCGACATATCGCGAAAATACAATGCGTCATCGCGAATACCATCTACATAGTTATCGGTGATTGCAGAGAAACCACGAATCATGACCTGATCACGTTGTCCATCTCCTACACTAAAGCTTAAACCTGCAACGTTTTGCAAGGCACCTTGCATAGAGGTGACTGTCTGTTCTCTTAAAACTTGTTTGGGTACAACGTTTACAATTTGAGGGACATCTTTTAATTGCATAAGTCCTTTAGTTGCACTTGATGCTTGCCCCACTTCTTGTTTTAAACTGATTTCCTTATCAGCTTTGACTGAAATTGTTGGAAGGTTGGTTACCGCCTGTTGATCTGCTTCTAGAGCATATACATGGCTTGTCATAACCCCAACTGATGAAATAAATAAAACTGAACGCTTCATATAAGTTCGCTACGAAAAATTTCAGGCGAAGTTTCAATGAAACAGTATAGATTTGTAAATATTAGCAAGAATCATTATTAATTGATAATATTTATTAAAAAGATTATTTCAATTGCTTAGGCAAACAATAAAACTCTGCTAGCCGCTGAATAACCTGAATTTTATTCAACAAACTACAGCAAATGTGAGCAATGGTGTAAACTTATCGATCTGATTTTTTATTCTGTGACAACACATATGGCAACTGTAGATCTTTTTGCAATTGGTAATGCATTAATCGACCAAGAATTTAAAGTTTCTGATGATTTTCTTAGTCAGCAAGGCTTACAAAAAGGCACCATGCAGTTGTCTGATGGTGAAACACAATCTGCCCTTTATGAAAAATTAAAACAAACTCAAGATTACAAAGGTCAAGCAAGTGGCGGCTCTGCTGCAAATACAACTGTAGCGTTTAGTGCATTAGGTGGTAGCGCATTTTATGGTTGCCGCGTTGGTCATGATGAATTAGGTGGAATTTACCTGCAAGGGTTAAATGATGCAGGCATCCAGACTACACCAAAGTCCATCAGTGAAGGGGTGACCGGTACCTGTATGGTCCTGATTAGCCCAGATTCTGAGCGTACTATGCATACCTATTTAGGTATTACCGCTGAGCTCTCTCAAGACCAAATCGATTTTGAACCATTAAAAACAGCAAAATGGCTTTATATTGAAGGCTATCTTTCTACAAGTGAAACAGCACGTAAAGCGGTAAAACAAGCTAGAGAAATTGCAAAAGCTCACGGCGTTAAAATTGCCCTATCTTTATCAGATCCTGCAATGGTTCAATACGCTCGTGAAGGCCTAGAAGAGCTTATGGATGATGGTGTGGATTTATTGTTCTGTAATGAACAAGAAGCCTTAATGTATACCAATACCACTACTGTTGAAGATGCACTTACTCAATTACGTTTTAAAAACCATACTGTTGTGATTACACAAAGTGCAAAAGGTGCTCTAGTTGCAAATCCAACTCACCATTTTCACGTTGCAGGCCGTCATGTTGAAGCTGTAGATACAAATGGTGCGGGTGATGCTTTTGCAGGTGCCTTCCTCTACGCATTAAACCATCATGAAGATTTAACTGCTGCTGCACAGTTAGCCATCTTAATTTCAAGTGAAGTCGTGTCTCAATTTGGTCCTCGTTTAGCCATTAATGACTATGCTAAACTTCTCGAAAATTTTCAGAAGGAATGTGCTTGAAATGGAAAGGATCTGTATGACGGAAGAAGTTCCTGAGCGTGAAGCTAGAGCTTTTGACACTTTACAAGGAACTACTATTTTCATTACACAGCGTGATGGCTCTTTCTACGCCTATCAGAATTTATGCCCACATTTGCAAACCGAACTTGAATATCTAGAAAACCAATTTCTAGATCAAGACCAAGAATATATCCAATGCTCAACCCACGGTGCTTTATTTAACGTGGAGACTGGTGAATGTATTTCAGGTCCTTGTTTAGGTGAGTTTCTAAATAAAGTTGAGATTAAGGTACATTCAGATGGCGGTATTTATATCGTAGACTGAGATCATCAACATTAGAGTTTCTACCATGGCTGATTTCTTTTTTAATTATTATCTTATGCCATTTCATTTAAGTGTTGTGGCTTTGATATTGCTCAGCGTGGTAGAAACTATTGGTATGTATGTTGGTTTACGACCAAGCCAGCTATTAAAAAAAATTGCGCCAGTTTGGCTTACCAATTCCCCTTTGCTCAATGTTAAATTTTCTAAAGCTCTAATTTTTGTTTTTTTACTCATCAATTTCAGTTTTGCCGGTTATTTTTTACAGCTTTCTTTCTTTGCTATACAGCATTACTTTATCACGCCGTTTTACTTAATCATTCCTGCACTGGTCATCGCGATTTTCTTTACCGTATTTATGATTCACTGCCTTGATCAAGTCATTAAGCCCAAGCTTACACATACCAACTATAACCTTTTAGGGCGTCTAGCAACTATTTCCAGTGGTAGTGCAAGACCTGGCTTTTCAGCACAAGCTCGTGTACGTGATGAGTTTGGACAATTGCACTATGTCCAGGTTGAACCTGAGTATGGTGAGTTAGAACTATATTCACAAGTCATTCTTATCAAAGTGCATAAAAGCCATTATGTTGCCAAGAAAATTTCTGTTTCGAATGACCTTTTCGCGCCTGATTAATTATTAATAATTCTTCTCGTCTTTTATTGCTTTTAAAAAGTTTTATTATTGCCTTTATTTTACTGTTATTTTAATTGAATATTAAACCAACCATTTTAGTTAGAAATAAAAAACACTTTATTATATCCAACCTTTTTAATCAGAATTAAATATAAATCAAACTATTTTAATCAACTTAATATTTTTATTTACAAGTGTTTTGGTTGGATTTAATAATTAATTCAAACTATTTTAGTCAGATATTTTATCAATAATTATTTAAATTATTAACCACATGATTTTTATTAAAAAAATAATTAAGTTTTTATTTAAAATATATTTATTGTTTATTTTTAATATATTTTGATTAATAATGAAATTAATATGTATCGAGGTTTATTTTATGAGCCTTAAAAATCTAGATATTAACTCCCGATTAATTAGAGAAATCGCAATTATTCTAATAATTAAAGTCGCGCTTCTCTTAACAATCAAACATATTTGGTTTGACGCTCCCACTATCCCCAAAAATTTTGACAATCAGGTCGCCGAGCATATTGCAGGCGATAACTCTTCCCACATTAAGGAGACACGTTGATGATTTCTGAAAGCGTGGTTGATCTTTCGCGGTTCCAATTTGCCATGACCGCAATGTATCACTTTCTTTTCGTACCTTTGACCCTAGGCCTTGCGTTTATTCTGGCTATTATGGAAACCACTTACGTTATATCTGGTAAAGAGATTTACAAGGATATGACTAAGTTTTGGGGAAAACTATTTGGTATTAACTTTGCCTTAGGCGTAACTACAGGCTTAACCATGGAGTTCCAGTTCGGAACAAACTGGGCATATTACTCTCATTATGTAGGTGATATATTCGGTGCGCCATTAGCAATTGAAGGCTTAATGGCATTCTTCCTTGAGTCTACATTTATCGGTCTATTCTTTTTTGGATGGGACCGCTTAAGTAAAGTTCAACATCTAGGAGTAACTTGGTTAGTTGCCCTAGGTTCTAACATGTCAGCGCTCTGGATTTTAGTTGCGAATGGCTGGATGCAAAACCCTGTAGGTGCAGCATTTAACTTCGAAACTATGCGTATGGAGCTTGTTGATTTCGGCGCACTTATTTTCAACCCGGTTGCACAGGTTAAATTTGTACATACTGTTTCTGCCGGATATGTAACAGGTGCGATTTTCGTACTCGCCATTTCAAGCTACTATCTACTCAAAAAACGTGACCTTCCTTTCGCACGTCGTTCATTTGCAATTGCTGCCATTTTTGGGCTTGCTTCTACACTTTCAGTAATTTTACTCGGTGACGAGTCGGGTTATGAGTTAGGTGATGTTCAAAAAACTAAACTCGCTGCAATTGAAGCCGAATGGGATACTCATCCTGCTCCTGCTCCGTTTACTTTGTTTGGTGTACCAAACCATGAAGAAATGCGAACAGATTATGCAGTTAAAATTCCATACGCATTAGGCCTCATCGCCACTCGTTCAACTACCAAAGAAGTTACTGGTTTAAAAGACTTAATGCAGCAGCACGAAGTTCGTATTCGTAACGGTATGCTTGCTTATGCTGAACTTGAAAAATTACGTGCTGGTGATCGCTCACCAGAGTTATTAGCTTCATTTGAGAAAAATCAAAAAGACTTAGGCTATGGTCTACTTCTTAAGAAATATGCTCCGAATGTAGTCGATGCAAGCGAGCAGCACATTCAAGCAGCGGTAAAAGATACTATTCCGAATGTTACAGCTCTGTTTTTCTCTTTCCGTGCAATGGTTGCTTCTGGCTTCCTAATGCTGCTTCTTTTCATTTTAGCAACTTGGGCGGTAGCGAAAAGAAATGCTGAGAATAAACCTTGGCTACTTAAATATGCATTATTTGCCCTACCACTTCCGTGGATTGCTGCACAAACTGGTTGGTATGTAGCAGAGGGCGGCCGTCAGCCGTGGTCTATTGGTGAAATTTTACCTACACACTTATCAGCTTCAAGTTTAAGTACGGGCGATGTGTGGGGCTCAATTCTCGCTCTAGCAGCGTTCTATACCGTACTTTTGATTATTGAAATGTACTTAATGATTAAGTTTGCTCGCTTAGGTCCAAGCTCACTTCACACTGGTAAATACCATTTTGAAAAACAAGAGCCAAAAGCAGCTGTTAATGGGGAGGCTTTATCATGATTGAATATGAACTCCTAAAAATCATATGGTGGGTGTTAGTTGGAGTCCTACTCATTGGATTTGCCCTAACCGATGGTTTCGATATGGGCTCAATGGCACTCATGCCTTTTGTTGGTAAAACTGATAACGAACGCCGTGCTGCTATTAATACGATCGCACCTCACTGGGACGGTAATCAGGTCTGGTTTATCACTGCTGGTGGTGCACTATTTGCAGCTTGGCCAATGGTATACTCGGTCGCATTTTCCGGAATGTATTGGGCCTTATTACTTGTACTATTTGCCCTGTTCTTACGTCCTGTAGGTTTTGATTATCGTTCTAAACTTGAAAATACCCAATGGCGCAACTCTTGGGACTGGGGACTTTGTATTGGTGGTGCCGTACCAGCGCTTGTTTTTGGTGTTGCCTTCGGTAATTTATTCTTAGGTATTCCGTTTAGTTTAGACAGTACATTACGCTCGGAATATTCAGGTAGCTTCTTTGCTCTTCTTAACCCATTTGCTTTAATTTGCGGTATTGTCAGCCTTTCTATGTTGTGTGCTCATGGCGGCGCTTGGCTTATGCTACGCACAGACGGTGCCTTGAAACAACGCTCTGCTAAAGCAACTCAAATTATGGCAGCCATATTTTTAGTTTGTTTCCTTGTAATTGGTGCATGGTTGTACTTCGGTCAAGTCCCAGGTTATAGCTATGCTGCTGCAGTTGATCCAAACGCAGCACTTAACCCTTTAGCCAAAGAAGTAGTCACAAACAACAACCCAGGCTGGATGAATAACTACAGCAGCTATCCGATTACAAAAGTAGCTCCTGTACTGGCAATTTTAGGGGCAATTATTGCCTTCTTTACAGCATCAAAAGCCAAAGCGGGTTTAAGTTTTGCTGGCACAAGCTTAATGATTGTAGGTGCGATTTTAACTGCCGGTTTTGCACTCTTCCCATTTTTATTGCCATCAAGTGTTAATCCAAACTCTAGCTTAACAATGTGGGATGCCGTATCAAGTCATCGTACTTTAGGGGTTATGACTGTTGCTGCATGCATATTCGTTCCGATCATTTTGATCTACACCAGTTGGTCGTATTACAAAATGTGGGGCGTTATTACTAACAAACATATCGAGTCAAACTCGCATAGCCTGTACTAATAAGGAGAAGCAAATGTGGTATTTCGCATGGATTCTTGGAATTTTGATGGCATGTTTCGCGGGTGTATTGAGCGCTCTTTATATCGAACATCATCAAAATTTAGATGAGGAATAAATCATGGCAACCGCAATGACAGCATCAAGTCAACGAAAAGCTCAAGCATTCGCAATGGCCATTTCATTTCTGTTGGCATTGCCGCTTGCTGTAATTTTACTGGTGCATCCTTCCCTCATGTTAGATGCAAACGGACACTACAATCATAGCCAGCTTATGCTGGTGATGGTGGGTATTTCCGGGGGCTTCATTTATGGGGTGGGTTTTGTGCCGCACTTCTGGTTATGGAAATGGTTGTTTAGTCCATGGATAGCTTGGCCTCTCATGCTTTTAGGCTATTACATCTGGTTTCTAACCTAAACAAAAAGGACCTCATTTGAGGTCCTTTTTCATTTCAATTAGTTTAATAGATAATAATTAATTCGACTGCTCAGCTAACCAAGCCATAAACTTTTGACGCTCTGCTTTAGAAGATTTTTTCCAAATTTCTGCCAAGCGCTGATCATTAGTTTGTGCTACACCAGTAGCAGGCATAGTTGTTGCAACAGGCGCATTAGCTTGAGTCGTGGTAGGTTTTGCAGCAGCATACACAGCGTCAGGTTGTTGTTTAGATGATTTAGTCGTGAAATCAGTAACCTTACCTAGCAATCCCGATGCAAACCACGGTCTTGCCTCATTATTGGCACCAGTTTGTTGAACAATTAACTCATTATTTGAATTATATAAAGCCACTGTAGGTTGCTCAGCATATTTTTTGGCTTGTTCAAATTGTTTTGGAGCATCTACCATTGCAAGCTTATAAGTTTGACCATCTTTGAGCGCTGGAGTTTGAATGGTAACCACTCCTGACTTAACAATATCGTGTTCGCCACTTAAATGCTCAAAATATTCTTGATAACGTACACTTAGGCTTGTCTCACCAGCATCGACTTTATAATTATTTTTAGAAGAACGGAATAATCCAGAGTTGACTTCCTGACCATTCACCGCAAGGATTACGATTTCCTCTGGCGCTGTAATTGTAACTGCTGAAAATACTGAACCGCTGAGTAATAAACCCATCGCAGCGACACTTAATCTTAAAGTCATCTGTTCACGTCTCTGTAATATTTAATAGTTTGTAAAAACATGAGCAATATGCAATATGATTATGACGATTTTATGACAACCTCCTGTTTACAAAGCTGCCTCTCAAGCTTTTAAAATATTTTTTTGAATTCTAATAAACATCTACTTTATTGATCATTAATTTCTAACTAACTTTAAAAGCATAAAAAAAGAGTACCCTCTAGGTACTCTTTTCATCCACTCAATTTAGTTGAATGTTTTAAAACGATCTTCATCGCTAATAAATGCTTTTTCACCAGCTGGTGCTTCAACAGAACCAAATACAAGTTGAGCACGTAATTTCCAAGTTGCTGGAACATCAAATGCTTCAGCAGCATCAGCATCAACAATCGGGTTATAATGCTGTAACGATGCACCTAAACCAAGTTCTGAAAGCGCAGTCCAAGTCGCAAACTGAGCAATTGCACTTGAATGTTCAGACCAAACTGGGAAGTTGTCTGCATATAATTCAAATTGCTCTTGCAAGCTTTTAACAACAGCTTGATCTTCATAAAATAGTACTGTACCAACACCAGCAACGAAGCTATCAATCTTTGCATTTGTACCGGCAAAGGCATCTGCAGGAACAATTTTACGTAATGCTTCACGAACTAAATTCCAAAATTTAGCATGTGATTCACCATAAAGAGTAACAACACGTGAAGATTGAGAGTTGAACGCTGATGGGCTATGTTTAACCGCTTCACGAATAGTTTCTTCAATTTTTGTGCGATCTAATGCAACATTTTTACCAATTGCATAAATAGTACGACGGTTTTTAATTTTATCTAAGAAAGTAGACATTTTTTATTTCCTACCTATTTAATTGACCAGAGGCCGTTGTTTGGGAATGAATATAGTCTATGGAACTCATTTCTTATAATCAGCATTAAAAATATGACAGTTCGTTTTATTTTCGCAACAATAAAAAAAGATATGGATATAAAAAAACCTCACTATTTTGTGAGGTTTTTCTTAAGTCTTGGCTAAGAATTATTTTTCAGTTTCAAATAGTGCTGCAACAAACGATTTCGCCGAGAATGGTCTTAAATCATCAATTTTTTCACCCACACCAATGAAACGAATTGGCACATGAGTACGACTAGCAATATTAAATAATACTCCACCTTTTGCTGTACCATCCAACTTAGTAATGGTAATACCTGTTAAACCGACAGCCTGGTCAAATTCTTGTACTTGGTTGATTGCATTTTGCCCAGTACCCGCATCTACAACCAACATAATTTCATGAGGCGCTGTTGCATCAATTTTTTGCATAACACGCTTAACTTTCTTAAGCTCTTCCATCAAATTACTTTTGTTATGCAAACGGCCCGCAGTATCTGCAATCAGTACATCAATACCTTTAGCTCGCGCACTTTCAAAAGCATCAAAAATAACTGATGCACTATCGGCACCATGACCTTGAGCAACTACAGCAATATCGTTACGCTCACCCCAGATTTGCAATTGTTCAGTAGCAGCAGCACGGAATGTATCACCTGCCGCCAACATCACTTTTTTGCCTTCACCTTGTAAACGCTTCGCTAATTTACCAATTGTTGTTGTTTTTCCAACACCATTTACCCCAACCATTAAAATCACATAAGGTGATTTATTAGGGTCAATATGCAAAGGCTTCACACGTGGAGCAAGCAAAGCAACTAACTCTTCTTGCAAGGCTTTATAAAGTGAATGTGAATAGATCAAATCACCACGAGCAGTACGTTCAGTTAAGTTGGTAATAATCGTTTTTGTTGCATCAACACCAATATCTGCAACTAATAATTGCTCTTCGACTTCTTCAAGCAACTCATCATCAATTTCTTTCCCACCAATTAAGATATTAACCATCCCATCGGTGAAATTACGACGAGTTTTGCTCAAGCCTTCTTTCATTCGCCCAAAGAAACCAGATTTTGGTTGCTCAGGTTCTGTAGACGGTGCAGCCTCGACAACTTCTTCAGCTTTTACTTCTTGCTTAACAGGTGACTCAACGATAGGAACATCGATAGCAGGTAAATTAGGCAATGTGACATCGTCATCCCCGATCTCAGCATCTATCAAGAATTTATTTTGCATATTCGATTGTTGTTGCATGCCGATTCCTTGAAAAGCAGCGTGTTAAAAAACGGAAAGTTTAGCATAAATTCAAATTTTTGCCTGCTTCAATAGCGTGCAAAACCTTTTTGAAATAAAGACAATACTTATTGAGTATCTTCTTGCGCTAATGCAGGATATTGCTTGATATGATTATGTTCAAACTGATAAGCATGCATTAACTTTAAATACTCTGCTCTATGAATTTCTGATTGAGCCATAATCAACTCAGCCATATCTTGAGTTCTTGGATAAGTAGCCTGTCGAGAAAGTTGCACAATTCGTCGATACTGTTCTGAATTCACAGGACGTAGCAATGCCAAATAAGACAGCATAAAAATACAGCCAATGATAATAATCACAACCAGATTAAAACATTGATCTGCCTTTAACTCAGACTTTAATTTAAGAAAATTTTCTTTGAATGTGAGCATGACCTACCTCTAATGAATGTAGTGTAGGGTTCAATGCACTTCAGCACAAGGTCAAAATCCAGTAAGGCTATTATTCTTTAACCTTACTGGATGACAATTGCTAGCCCATTAAGGAACGAATTACAGAGAAGTATAAAATTGCAGCAATAATAACTAATACTAATAGCATAGCAAAAATACTTAAACCTTCTTCTGCATCTGCTGGGTGCAATTCATCTTCATCTGCAATTTTTCTAAGTTCACCATCATAAACTTGATAGAACCAAGCTTTTTGATTAGGGTCTAATTGACGAGCATAGTCGAAAACCCGTTTCCTTTGTGCTAAACAATAATCCCCTAAATGTATTTCTTGATGGAAAATTGCTTCGTCTAATAATTTACGATGGTAATGGGCAAGTTCTATGATTTGCTCCTCTTTAGGAGGATTATCAAAAACAAAGCCATCAATAGTATTTGTCATAGTTATTCTCCTTGTCTTTTATTCTCATATTGATTTTACTCAAAATTATTTGTGAATAATGTTTAATCATGTATCCTAATAGTGAACTAATTGATGCTTCTCAATAGTTGACAAATCCATTAATTTGTAATATTAGTTTAACAATTCTAAGTTAAATTAGTTCAAAGGCAGTGGCCTTTAGAAAAAGTAATCATAATTACAATAAGGAGTTTTATATGATTCAACGTATCTCTCATCATGATTTAGAACATGTATACGCAACTGCGGTTAACACAATTCAGTCTCAAATGAATTTCCAAGATGCAGTTGCACAGTTAGAAGAAGTTGCTCGTGCTGGTCACGGTAAAGCTGCTTTGTTCTTAGCAGAACTATACTACCAAGGTTTCCGTGTTGAACGTGATTCCATGAAAGCACAATACTGGCAGAAACTAGCCACGATGCAAGCATAAAGAAACGTCACTTAGGTGGCGTTTTTTTATACCTGTAAAAAGTTCAATATAAATTAACCATAACTATGTTCATCTTGCGCTTCGCCAAAGCTTTAGCCGCTTTGTCTTGCTCAGGTGGCGTTTTTTATACCTATACAAAACCAAAATTACCTATTTGCCTAAAGCCTTACTTCGCCACTTCAGTCGTAACTTAGAAAGTACCTCTTATCCAGCATTTATTTGTATAGATATTTCTACTCATCAATATTTGTTTACGATTTGACACCTGTTTAAACTGAAATGTCATGTGGTTCTCTTATAATAAGCAGGACAAGTTGAAAACCTTTAAATTTAAAATGAACAGTTTAAGTAATCTACAACCGGTTTCTAAAGACTTGATGATCAAGATTTATATTTTAAGAACCATGATGTACTGCGGGGTTCTGTGGGGACTATTTGATGAAGGCTGGGCCATTAAATCTGATCAGGAAGATTTTATTTTTCCGTTCTGGCTAAATGGAGTACAAGCACATCGATACGCCAAAACTCACTGGCCCAATTACAAGCCAAGAAAAATTACCCCAAAAGACTTCCATGAATCTTTATTACCTACTTTAACACGGTTAAAAGTCACTCCTGCTTTATTTAACTCATCTCATCGCAAGTTGAAGTTATCTACACAGCAAATGCATCATTTCTTTTTTAATCATCCAAAATGGCAGGTAGCTTAAAGTTTCTTTGAGCTACCCAATATAGCGTGCTTTTTGAACGCTTGAACATAAAACTTATATTTGAATGACTAGCAAGTCTTTGCATTTTTCAAAAATCGAGCTAATTTAAATCAAAATGATAAAACAACAGGACAGAAGAAATGACTATCGTTGCACAAGTAATTAAGAACAAATCTGAACAAGCCATTTTTACAATTTCACCCGAAGCAACTGTCCTCGAAGCAATTACGATTATGGCTGAAAAAGGTATTGGTGCTTTAGTCGTAGCAGAAGGTGAACAAGTTGTTGGAATCCTATCTGAACGCGATTACACACGAAAAGTAACGCTTATGGAGCGCTCATCTTATAGCACTACTGTTGCTGAAATTATGACAGCAAAAGTGATTACGGTAGGTTTAAATAATACGGTTGAAGAATGTTTACAGCTCATGACTGATCGTCATTTACGTCACTTACCTGTATTAGATAATGGAAAATTGGTTGGTTTCATTTCAATTGGTGACTTGGTTAAAGCCGCTATGGAAGACCAGAAAGTTTTGATTGAACAATTAAAGCAATATATTTCAGGCTAAATACAAAAATAAAAATGGGCGATTAACGCCCATTTTTATTGTCCTTAAACTTAAAGATAATTCGTAATTAATGCGACTAAACGCTCTAGCAAAATATCAGCTTGAGCTTGTGTCATGTTAATTGGCGGTAATAAACGCACCACCGAACCTGCCGTAACGTTAATAATAAGTTTGTATTCATCACGAGCAATCGCAACGAGCTCAGCACAATCTTTAGGTAATTGGATACCAATCATCATACCGAAACCACGTACTTGCACATTCTTATCCGACAATTGAGCACGTAATTGGTCAACAATATAATTACCCACTACTGCTGCATTCTCTACTGCATTTTCCTTCTGGATCGTATCAATTACCGTGTAAACCACACGAGAACCCAATACTGTACCACCATAAGTAGAACCATGACTGCCAGGCCCTAACAAGCCTACTGCTTTACCTTGAGTCATTACAGCACCCACCGGAAAACCATTACCCAAACCTTTTGCTGTGGTCAAAACATCCGGAATAATATTCGTATGTTGATACGCAAAGTATTTACCAGTACGACCATTACCAGTTTGAATTTCATCTAGCATCATTAACCAGTTATGCTGGTTACAAATTTGGCGAACTTC
The DNA here is from genome assembly GCF_011075215.1 of Acinetobacter sp. EKM10A. NCBI lineage: Bacteria > Pseudomonadati > Pseudomonadota > Gammaproteobacteria > Moraxellales > Moraxellaceae > Acinetobacter > Acinetobacter sp. EKM10A. The sequence goes on along the minus strand of NZ_JAALLK010000009.1, from coordinate 18,181 downwards.
TTCTAAATAGCTAAATCCTTGTGGTGCAGTATTAATACCACCTTCACCTTGAATTGGTTCAATTAAAATAGCAACGATATCGGGATGTTGTAAGGCAGCCTCTTGGATGGCTTCAATATCACCAAATGGCACTCGAATAAAGCCTTCCACTAAAGGTGCAAAACCGTCTTGTACTTTCTTGTTACCAGTTGCTGAAAGTGTCGCCAAAGTACGACCATGAAATGACTGCTCAGCAACAATAATCTTTGGCAAGCTTATACCTTGTTGAGTACCAAATTTACGAGCAATTTTAATTGCCCCTTCATTTGACTCGGCGCCACTGTTTGAAAAGAAAATTTCTTCCATACCTGAAACTTCAGCAAGCTTTTGAGCAGCCGCAGTTTGCCAAGGAATTTCAAACAAATTACTCGTATGCACGAGTGAAGCTGCTTGCTCTGCAATGGCCTCTGCAATAGCTGGATGAGCGTGCCCTAAACCACATACAGCAATACCAGTGAGTGCATCTAAATATTCTGTACCATCTTGTGTATAAAGATACGCCCCTCGGCCTCGAACAAAACTGATCGCTTGGCGACCATAAGTAGCCATTAAATGTGTTGGTTGATCAGGTTGTACTGGAGCTAGGGTAATATCAGTCATCACGAACTCTGTCTGTATGAGGTTTTAAGAAGGGTTTATATAAACAAAAACTTGCACTGATGAAAAGTCTCATCATTCATTTATCTAAAATTTCGTCTGCTTTTTGCTATCGCTTCGGTTTATACAATAAAATATTGAATATTCTGTGCAACTTTAAGCAACAAGGCGGTTTGCAAAGCGATGTGAACACCCCCTATAATGCTGCAAGATTAGTTGAGGATCTATTTATGACTGAACAAGCACGTGATACTGAAGCGTTAATTCGCGATCAAATTGCGAAGCATCCCGTTTTACTTTACATGAAAGGCACTCCACAGTTTCCACAATGTGGTTTCTCTGCACGTGCAGTAGAGGCGCTCAGTCAAATTGGTCGTCCATTTGCATATGTGAACATCTTAGAAAACCCTGATATTCGTGCAACTTTACCAAAAATTGCAAACTGGCCTACTTTCCCGCAATTATGGGTAAACGGCGAGCTTATTGGTGGTAGCGATATCATGCTTGAAATGTTCCAAAATGGCGAATTAAAACCATTAATCGAACAATACAGCGCAGCTCCAGAAGCTTAATAATAAAAAAGCCAATCGAAAGATTGGCTTTTTTATACTTATAAATTTAACAATCACTTATACCGACATAACGAAATAGTCCATCTACACCAAGATCTGCTTTTAAAATAGTTAAATTTTTATATGGTGTAGTCGTTATCGCATCAAAAATATTCATGTTTGGATCTTCATGTAACTCATCTACGTTTTGATTCATAACTTCTTCAAAACGGTCAGCAACAAATTCAAATCCTAAGTCCATTGCAATAAATACTGTATGTTCACAAGGTTGAACATATTGCTCTTGTGTCCAATCAATAACAGCAAGCTTACAAATCGGGCAAATAATATTAGCGGTTGCGTTCTCTAATTCAACTAACTGGTAAGACATATTATTTAAAAAATCGAGAAAAATATATTTTAGGAGAATTAGCCTATAAGCGCCATATTTGCTTATTAATTTAAGAAAATAAATTACAAAATAATTTCAATGTAATTACAATGAAATTTCAAATTGTTTAATACTCTCTTTTAAGGTTTATTTATAAGCTTTTTACAAAAAATTAAAATCAAACTTTATCGTTGCAAAAGTAATAATGTAAAATCTTTAGTGTTGCATAAATAGGATATTTTAATGCTCACAGATCTTGATGATTTTTATTGTTTTGCCCTTGTTGTTGAGCATGGTGGATTTAGTGCCGCCGAACGTGTTACGGATATTCCAAAATCAAAATTAAGTCGTCGTGTTTATAACTTAGAGGAAAATTTAGGGGTTCGCTTAATTCAGCGCAGTTCTCGTCATTTTGCAGTTACCGATATTGGTATGGATATTTATAGACACGCCCAAGTCATGATGAATGCCGCACAAGCAGCTCATGATTTGGTTGATCACTTAAGTATTCAACCAAGAGGTGTAGTCAAAGTAAGCGTTCCTGTAGATATAGCACAAAACCAGCTACCCAAAATTTTGCCAGCATTTTTAAAAAAATATCCTGAAATTCGTTTACAACTTATTGTAAGTAATCGACGCGTTGATGTAATTAATGAAGGGATTGATATTGCTCTACGGGTCAGATCTAAACTAGATGATGACCCTAGTTTGGTATTAAGACAGTTTGCGCTAATAGAACAAAGTCTCTTTGCAAGCCAAGCTTATTTAAATGAGTTTGGTAATATTAAGTCACCTGATGAATTAAGTGATCATCGTATTTTAAGCTTGTCTGAAGAGCATTTAGATCAACAATTTATATTGCATGGCCCAGACAACCAACTGAAGAAAGTGAAAGTTAGTCCAACCATCATGGGAACAAATATTTATATGCTTGCCCAACTTGCAAGTCAAAATTGTGGTATTGCCTTGTTACCTGACACAGCAGCTGAGGATTTTGTAAAATCAGGTCAGCTTGTGCAAATCTTGCCAGACTGGAAAGCAGCCCACGGTATATTCCATGCTGTTTATCCGTCACGAAGAGGCTTACTGCCAGCTGTACGTGTATTTATTGATTATTTGGTAGAACATCTTTCAGAACATCCATAAATCAAAGCCGCATAAAAAAGTTCGATAGATTATCGAACTTTTTATGCATATTAAATTTCTGGATAATTTCCCACACCTTCGGGCCACGGTGTTAATAATTCAAATCCAGTATCTGTAACAGCAACCATGTGTTCCCATTGAGCAGATAATGAATGATCCTGAGTAATTACGGTCCAGCCGTCATTTAGCTCTTTTACCTGAGGTTTGCCTGCATTAACCATAGGTTCAATTGTAAAGACCATCCCTTTTTTCAAAACAAGACCTTGGCCGCGTTGTCCATAATGCAGAATATTAGGTTGTTCATGATAAACTTTACCAATACCATGCCCGCAATATTCACGAACAATGCTATATCCTTCGCGATGAGCGACCGATTGAATAGCGTAACCAATATCCCCTAAAGTCGCCCCTGGTTTAACTGCATGTATACCAGCGACCATTGCTTCATAAGTAGTTTCAACTAATTTTTTAGCATGTGGATTTACGTTACCGACATAGTACATACGGCTCGTATCACCAAAATAGCCATCTTTAATAATTGCTACATCAATATTAATAATATCGCCATCTTTTAAAATTTTATTTTGAGAAGGAATACCATGACATACCACTTCATTGACTGAAGTACATATTGTTTTTGTGAATCCATGATAACCCACGTTAGCCGGTATAACTTTTAAAGTATTTACGATGTAATCATTACAAATATTGTCTAAATATTCAGTTGTTACACCTGGCTTGACATACTCCCCTATCATTTCTAAAACTTGTGCAGCCAAACGCCCAGAAACTCTTAATTTTTCTAGATCTTGTTCAGTTTTAATTGTAACAGTAGAAGCTCTCATTCAATTTTATCCTCGTAGGCACTGCTTTTACCACGCCTACAAAAATGTTAGTTAATTTAGAATATTTTAGAATGGATATAGGATAGGCGGAAAGCTTTAAATGTCCAAATATTCAACATTCATAATAGAAATTTATATTTTCATTTTTACACAATTTCTTTAAAAAGTCAGACCTAAAAAATGTTTTCTTTATTTCTTTCAATGAGTTTTCAAGTAGATAACTTAACCAGTTGATATTTTTAATATCTCTGGATGATTGATACGGCCTAAAAAAAAGCTTTTTCACATAAAATAGCGCTTGATCATGATCTCTTTTGCTCTAAAATTCTTTCTTTTTTGTTAAATTTAATTTATGCAACAGCTTCGTACCGGAGATATTATTGCCTTAGGTTTTATGACCTTTGCCCTCTTTATTGGGGCTGGCAATATTATCTTTCCTCCCATTGTCGCTCAACAAGCTGGTGATCATGTATGGCTAGCAGCTATAGGTTTTTTGATTACTGCTGTCGGCTTACCTGTAATTACCATTATGGCCCTCTCTCGTATGCAGGGTTCCATTGAAATTATTAGTTCACCGCTAGGTCGTATCGCAAGTCTGATCTTAACTGTAGTTTGTTATCTATCAGTTGGCCCTTTATTTGCTACACCCCGCACCGCAACAGTTTCTTATGAAATTGGTTTCTCATCTTATTTTGGAACGTCTAGCAGTAGCCTTTTAATTTACAGTGCAATTTACTTCGCATTTGTAACTGTCGTTTCTTTATATCCGAACAAGCTTTTAGACACAGTTGGACATGTTCTAGCTCCTCTGAAAATTATCGCTTTAGCAATTTTAGGTATTGCAGCGGTTATGATTCCTGCGGGTTATGTTCCTGCTCCAATTAATCATTACGTTAACTCTCCAGTTTCAGAAGGTTTCGTAAATGGTTATCTCACCATGGATACTTTAGGTGCCTTAGTATTTGGTATCGTCATTATTCAAGCGATCTATTCGCGTGGTGTTAATGACAACAAGCTAGTGACCAAGTATGCAATTATTGCCAGCCTTATTTCTGGTGTAGGACTTACTTTAGTTTACTTAAGCTTATTTAAATTAGGTTTGGGTAGTCATGAGGTCGCTCCTAATGCAGCAAATGGTGCTGTAATCCTACATGCATATGTTCAACATGCTTTTGGGAATATGGGTTCACTTTTCTTAACAGGCCTCATTTTCTTAGCATGTATGGTTACTGCAATTGGCTTAACTTGTGCATGTGCTGAATATTTCGCTCAACTCACCAAATTGCCATATAAGCTTTTAGTTTTCATCTTAGTTGGTTTCTCTTTCATTATTTCCAACCTTGGATTGACTAAGCTAATTGCCGTATCAGTACCTGTCTTGAGTGCAATTTATCCACCTGCAATTGTAGTTATTATGCTCAGTTTCTTCTGGAAATTTTGGCATAAACCATCTTTTATTGTCGGTTCAGTAACAAGCATTGCTTTAATTTTCGGAATTATTGACGGGCTTAAGGTTGCGGGCTTTGGTGATTACCTTCCTAATTTCCTTCAACACTTACCGTTAAATGAACAAAACTTGGCATGGTTGATCCCATCTTTAGTTGTTCTTGTAGTGACTACTATTATCGACAAAGTTAAACATAAAAGCATTTAATCTGATGTTTTTTTGAAATCGAGTTTTACCCAAACATGATTTTATATATTGAATAAAATGCTGCGTTTACCCAACCAGCATTTTATTTCTAACATCAGCATTTAGTGACAATTCAACTATAGATATAATTAATTTTTACTGTAATATTACACTAAAATAATTTTTAGCTTACTCAGGAAAGAAGAGCATAAATGAAAAGTAAATATTATTTAACATTAGCAGATGCTGAGTTTTTAATGGAAGAAGCTCAGAAATATGCAATTGAACACAACTTTAAAGTCAGTATAGCCATTGTTGATGAAACAAGCTCTTTATTACTTATGAAACGTCTAGATGGCGCTTCTCCTCTCACCACACATCTTTGCTTAGAAAAAGCTAAATGCTCATCAATGAGTGGTCGTCCTTCAAAATTTTACGAAGAGCTTCTTCAAAATGGTCGTCTTGGTTTCTTGAGCATGCCAAGTGCTAAAGGTATGCTAGAAGGCGGAAAAGCGATTATTTATGAAGGCCAGATTTTAGGCGCGATTGGTGTTTCAGGTGTTCAATCTTTTGAAGATGCTGAAATTGCTCAACACGCTATTGATGTTTTTTTAAAAAAACAATGTAGCTAAAGCAAATTTAAAGAACAGAGAAATTATTACACTTTTCATTTAAATAATTTCTCTTTTCTAAAAAAGTAATTATTTTATACAAAAATGTTTAATATTTACTTTTTTAATACCTTAACCATTTATAAACATAGAAGTTTTTATAAAACTGTTCAAAAAATTTTCTATTGACTATTGAATTAAGCTAAAAATACAAGTACAACATTAAACTTATTCTTGACTAAAACATTCGGTTTTAGCGCAACCACAAGGAGGGATGGAGATGTTATCATTACATTTCAACAAACAAGTCTTCATTAACACTCTGAACAGCAAAGATTCAGTTGTTTATGGAGTAACGACGCTTGCTCTTATGCTGACTTTACTGTTTCAAGGTATGATTAAAGGGAATCTGAAACCCGAATACTTTATGTATGCCATGGTTGTTTCTTTTGTATTTTGTGTATGGGCCTTTGTCGACCACAAAATGCGAAAATTAGCTAAAAGACGACTTAGTCAACAGAAATAAGAATTCTAAAAATGGATGAGCGATCATCCATTTTTATTTGCTTAAAAACAATAAAATTGTCCCCATCACTAAAATAGCAGTTGCTAATAGCTCAGTAATAATTAAAGCGAACATCATAAACGTCATCAACCATGTAGGTAAACTGAAATGCCCTAACCTATGAGGTTGTTTAAACTGATTGGTCGTATCCTGCAAAAATCCGTGGATGATATAAACTAAAATTGAGAAACTAAAAAACAGTATATTTGCCAATACACACCATAAAGCAATATCTTCATTTAAAATCGTGAAATAGCTCAATACAGCCAGAATAAGTGTGGCTGCTGCATAAAGCAAACTGCTTCTATGTGCAATATCTACATAATAATGTGCACGGCTTAATTCGGAACGGCGTATTTGCCAATATTTCCATACTCCAGTTAACATTCCTATCCATAAAAAGACGCCACTAAAGACAATAGCCAGCTGTACAGCTTTTGATAAATCCATAATTTCCATTATTCGTTTTATTAAGATTTGATGAGCTATATAACATAAATCTTGACTTTATAGTCACATTTTAATCAAGTACCTTTTCAGAACTCATGTACATTAAGATAAATGATTAGCCAATTAACTTTAAATCTATGGATAAGACTTTTGAATCTTTTTGGATAACCTGTAAAGATGGTTATCAGCTTGCAGCTCAATTTTATCCTGCTCAAGAAAAGAAAGCTGAGTACCCTATCCTGATTTGCCCAGCAACAGGTATAACTAAAAACTTTTATCACTCTTTCGCAACATGGTTAAGCCAACAAGGCTATGATGTATTGAGTTTTGACTTCCGTGGTATTGGCGAGTCCCTACATGGAGCCTTAAAACAAAGTACCGCAAGTATTACCGACTGGGGAACACTTGATATTCCTGCTGCAATTGATGCTTTATTAATAAAAACGAAAGCAAATCAAGTTATTCTTATTGGACATAGTGCTGGCGGACAACTACTAGGAGTCGTACCTAACTATAATAAAGTCGCAAAAGTGATAACGGTTGCAGGTTCAACTGGACATATTAAAGGCCTTAAAGGAAAAACCAAGGTTTTAGCGCCAGTTATGTTTAATCTTATCTTCCCTATTTCTAGTATTGTTAAAGGTTATGGAGCAACTCAATTCATTGGTATGGGAGAAAACCTACCTAAAAAAGTTGCTCAACAATGGCGAGAGTTTTGTAGCCGTCCCGGATATGTAAAAAATGCCATAGGTAAGACGATTTTTCATGATTTTCATTCAGATATTCAATGTCCAATTACTGCTATTTGGGCTGATGATGATGAGATTGCAACCAAACGTAACGTACAAGAATTATTAAGTTTATATCCAAATGCGAATAAAAAAATGATTGAACTTAGCCCAAAAGATTTAGGCTATAAATCAATTGGCCATATGCTGTTATTTAAAAAATCACATCAAAAACTTTGGTCTATTTTAGAACAAGAAATTAAACATTAATCACTGCTTTTATTTTCGCCTCTAAGTCAGTAATCCGGCTTAGAGGTTTTTTTGTATTAAAAACGAGCAGCTTTTTACTTAAATGCGTCGATATACCGTTAAAGTTCTGCTAAGGTAATTCATCTGAAGCTGTTGTCAAAAAACAGGTATATTTACTTGTTTAATGCAAACAGCTTCTTTTTTTCTGTTTTAGCTAAAGCCAAAGAAATTGTTCAAGGATAATTATGCTAGCACTAGAGCCTCAACATATTCATATGAATCAACATGCTGTTGATAAAACACATGCATTAAAGTGTCTAGTAGATATATTAGAAAAAGATGGGTTAGTTACGCCTGAATATATAACGGGACTCATCAATCGTGAACAACAAAGCGCGACTTATTTAGGCCAAGGCATTGCCATTCCTCACGGTACTCCTCAATCACGTGAATATATTTTAAAAACAGGTATCCGCTTAGCCCATTTCCCCGAAGGCGTGATCTGGGATGGAGAAAATAAAATTTATTTAGCTGTAGTGATTGCAGCAAAATCTGATGAACATTTGCAAGTTTTGCAAATTCTTACTCGTGCATTAATGCATGACGTCAGCGAACAAGTAAAAAATGCTTCTAAACCTGAGCAGATTATCGAATTACTACAAGCTCAGCCATTATCTTTAGCGCTTCATGAAAATCTTATTCAAACCGAAATCGATGCACAAGATATCGAAGATTTATTTTGGGCAGCTTCTCAAACACTCAAAAAACATAATTTTGTAAAATGTGGTTTTCTAAGTTCACTTGATCCAGAACAAGCCATTCAACTGCAAGATCAAATCTGGTCCATTTCTAGCGATCACTTTGTTCAGCAACCAGCTATTAGCATTACTAAACCATCACAGGCATTAGAGCTAAATGGTAAAAAGCTGAACACCCTCGTTTGTATAGCAGCCAATGACCAACTCGATAATGAAAGATTTAATCGTTTAATTGATATTTTATTTAACCCTGAGCAAGTTGCCGAGCTAGATAAAACTCAAACACCAAACGAAATTGCAAAAATTATTGGAGCTGACGTTGTTCCTGACTGGCCTCAACGTTCAGTAGTACTGGCAAATGCACACGGCTTACATGCCCGACCAGCTACACACCTTGTCAATCTTACAAAAACCTTTCAAGGCGACATCCAAGTTGCAGTAGACGATGGTAGCTTTGTTTCTGCCAAAAGTTTAACTCGTCTTTTAGCGTTAGGTTGTAAGCGTGGCCAAACTCTACGTTTTATCGCTGAGCCAGAAACCGATGCCGTAGAGGCTTTAGATCAAGTTATTTTGGCAGTGCAGCAAGGCTTAGGTGAAGAAGTTGAAGCGCTACCTGTAACCAGTGAAACTCCTGACCAGCTCCCTGCTCAAACGGCAATATCAAATGCTACGACATTAGGTAACAATACGGGCATTGCAGCATCAAGTGGCTTAGCTTTTGGACCTGTCCATGTGATTAAACCAAAGGTTTATCAATATGAACGTATGGGTTCAGGCGTAAAAGTCGAGAAAGAAAATTTAGATATTGCCCTACATGCAGTAAAAAACAATATTCACCAAGTCATAGCCAAAGCTGATGCCTCTGAAATTAAACAAATCTTTCGAGCTCACCTAGAAATGCTTGATGATCCTGATTTAATTAATGGTGTATATCAAAAAATTTATCAAAATTTATCAGCACCAGCTGCGTGGCATGAACATATTGAAGCTGCAGCTAAAGCACAGGAAGCTCTACCAGATCGTTTACTCGCTGAACGCGCAACAGACCTACGTGACATTGGCGACAGAGTTTTAACCCAATTATGTGGTGAAGTGGTTATTGAAGAGCCTAAAGAGCCTTATATTCTAATCATGCATGACGTTGGGCCAAGTGATGTCGCTCGTCTAAACAAAGACCGTGTCGCAGGTATTCTAACTGCTATAGGTGGTGCAAGTGCGCATAGTGCAATTGTCGCACGTGCTTTAGGCATTCCAGCTATTGTTGGTGCTGGTGAACAAGTCCTAGAAATTGATCCGAAAAGCACTTTACTTATTAATGGTGATACGGGAACTTTTGTTTTAGATCCAGATGCTGCACAAATCGAACAAGCCAAGCAAGAGCGTGAGCAACAGCGTCAAATTCGTGAAGAAGCTGAACGTCATAGCCACGAGCCAGCAATTACCTTAGATCAACACCAAATCGAAATTGCAGCCAATTTGGGTAAAGTTCAAGCGACAGCACAAGCAGTAGAATGTGGTGCTGAAGCAATTGGCCTACTTAGAACCGAACTTGTTTTTATGTCTCATAGCAGTGCACCTAATGAGGCTGTTCAAGAAGCTGATTACCGAGTTGTATTAGATGCACTTGCAGGTCGCCCGCTTGTGGTACGTACATTAGACGTAGGTGGTGATAAACCTTTACCTTACTTACCAATTGCTGAAGAAGAAAACCCATTCTTAGGTTTAAGAGGAATCCGTTTAACTTTAAGACGCCCTGAACTTTTAAAACAGCAATTAACCGCTCTACTAAAAGCATCTGATAATCGTCCGTTACGAATTATGTTCCCTATGATTGGACGCGTTGAAGAATGGCGTGCTGCCAAAGCAATTCTTGACGAAGTAAGAGCCCAACATCCATGTGGCAATTTACAAGTTGGCATTATGATTGAGGTTCCGTCTGCTGCTTTACTTGCACCGGTTCTTGCACAAGAAGTCGACTTTTTCAGTATCGGCACAAATGACCTGACCCAATATACGTTAGCGATTGACCGAGGCCACCCAATACTCTCAGCGGAAGCAGACGGATTACATCCAAGTATTCTTAATTTGATTGATCAAACAGTGAAAGCTGCCCACAAACATGGCAAATGGGTAGGAATCTGTGGTGAGCTTGCAGCAGACCCGAAAGCTGTCCCTATTCTCATGGGATTAGGCGTAGACGAACTGAGTATGTCCCCAAATAGCATTCCTTTAGTAAAAGCTCAAATCCGCACACTAAGCTATAGCCATGCTCAAAAGCTTGCGCAACAAGCTTTACTATGCGATAGCGCCCCTGCTGTGCGCCAGCTATCTGAACAAGACTTATAAGATTGGGAATAGTAATGGCTAAAATTTTAACAATTACTTTAAACCCTGCAATTGATGTAACCATTCAACTGGATGAGTTACTAGTAGGAGAAGTGAATCGACAAGAGTCGGTAGAAATTCATGCGGCTGGCAAAGGTCTGAATGTTGCTCAAGTATTAAAAGACTTAGGTCATGATGTAATCGTAACCGGCTTTTTAGGTGAGCATAATCGACAAATTTTCGATACACATTTTGCACAAGCTCAATTTCAACCTGAGTTTATTTATATTGATGGTGAAACACGTCAAAATATAAAAATTGCTGAGCATTCTGGGCGGATGACAGATTTAAATGGCAAAGGTTTCTTTGTTTCTGAAACAGACAAACAAAGGCTATTTAATAAGATTGAAGCTCTGTTACCACAAGTCGAGGTTGTTGCAATAGCTGGTAGCCTCCCGCAAGGTTTTAGTATTGATGAGTTACAACAACTTATTCAACTGATCAAAAAAAATAATAAGAAAGTTGCCCTAGATACCAGTGGTAAAGCATTGGTTGCTGCAATTGAATGTCAACCTTGGATGATCAAACCGAATACCGATGAGTTGGTTGAAAGTTATCAACGTCCAGCAACAAGCTATGCTGAACAAAGAAAACTTTTTGATAGCTTAACCAATATTGAGCATGTGGTTATCTCAATGGGTGAAGATGGCGTAAATTGGTTACACGCCACTCACCCCTTACACGCTCAAGCACCAAAGGTTATTGTAAAAAGTACAGTAGGCGCTGGTGATTCACTCTTAGCCGGCATGATCCATGGACTTGTTAACCAACTACCTCCTGAAGAGACTTTAAAAACTGCGACAGCCATTGCAAGCCATGCTGTAACACAAATTGGTTTTCGAATCCCTACTTCTGAGGTTCTAAACCAATTAAAAGCACAAACTATTATCAATTCATTGAGTGAATCTGATGCAAACTGCTAAACATTTATTATTTGTCACTAATGGTCCGCAACAGCAAGTCAATGCTTTAATCTTGGCTCGTAAACTTGCTTTAGTCGCAACCCAACACGGCTATAAACATAGTGTCATTTCACTCGATGAGTTTGAATCAAGCGATCATTTTGATCATGTCATTATTATTGGACAGCAACCTAAAAATCTAAATATTTTTGGTCAAAACGCTTTATCTTTAGTTTCTATTGAAGATATTAAAGATGATGCAGACAAAGCACTTTTAACGGCACTTGAACACTCAAAACCAGCAAATGAGTGGGAACAAAAACCTAAGCAAGCTTCAAATACCGCAACTCATTTTGTTGCCATTACTGCTTGCCCAACTGGGGTTGCCCATACATTTATGGCAGCTGAAGCGTTACAACAAGGTGCAGAAAGACTTGGGTATCAAATCGATGTAGAAACTCAAGGTTCTGTAGGTGCGAAGAATATTTTATCACCTCAAGCGATTGCTGATGCCGATATTGTTATTCTTGCTACTGACATTGAAGTCAACACTGACCGCTTTGTAGGTAAACGTGTCTATAGATGTAGCACTGGTTTTGCTTTAAAACAAACCGACAAGGCTTTTGCTGAGGCAATTGCTAATGCTCAGGTTTTAGAACAAGGTAAACAGCAAGCAACAACGGAAAATAAGGATAAAACTGAAAAAGTTGGTGTATATAAACACTTATTAACTGGTGTTTCTTATATGCTGCCTATGGTTGTTGCGGGTGGCTTGCTAATTGCACTTTCTTTATGTTTTGGCCTAAATGCAGCAGAACAAGCTGGTAGTCTGCCAGCCATATTAAAACAGATTGGCGCAGCAGCATTTACCCTCATGGTACCCATGCTGTCGGGTTATATTGCATATTCCATTGCAGATCGCCCTGGTCTTGCGCCCGGTTTAATCGGGGGTTTATTGGCAGCACAGTTACAAGCAGGATTTTTAGGCGGTATTGTTTCTGGCTTCCTTGCAGGTTATATCGCATTATTTATTGCTAAAAAAGTTAAGCTCCCAACTAGCTTAGAGTCCCTTAAGCCCATTTTGATTATTCCATTACTAGGAACATTATCTGTTGGGCTGATTATGTTCTATGTGGTAGGTCAACCTGTAGCACATATTTTTGAGCTAATGAAAGATTTCCTTAACAACATGGGCACAACAAATGCTGTATTAATGGGAATTATTCTGGCAAGTATGATGTGTATTGATTTGGGCGGACCAATCAATAAAGCTGCTTATGCTTTTACAGTTGGACTACTTACCACCAATACCTATATGCCAATGGCAGCCACGATGGCAGGCGGTATGGTTCCTGCAATTGGGATGGCAATTGCAACTTTCCTCGCTAGAAATAAATTTAGTACTGGTGAAAAAGATGCAGGTAAAGCTGCGTTTGTACTTGGTTTATGCTTTATTTCAGAAGGTGCAATTCCATTTGCAGCAAAAGATCCAATGCGTGTTATTCCAACCTGTATTCTAGGTGGCGCAGTAACTGGTGCATTAGTTGCTTTATTTCACTGTGAGCTTGTGACTCCACACGGCGGTGTATTTGTACTACTGATTCCGAATGCAATCAATCATGCGTGGTTGTATCTTGCAGCAATTGCGGCTGGAAGTATCGTAACGGGAGTAAGTTATGCCATCATTAAAAAGAATCAAGAAGAAAAATTATTAACAAACTCATAATTTAAAAAGGGAGAATATAAATTCTCCCTTTTTTATTACTATTTTTTATTTATTAATTTGTACTGCACGGGCCATCATTTGCTCAGGAATATCTTGAGCCAGCATCACTGTTAGCGTGGGCTTTCGTTTAGCTTCTCCTACTAAATTTTGAGCTTCTAATACTGTATTTATATCTTTTGGTGCCAACTTATACATTGCTCCAGTAGCTGGATCCACAATTAAAAGCCCAATTAAACCACCAAAAATAATATTACCTAAATACCAGCCACTAAGAGTACCTGTAACTTCTACCGTTTTAGTTTGATAACCAGGTTTACTGAAAGATACTTGATAACTTTCTGGTTTAAAATAACCGGCACCTTTTTTTAAGCTAACGGTAGCAGGTGTTTGCCCCGTATGGACTTTTACCCCATTACGATTTTTAATCTCAATAGTTGCTGACTCAGGCACACTTGTAAAAGTAAGTGTTTGTGAAGAACCTGTAATGATGCTTGCACAGCCATTTAACCCTATCGTTAAAGCTACCATAGAAGTAATTAGTAATTTTTTCATCATTAATCCAGAAGAATTTATCTATCATTATTTGAAAACGCACTATATTAAAATAAACAAAAAATAACAATTAACATACAATTCAAAAGATTAACAATTAAACAACTCCTTAATTAAAATACATTCGTAAATCATGATTCTTTTGAATAGTAAAATTAATATTTAAAAATTTAGTAAATTCAATAATATAAATCCATTTATTAGTTAATTTTCTCTAATATTTGATCAATCATGTTAAATGTATGGTAAATTTTCATCTCCAAACAATCAATTAAGCATATGATTAATTTAAATATTTACCTATTGAATGGATTTATTTTTTTAAGTTATGACTTTGTAGACAAAAAATTTTGATAGAAATGTCACGTTCAAAACGAGTTTTTTTTTCTACGATTCTCATGCTAACAAATATCGTTCATTTTACGACCAAGCGAGTAGCCAAGTTCAAATAAACGGTAAGGAATAAGTTTTATCAGAAGAGGAAAATTTATAGTTTGTCCTTGTTAATCAAACAATATAAATTTTGCTCATGACTTAAAGTCCTGATATAACTTGCTTAGTGAAACTATATTTTTCCACTATTAAAATAAGTTTCATAAAATGCGATCCACCAAGGTATGGGGAAAAGTCAATGACAAAGAAGTATGCGCGTTTTTTACCTACAACAGAATCTTTCACTCTTGAAGATTTTCCATATTATTGGATTACTCAGGTCCATGCTCAATATGTTCAAAATATTGATAATGCCCTCAAAAAATATGGCCTAGATAATTCACGTCGACGTATTATGCTTGCGCTAAGTAGTAAACCTCACGCTAGCGTATCAGAACTATCTGATATGATTATTTCAAAAATGTCGACTACCACTAAAATTGTTTATCGCTTAAAAGATGAAGGCTTAGTTGAAACCTATTCTTGTCAATCAGATGGTCGTATTACACGTGTATATCTTACCGAACGTGGTACAGAAATGATTAATAAAATTAATGATCTAACGAGTGTAGTACTTGAACAATCATTCGAAGGTATCACCCCTCTTCAACTAGAAAAAATGATGGAAAGCCTAAAATTGCTTTTAAAAAATCTTTCTCGATAATTGTTGTTTTTAACATTTTAAAACGATTAATTCTCAAGCTCTCTCATGAGAGCTTTTTTATTATTTTCTTTTATGCTTATAGGAATATAGACTTCATAAAGTAATCAATTAAACACTATGCTTGTTGACTTGTTTCTTCAACTCCAGTAGAAACTCTCTCTTAATATCTCTAACGTAATTTTAGGAAAAAATGGCTAAAAGAAAATATAAAAGTGATAAGTTTCAAGTACGTCGTATTAACCGTCAATGGTGGGTACTTGAAAAAGATTTAGAAACTAACTGTTACAGCAAGCATGAACAGGTAGCTACTAAGACATTAGCTAACAATTATGCTGACGATTATATAGAGCAGTATTATATGAACCTCTACATTCAACAACAGTTGAAAAAACCGGAAACCGTATAAAAAGCCTCCAAGGCTTTTTTTATTTATAATTTAATAAGTTAAATAAAAGTAAAATAATAAAAATTTTGACATAAAAAAAACCTACATCTTGGGGAAAATGTAGGCTATAAAATGCACAAAAAGGAATTATATATATCCTTTTTGATGAAAAGAATTCTACGATAATATAAGACCTTATTTTATATTACTTTTGTAAAGTTAATAGTATTTATTGTATTAACCCCTAATAACATAAATGCTTTTTCTTTATAAATTTTTTCTCATACATATTTAAATTAATTAACTCTTCACGAGTTAAAATGTTTTTGATGTATGAGTTTTTTATAAAAACTCTATTTGAATTTTATAAACAACTGTTTTAACAAGTTTTTTACAAAAATACGCATAATTTTTTCAAGTTAAAATTCTACATTTCATAATCTTTAGGAAATTAAAAGTTAATAAATAACATATACATAGATGATTAATAAAATTTTTATTTAAAAAAACCTTTATTCGAGACGAAAAAAAAATCAAATATTAATTTTTTATAGCTTTTGTGGTGACGACACAACTATTACAATACAGTTTATAAATAGTTTAACTCTTCAGCAGTTTTAGGCATGTTATGACTTCAATGTCGAACACTACCCAAAAGCACTTTATTGTTGAGCAGTTTCCTTTACCGACTTGGGTCAGTGATGAAAAAGGCTTAATTTTATACTGCAATACGGAGTGTACAAAGTACTGGCGCGATACTTCTCCTCCATTGTTTCAACAATGGCTAGATTTCGTGTACCCTGCCGATTTAGAAGAAGTTAAAAACAAATGGTTAGATGCGATACGACTCCGATCAAGAATTGAATTTAAATGCCGTCTTTTGCATAAAACCCATTATTATCGATGGTGTAAAATTTCTATTCAATTGTCGAAATACCATGAATCTTCTCAAGAAAATGAATGGTTTATTAGTTTCCTAGATATTGACCAAGATATACAAGAGCAGCAAAGCTTACGAAAAGATATCGATATACAAAATCAAATGCTCGATATCAGTGTCGATTGTATTAAGGTTTTAAATACAGATGGTACTGTATCTCATATGAATAAATCAGGATGCCTTGCATTAGGTATACCTGTAGATGAAAAAAAATTCGGTATGCGATGGTTAGATCTTTTACCTCCTCATATTCGTAAACGTGGAAGAGTTGCTTTAAAAAAAGCCCTGCAAGGTAAAGTAGCCCGATTCGCCGGCATGAGTTGTTTACCAAATCATGATCCAGAATATTGGGATAACATGCTCACCCCAATTCAACATACAAACGGCGAAATTATTCAGATATTGTGTGTTTCGCGAAATGTCACTCAACAGTATCTTACTGAAAACCGTCTAAGAGATATTAGCGAGAGAGATGAACTCACAGGATTATTTAATAGACGTTCATTTAAGCTACAACTAAAACGCACCCTAGCCTACTCAAGAGAAACCCAAACTAGTGTAGGGCTACTTTTAATTGATCTAGATCATTTCAAGCATATTAATGACACTATAGGTCATAGTGCTGGTGACCACTTATTAAAAATACTTTCTAAACGTTTTAATCAGTGCGTAGATCCTGAAAGATGTTCAGTTGCCAGATTAGGTGGTGATGAGTTTGCAGTTATTGTTAGCCATTTAGAAAATGAGAATGATGTTCGTGAACTTGCAGAAGTATTGCTTCAACAACTCAATCAACCCATTACATATGCTGGGAATGTGCTCAACGGCGGCATGAGCATCGGCTGCGCCATTTACCCTCAAGATGCAGTTGATCAATCGAGCTTATTAAGTTGTGCCGATATGGCATTACATGACTTAAAAGCCCGTGGTCGTGGCGGCATACGTATGTATAACCCAAGTATGATGCAGTTAACCGAGGCAATCGCCTCTCAACTCAACATTGCTCGCCAGCTTATTCGTCATCATACCATTCAGCCCTACTATCAACCCAAAGTCGATCTAAAAACTCATGCTGTAGTGGGCTTTGAAGCATTACTCCGCTGGCATACGACTTCGGCCCAAAGAGGTTTGCCTTCTCAGATTGTTGAAGCTTTTAAAGACTACGATTTAGCCAGTAAAATTGGTGAAATCATGCAACAACAAGTTTTGCATGATATTGCTAAATGGATAAAATTAGGTTTTGAGCCGCTTCCTGTTTCTCTAAATGCCGCACCGGTTGAGTTCTTAAGAGATAACTATGCTGAACGTTTATTAAAAAAGATTAATCAACTTGAAATTCCTACCCATTTAATTGAAATAGAAGTTACTGAACATATGCTGGGTGACCGTGGTTCTGAATATGTTATTCGCGCACTCAATAAACTAAAACAGTATGGGGTACGCATTGCCTTAGATGACTTCGGAACAGGTTTCTCTTCATTAACACATATAAGAGACTATCCAATTGATTGCTTAAAAGTTGATTGTAGCTTTATACAAAAGATGCAACATGATCAGAGGTGGTCCCACATGTTTGAACAACTAAAAGCTTATTTATAAGTGATACTCTGCTCTAGTTAAGCTACCTTATTT
>NZ_JAALLK010000008.1:0-160448 GCF_011075215.1 Acinetobacter sp. EKM10A | reverse complement strand
CCAATCTAATCACAAGTAACTGTTTTTCAACAAGTTTCTATCTGCATCACCGCCGATGGATGTGCATTATAGACCATTAATAACCCTTTGCAAGCGAAAATTAAAATTTAATGACTCGAGCGTTTATTTTTAAATCAACACCAATATTAAGCCTTTGTTTTATATCAATAATTATTTTAATTTTTTATTTTTGACTTAAATAAGCCAGTATCATGCTCGATAATTCTCGCTTAAGTTGTTGTTCTGAGATAAGAAAATTGTTTTGGCTTACATAACGCATCATCGTAAAAAGAGTACTATTAATAATTACAAAGGACTTATGCTTCACCTGTTCGAAGTCCCATTGATGAGGATTTCTACTGAATGTATATAACCCTACTTCAAAAAAATGCTTTTCTAAAATCTGAGCAGCTTGCGAATGACTATAGTCATGCCAATGTTTCAACACTTCTATAAAAAATCCATGATCGGCTTTTAATGCATTAAATCCCAACTCTATTGCTAAAGGAATGAGCAGCTCTAAAGGAATGTTTCCTTGCTGTATAACTAATTCTTTAAGTTGTTGCCCCAACAATTCGCTTTTACGGCGCAATAGTTCTTCTATGATTTGATCTTTATTCTCAAAGTATTGATAAATCGAGCCAACACTTACTCCAGATTTCTCTGCAATTTTAGGCGTCGTCGTATGTAGTAATCCATACTGGGCGATACACTGCTGTGTCGCCTCTAAAATATGGTCAACAATAATTTTTGAACGCTGTTGCTGTGGGGATTTTCTCATCGTTTTTTTATTCGTTAAATGCGAATTGAATGCGAATAATTATTCATATTAGCCTATTTATTATTCAGTTCAATAAGTAAGTAACGATATGCAAATGATTAGCCCGACTCGACTTGCTTCTTTTAATGATATGCAAGACAGTAATTTCTTTACTCATTTTTTAAATATCTGTTGTGGAAAACCTGTACAACCAAACTATAAAGAATATGTGTCTTTACAACATGCTCTTTATGAAGGGGATATTGAAATGGATAAGGTGATTGATTGGGTTATGCAAAGTCCCAAAGATCACCGAATAATTTTTGAGAAGATATTATTTCAAGGCCGTGATGAACTCTCTGAGCTTATACCTACTGAGTTAGAAAATTTCTTTAATTACATTGAACAAAAACCTGATTGGTTAGACCAACAACAAATTGATGAGGCTGTTAAATTTACCCATCGTTTAGGAATAAATAATGGTTTTATTCTTAGAGACTTATCCTTAATGGCGGGATATTTATATCCGGGATTTAATCAACCGCTAATTTTAACGGGTGCATTAAAGAAAGAAGCGGGAACACGTTTAGCAGAAACCACAAAATGGTGGGTGGATATTACTGAACCTCAAGGGCTTTCTCGTTTGAGTGCAGGTTTTACGTCAACGATTTATGTTCGCTTTATTCATGCACTCGTTCGACGGCAATTAAAAAAGTCTGACCGTTGGGATAGTGAGGTTTGGGGAGTTCCTCTTAATCAATTTGATTTAGCAATGACTAATTTGGCTTTTAGCAGTGTCGTTTTACTCGGTATTAGAGCTTTAGGTATATGGCCAACAAAACAAGAGGCAAAGAGTTTTTTACATTTCTGGCGTTATGTTGGTTGGTTAATGGGTATTGATGAAAAATGGCTTATTCAGTCTGAACCTGAGGGTTGGAGGTTACTTTACTGGATGCAGTTTGCTCATCCTCGCTCCGATCACAGCAGTATTGAATTAGGATTGAGCTTGTCGAAAGAACCTTTTGAGAGAAAATATCTGCATTTACGCTCTTTACAGCAGAAACTTGCTTATCGACAACATTTAGAACTTACCCAATTTTTTATTGGTAAGAAAAGAATGAAACTACTCGGATTGCCTCAGCAATCTGCCTCATGGTTTGCTTATTATTTAATTGTGCGTAATTTACTACTTTATAATGGCGCAAAGCTTTCACCAAAAGTTGAAAAGTTTTTATCTAAATCAGGCCGTAATATACAAAAACTTGGCTTAACACTTTATCAGAATCAAGGTAAGGCAAAAACCTTAGCAAGTATGCATCAATAATTCTGGAATCTAAAAAAGCAAAAAATGGAAGCCCGTTATCCAGACTTCCATTTTCAACTATTAAGAATCTTATTGAGCTGATGAACTATGCATTTCAGCGTGATTCATTTGCTCATGTGACTCCATCATCTGCTTCTTTTTTTGACTTGGCATGTAGTCAGGCTCATTGTTGATGGCCAAGTAAAAAATAATCATAAACAATACACTCAAGATAGAAGCCACAATAAGTAACTTCCATCCCCACCAAGACTGTTCAGGCGATAATTTATTAGTCATTTCATTTCTCTCATTAAATTAATAATTTCAGTTCTTTAATTCGCTAAAGCTTATTAAAACTTCATGCTCATACGAACCCAGTAATTTCTTCCGATATTGTTAAACTGCTCTTCGCTCGCAAATCCAAAGCCTGCACTACCCGCTTTATTTAAGTGTTCGGTATAGGTCTTATCTAATACGTTATCAATGCCAACAGAGACATCAATATCTTTACGAAGGTTGTAACTTCCGTTTAAAGAAAGTGTTGAGAAACCTTTACTTGGTTTTAGGTCATATCCCACGATATTACCTTGATGCAGACTCACACGGTTTTGCTCAGCAACAGCTCGCCATAACAGACCTAAGTTATATTTGTCAGCCACATAGCGAATATTTAAACGACCTTCTAAAGGTGAAATTTGAGGTAGAGGTTTGTCATCTGTGGTGTTTTTGCCCCACGCATACATCGCACTCAAATCTGCCTGAATACGGTCAGTGAATTGGTACCCAATACCCGCTTCTGCACCAGCGATGGTTGCATCGACATTTTTGGCTCCCGCAGTAATATCATGGCTCATATCATGTCCATCCATTCCCATACTTGGGTGATGGTGGTAACTCATTAATATGTAGTCATCTACTAAACCTGCATAGGCAGAAGCCCATGTGTTTAAAGCACCATGTTGTTGCTGAAAACCCAGGTCCAACTGTAGTGTTTTCTCAGGATTCACACCGTTAAAAGTATTGGTTGAACCCGCATTACCATGTTTAGGCGAGAAAAGTTCCCAATAATCAGGCATACGCTCTACATAACCTAAACCAATATAACTTTTTAGGTCATGCTCAGGATGTTGATTTTCCCAGCGAACAAATGCGCTTGGCAAAGTCTTTTCAAGCTTCGTGTTAAAGCCTTTTGCTTGAGAATCGGTACGTTCATCTTCAACTGTGACTCGATCTAAACGTGCACCTGTAACCAGCTTATTTTGATCGTTCCATTGATAGCCAAGTTCACCAAAAGCGCCGTATGATTGAAACCGCATATCTTGACGATATGGAACATTCATAGAAGGCATTGTTGGCGATGACATGCTGCCACCATGTTTATTAAATTGAGAGTCAACGCCTGTGATCAAACTCCATTTGTTCCATTCAGAAATCATTGCCAAACGTGAGTTTAATGTACGGCGTGTCACTTGCATGGCCATTGCATTTGGCATCAGCATGGTCATACCACCATGATTCATTTCAACTAATGGTGGTGTACGCAAGCTAAAGTTATCCATAATATGGTCGTTATAGCTATAGTTCACCTGCCCTTCAATTTTCTTGATCACATCAGTGATATTTTTCTTTTCAAAACGAAGCCCTAAACTTTCACGCGCAAATTGAGATCCGTCCATTGAACGTCCAGCATAAAGCGATTCACCATCAGATTTCCCACCTGTGATTTCGACCCACGTGTTTTCATCTGGAGTAAAGCCAAGCGCTACATCAGCATTCCACTTTTTCCATGCTGATGGAACTGTATTGCCATCACCATCTTGATAACTATTCGATTCTGAACGGTTGGCATTTAAACGGATATATTTTTTCTCATCGCCAACAGCCGCTTCAACATTATGGTCAATACGCCCATATGAACCTAGCAAGACACTCGCTTGACCGCGATAGGGTTTTTCAGAGGTAAGCTTTTCAGGCTGACGTTCAAATAGAACTGTTGCAGCTGAACCAGTATTGGCATATTGAACCGTTTGTGGTCCCTTAATCACAGAAATCCGGTCATAACTTTCTGGTGAAATATAAGAAGTTGGAGCATCCATTCGGTTTGGGCAGGCACCCAAGTTCTCTGTGCCATCCGTTAGAATTTTAATACGTGAACCAAACATACCTCGGAATGTCACATCACCATTTGTTCCACCGCTTTGAATTGAATTAAAACCCATAATACTTTGCAGATAGTCTGCGCCATCTGTGGCAGGGACTGGCTGAATAGGTTGCTTTGGATCTGCGTGTACGATCAGACCATTTGCATCATTGCCTTGCTGTGCTGTAACAACAATAGGTGCTAATGAGTGAAGTGTGTTGGTATCGGCATCATTTTTTTCTGATTCGGCAAACACTAAACCCGAATGAGAGACAGCAAGCATCGCAACCCATAAAGGTTGTAGTAAAAATTTAGAATGTGGCATTTTTTATACGCTCTAAAACATAAATAAAGTGATATCGAAGTCAGTTAAGACCCCAACAAAAATTGCTTTTATTTATGCAAATAGAGGCGGCGCACGTCCTTGCGGGAGTAGGAAAAGTCGCTGTAGCGCAAAGTAAACATGCCGGAAAGCTTGTTGATACGCGACTAAGCGAACTTGTATACGAACAAGCACCTCTTTTACGCCAAATTCAGGTGGTAAAACCAAATTGGCATAAACGGTACAATATTGACACTGATGGTTCGCATCATGGTGATCATGATGGTCAGGTACTTGCGCCTGTTCGATATGATGCTGGTGATGTGAATGGTGCATGGCATGTGACATGGCTTCCGTCTGTGCTTTTGGTTTAAGCAAAGCACGGGTAATAGTTTCACAGACCGGAGCAATTTGATATTGCTTCGGTAATAGCGGCTGTAGAAATACCGCAATCTGTAAAAATACTGCTGCACAGGCAAGCAGCAAACCACTACGAAAAACCAAAAATCACATCCACACTATATTGGTGTTTGAAAAATATTAACGTTTTACCGCAACTTTTTCACGTTCGCGTTGGCGAACAATTTTTTCGACTTTTTCACGCGCACGCTGACGCTTAAGTGGTGACAAATAATCCACAAACAATTTGCCATTTAAGTGATCCATTTCATGTTGGATACAAACAGCGAGAAGTCCGTCAGCTTCTATCTCAAATGCTTGACCTTCAAGGTTAATTGCCTCAATTTTCACGCGTGACGGGCGATCAACTTTGTCGTATATTTGTGGCACTGATAGACAGCCTTCTTCGTACGGCTGCGTCTCTTCAGTCAGCGGAGTTACTTTGGGGTTAATGAAAACCATAGGTTCATCTTTAGATTCAGACAAATCCATGACGATAAGCTGAATATGACGATCGACCTGAGAAGCTGCTAAACCGATACCTGGTGCCGCATACATGGTTTCAAACATATCTGCTGCAAGTTGACGAATTTCATCAGTAACTTCTTCAACGGGCTTAGCAATGGTACGAAGACGGGGATCAGGAAAACTTAAAATAGGTAATAAGGCCATACTGTCGTCCTCACTTATGCCATTGATTGAAAAACCAAATGAAGGAAATACTTCATCGAAAAATTGTGTGTAAGCCGCCCATTATAACGCAACTGCACACATAATTTTTAGGAATTATCATAATGAAAAAGGTTTTTGACGGCATGGTTAATTTTCATGCCTTGGGGATAAAGAAGCATTTACTTGCTTTGGCGCTCTGTACAGGTGTCGTAATCGGTACGATAGCAGAGGTTCATGCAACCAGTCCGAACCATAATCCACCCTCACTTAAAAGTAATGCACCCAATGTATATGTTGTGAAACGTGGGGATACTTTATGGGATATTTCAGGACATTTTCTAAATAAACCATGGCGTTGGCCTGAAATCTGGGCGAGCAACCAACATGTTAAAAATCCACACTGGATCTATCCGGGTGACCGATTACTATTATGTAGCCTAGATGGGCGTCGTTTAGTCGGTAAAGATGAGGGGGATGGCTGTGTCGGTATTATCCGTCGCTATACAGGTCAAACCACAAACCTACAACCACAAGTTCGCGTCGAAGCATTAAATAATAGCGTTCCGGTTATTCCACTTGAACATATTAAACAGTGGTTAGAGAACAGTACTATTTTACCAGCCGACTCAATTACCAACACACCTTATATTGTTGGTACAGCCGATCAACGTGTACTTGCAGGAAAAGGCCAGACTATTTATGCACGAGGACAAGGCTTAATTAATGGGCAGCGTTATGCAGTCTACCGAGAAGGTGAACCTTACTATTTCACAGACAATAAAGGTAAAAAGCATAGTTTAGGGATTGAGTTACTACAAGTTGCTTCAGGTGTTGCGGTATCTTCTGAAAAAGATATTACTACATTAGAACTAACAGATAGTTATAACGCTGAAGTACGTCGTGGCGATCGTGTTATGCCTGAAGAGCAAGCTACTTTGCCAACATTATTTTACCCAGTAGATGCGAAGCAAGTGACGGATGGTGGCAAGATTATTCGTGTCATGGGCTCAATTGGTAGAGCTGCAAAAAATAGTGTAGTGACTTTGGATCGCGGTACAACCCAAGGCATTCAAGTAGGTCAAGTTTTTGATATTACTCAACAAGGTGAATCAATTCGCGACCCTAAAACCAAAGAAGTGATTCAACTTCCTGGCCAACAAATTGGCAGTCTAATGGTTTTTAGAACTTTTGATCAGCTAAGTTATGCTTTTGTTTTAGAGAGCGATTTACCAATTAAGGTTGGTTCAAGCATTCAGCCACCTCAATTTAATGATTAATGCTGGATGTACCTTTTACAATGCTCACTCAACTTTCTTCACACCACTACCACACACTTAAAGTGTGGTATTTGGTGCAGCATTCTTTAGTCAGCTTTAAAAAAATTATTGATTATTTTGGAAATTGTGAAAAAGCCACTCAACCTGATGGTTTAGCAAAGTGGTCCTCTCTGGGGCTACATGCTAATCACTTAAAGCGTGTAAACGAATTTCAAACGCCCCAAGGTCAGGCGCAGTTTGAACAACTTGTACAACAAGTTCGTCAGCATACGGATTTTATTTTAACGGCAGATGACTCAGGCTACCCCTCTCAATTACTTCCTTATACAGATTATCCACCTATTATTTTTGGGAAAGGTCAAGCACAAGCTTTATTGCAACCTCAGATTGCGATTGTCGGTAGCCGAAAACCAAGCCCACATGGACGACAGGTCGCTTATGATTTTGCTTACTACTTAAGTGAAAAGGGCTTTTTCATTAGTAGTGGTCTGGCGTATGGCATTGATGAAGCCGCTCATCAAGGTGCATCTACTCATCAACGTACCATTGCAGTGACGGGTACGGGCTTAGACACTACTTATCCAGCTCAAAATAAAAAACTTGCAGAACATATTTTGGCTCAAAACGGCGCCATTATTACTGAGTTTTTACCGGGTACACCGCCATTACAACAGCATTTTCCACGTAGAAACCGAATTGTCAGCGGTTTGAGTTTAGGCGTTTTGGTGGTAGAAGCGACATTAAAAAGTGGCTCACTCATCACGGCCAATAAAGCTGCTGAACAAGGTAAAACCGTATTCGCGATTCCGGGCCATATTTATAGCGAGTTTCATCAAGGATGCCATCAACTTATCCGTGAAGGTGCAATTTTAATCGACCATCCTGAACAGATTATTGAGGATCTTGCTTTACCAACCCAATGGCAAAGTCAGCAACAAAATCAAACTGAAGAAGCTAATACGAATACTCCAGAAATTCCTGAGCATTTGATTGACCTTTATCAGTCTTTAGACTGGGTGGGACAAAATATTGACCAACTTGTAGTTCACCATAATATTCCAGTTTCTGAACTGACCTCTTCACTAATGGAACTAGAACTACTCGGTTTATGTATGCAACAATCAGGGCTGTATTTACGTTGTCGTTCTTAGTATTAGAGCGCACAATAGCGATTCTGTTTGATTGAAAGGAAAGTATTACCATGATTACGACCTCAGTGACCGAAGCAGCCGAATGTTTACAACAAGGTCAAGTTTTGGCATATCCAACTGAGGCAGTCTGGGGACTAGGCTGTGATCCATTTAATGAACAAGCTTTTCAAAAAATTCTTGAATTGAAACAGCGCCCTATTGAAAAGGGCGTCATTTTATTGGCTGGCCATATTAGTCAAGTAGAACATCTACTAACTTCCTTACCGCAAACTACTCAGCAAGAAATTATTGATTGCTGGACAAACCATCAACCATCAGAAAGAGCCACAACTTGGCTATTACCTGCTGATCAACACATCCCCTCATGGATTAAAGGCGAGCATCCTCTTGTTGCAGTACGTGTAACGACACATCCTTTATGTGTCGCTTTATGCAATGCTTTTCATGGTTTTATTGTATCGACGAGTGCCAACCCTAGTGGACAAGAACCTGCACATTCTTTACAAGATGCCTGCCAATACTTTGGTTCACAATTAAACTATCTCAATGGTGATTTAGGCCAAAGCCAACAGCCAAGCCGCATCATTAACGCCTTAACTGGTGAAGTGATACGTCCTTAATTCCAGACAAAAAAAAGCTCAGTTATATAGGGATAACTGAGCATAAAAAAGGATGGGTATATACCACATCCAGAGGGTTTGGATATCTCTGGAACGAAAGAAAAATTGCTTAAAAGAGCATCTTTCGTAGTGGTCGCTATTATGTGGCAAGAGACTTAATGTGAGAAATATATTATTTCTCTAAAAAAAGCATGAAAAGTGTAGGGAATTTGGCGTTTTTAGCAGTTGAATTAAAATTATATTAATATTTTTATTGGCCTTTTTTAATATTTATGTTACACAATCTTTTCATAAATATATTTATAAATCATATAGAAAAGCTTAGATTGATAAAAAACTGGCATATTTTCATCACTTTTTTTAAAAATATGCCATAGTTTTTTTATGATTCTTAATTTTGCTCTGGCAAAAGATCTGATTTTTTAGAATTAACCTTCTTTTGTGCCATGATAATGCCCACCAGAATCATAATTCCGCCGAAGGTGTGATATATGGTCCATTGTTCAGATAACCAGATACTTGCAATAATGGCTGTGAACACTGGCACAAGATTCATAAAGATACTGGTTCTATTTGGCCCAAGTTGTTGTACGGCTAACATCCAAACTAACGGCGCAATGAGTGAAGCAAATACTCCTGCATAAATTGCACTTGGTGCATTTTGTGAATTTAAAGCATCCAGACCAAACCAGAAAATTAAAGGAAGATGGAACAGCACGGAAAACCCAATCTGAACGTATAAGCTTGCCATAATTGGAAGTGGGAGCTGCCATTTCTTTAAGAAAACTCCATAAAATGCATAGAAGAATACGGCAATAATCATCAATGCATCGCCAAGGTGCCCGCCACCACTTAAAAGCTTATTAATATTTCCTTGGGACATAACGTATAGCAGACCAGCAAAAGACAAAATACTGCCAAAAACTGCAAAGCGATTAGGCACATCTTTTAAAATGACAAGCGAAACAAAGATCGTAAAGATGGGAATAAATGCATTCACAATCCCCATATTGGTTGCACTAGTATAATGGGCAGCCGTATAAGCCAAGCCTTGATAAAGCACCATCCCAAATGCACTTAACACAGCAAGCTTAGGTAAATAGGGTATTACTAGTCGTCTTTGTCTCCAAACAGACAAAAACATAAATGGAGTCAAAATAATAAAAGCGATTAACCACCGATAAAAGCTGATACTTACCGGAGAAATATAGTCCGAGACATAGCGGGTGACTACAATATTTAAAGACCAAATCAGTACTGCCAGAATGGGAAAAATAAATGCCCATTTGTGATATTTCATGACCTGACTCATAGTAATACACCAACTACAAAAGAGACTTTATTTTGAAGAATGTCTTAATAAATTGAAATATCGTATTTCCGACATTGATATTGAACTTAAGACATCATTTATTTTTTAAAATAATGTCCAAGCTTTCATGGCATGTTCTACCACTTTATGTAATTGTTCGGTACTTGCACCATCTCTGGCCTGAATGGTAAGCCCCTGAATAACAGTCGCATAAAAATCAGTCATTTCTTGTAGAGGGGCATTAGTAGGCAAATCGCCCTGCTCTACACCTTGTTCAAGACGTTTTAATAACTTTTCTTTGGTCTTTATTCGCTTATCTAAAAGATTTTGCTGTACCTCTTGTGTGGCATCAGAACAGTTCATAGCAGCGACTACCAACATACAGCCAGCTGGCTTATTGGGTTGAACCAATCGTTTTACATTGTCATAAAGATATAACTCAAAAGCGATTTTTGCAGTTTTTGCTTCTAAAAATATCGTTTCAATAGGACATGCTTCATGAGCGAGATAATAGTCAATACTTTTGTAAAACAAACCTGCCTTATCGCCAAAAGCACTATATAGGCTCGGCGCTGTAATTTCTAAAGCATGTGTTAAGTCACTAATAGAGGTGGCTTCATAGCCATGTTCCCAAAAAAGTAACATAGCTTTCTCTAACACTTGCTGCTCATCAAAGCATTTAGGGCGTCCACGCTTCTTTTTTAACGTGTCCTCATTAACAAGATCTGTTTCATGCCTATTTGTCATAAAGATCACATCTATTTTTATAACAATCGTTATTAAATTAATTGACGTTCAAATTTTTATCAACTATTTTATTTTCATAATGATCGTTAGTTAATTATAAATTTGCCTTTCTTCACTTCGAATTTAGCAAAGTAAGGATTTCTTTATGGACCAATCTACTACCTCTAAAGCACGACCCATGACTTCCACACAAGGGAGCTGGTTTGCTATTTTGGCTGTTGCCATCGCAGCCTTTGCCTTGGTAACGAGTGAATTTTTACCTGTTGGTGTCTTAAATAGCGTTGCAGCCGATTTACACATTTCTGTAGGTACAGCAGGTCTTATTATTACAGTACCCGGCATTATGGCAGCAATTGCGGCCCCTCTATTACCCGTTTCAGTAAAGCAACTCGACCGCCGTTATGTGCTTATTTTACTGACTGCTATTATGGTGATTGCCAATACCATTACGGCTTTTGCAGAAAACTTTCATATTCTATTGTTGAGCCGTTTGATTTTAGGGATTTCAATTGGTGGATTCTGGGCAACAGCAATTGCCTTAAGCGGTAAGCTCGCACCTGCAAATTTACCTATTGCCAAAGCAACTGCTGTAGTAATGGCTGGTGTAACTTTCGCCACTGTATTAGGTGTACCGATTGGAACATGGTTAAGTGAGTTTTATGGGTGGCGCAGTGCCTTTGGAATTACAGCTGCTATCGGTCTTGTTGTATTAGTGCTTCAGCTTATTTTCTTACCAAAACTTTTACCAGAGTCAGCAATACATATTCGTGATTTACCTGCATTATTACGCACACCTAAAGCACGTAGCGGCATGCTTATTGTTTTATTAATTGGACTTGCTCACTTCTGTGCATATAGTTATTTAGCCCCTTTCTTTAAAAATGTAGCCGGGTTTAATGGCACAACTATTAGCTCATTATTATTGCTTTATGGAATAGCCGGTATTTTTGGAAATGCATTTGCAGGGTACAGTGGTAATTTAAATGTTCGGTATACCTTAGCTTTCGTTGGAACATGTTTTGCCATTGTATTCTTTGGCTTCCCAATCTTTGCTATCCATGAGTTTGGTGCCATTGTCCTTACTGCATTATGGGGCTTCGCATTTGGCGCCTTCCCTACCTCTGCCAATATTTGGATGTTTGTACATGCACCTCATGCTGTAGAAAAAGGTATGCCACTTTTTGTTGGTATGTTCCAAGTCATGATTGCTACAGGTTCATTATTAGGTGGTTATGTAGTTGATCATTTCAATGAAAATACTTTAATTTATGGGGTATTAAGCTTCGTTGCCTTAGCTTTAATTAGTACATTTACCTTAGCCAAAGGTTTAAACAATCCCAAAGCAACATGTGAAAATTAGAATATTACTTAGAGTAGACCCATGAAAAATGAGGACCAACAATTTTCTTTATTAGAGAGTATAGAAGTTCATGAATTTCTATACGAAAAAGAAGATATTGTTCGTCCTCATGCTTCACTATGGGGAGATTTTAATTTTAGTTTAAATGGTATTTTAGAAATACAGGTAGAAGAGCAAATATACTTGTCTCCTCCAAGTTATGGGCTTTGGATTCCCCCTCAAACGGTTCATCAATCTACCCATATCGATCATGAAATTCATTATATCTGCATTCGTTTACACCCTCGGCTTTGCTCTATTTTAGGAGATATTTGCCGATGCTTTAGTATTCAGCCCTTCTTTCGGACCTTAGTTTTACAAATATTGGAACAGCAAAAACAAACGGAAAAGCCTGAATATTTAGAACATCTTTTACAGGTTTTATTCGATCAATTACAACAAGCACCCGCCTATTCTCATTATTTACCACAAACACGGCATCCTGTTTTACTGCCAATTTTAGAAAAGCTTTCAGATCCATTACTTTTTAATCTCTCTTTACAGCAGTTACTTCAGAACTTTTCTGTCAGTGATCGTCATCTATTACGCTTAAGCCAACAAGAACTACAACTTTCACTATCCGAATGGCGCAATCGAGCCAAAATTGTTTACGCCATTCATCAGATCCGTCAAGGAACACCGATTAAACGCCTAGCATACGATTTAGGATATCAACACAGCTCAAGTTTTATCGAATTTTTTAAAAGATATACAGGCCAAACACCTGTTCAAATTAGAAATAATTAGATATTAAAACTGCTTTTGTATATCTTTTTATTTTTTGAACACGAATATTATTGCACTACTCAAGAATAGCAGTTAAAACAAATGCGTTACTTGATATCAATTACAATCTTCAGGAAAGACTCATGACTCAATCTGTATATCATATTCCAGTAAAAGCTATTTCAGGCGAAACGGTTGACCTTGACCAATATAAAGGGAAAGTTTTATTAATCGTAAACACAGCGTCTAAATGTGGTTTAACTCCACAATACGAAGGTTTAGAAAAGCTGTATCAAGCAAAGAAAGATCAAGGTCTTGAAATCTTAGGCTTCCCTGCAAACAACTTTAAAGAACAAGAGCCTGGTTCGGATGAAGAAATTCAACAGTTCTGCTCATTAAACTACGATGTTCATTTCCCACTTTTCTCTAAAATCTCTGTAGCTGGCGAAGATAAACATCCACTTTATCAAGCGCTAACAACAGCTCAACCAGAACGCATTGGAGAAGGTCCTTTCCGTGAGCGCTTAGAAGGTTTAGGTATTCCTACTAACCCTGCCCCTGAAGTGTTATGGAACTTCGAGAAATTCCTAGTAAATAAAAACGGTGAAGTTGTTGCGCGTTTTGCACCTAACTTAACAGCAGACGATGAACAAATTGTAAAGGCAGTTGAAGCAGAATTAGCTAAATAATTTTTGCATCAAACTAATAAAGGAGTGCTATAGCACTCCTTTTTTATTGTCTACTCAAAATGTTGTTCATTTGCAACAATACCTTATTTCTACATATTTTATGCATATAGTACCTACTTGCTTCAGTTAGTATTGTTTGTAGTTATGAAAAAAGTTTTACAAGGTGCATTTTTCCCATTTGTGATTTTTGCTTCAGGTATGTTGTTACTTGGATGTGATCAGGCACAAGACCATGCAAAGGAACAAGAATCCGTTCAGACTAACGATCAAATATCAGAACAAGCTGATGACTCTCAACAAGAAATCACAGCTACACAAAATAAAACTGAATTAAAAAATGGTAATGTTTTTTATATCGTTCGTGATGCCGCTAACTTACAGTTAAAGGCTGGCGACTATATCGAAAAGCTCAAGGACACTCAACTTGACGTTGAACAAGCCATTCAAGATAAAGATCAGCATGAGCTAAAAACAACTGTGACGACTTTGAAAGCACAGTTAGAAGGTTTAAACCAAGCTTTGCTTGGTTTAGATATCAGAAGTCAGGAAGTTGAAAATATCCGTCAAAGCCTACTACAGGCAAACCAGCAAGCTTTAAGCATGCCTTTATTAAATGGGAAATTAGAGCAAATTAATTTCGACCAAATTGAAAAGCAACTTAATACCATCCAAATGGATATGGTCAAACTCGCTGCTATGATTATGGCAGGAGATGAAAAATCAGATTCAAAAACTGATTCTTAATTTTCTTTTTAGCAATAAAAAAAGCCACCGAAAGGTGGCTTTTTCAATCTCGAACCGCGTCTTATTGAGCGCGGTTTTTGATTTTACGGATAGTTTCAAGCTGTGCAGCGGTTTCTGCCAAGGCAGCCAACGCAGCAGCTGAGTCCAAATCGCTCTTTTGGTTTGCAAGCAATTGTTCAGCATTTTTACGTGCTTCTAAAATTGCAGCTTCATCCAAATTGTCAGCGCGGATTGCAGTATCTGCAAGAACCGTCACAACATGAGGTTGAACTTCTAAAACACCGCCAGATACATAGACGATTTCTTCTGTACCATTTTCCAACAGAACACGAATCGGGCCCGGTTGAAGCAAGGTTACAAATGGAGCATGCCCTGGCAAAATACCAAGTTCACCACCTGCACCTTTCGCGATTAACATCGTCACTGCGCCAGAGTAAATTGACTCTTTAACACTTACGACATCACATTGCATAGTCGCCATGAGATGATCTCCTTAAATTAGAGTTTCTCAGCTTTAGCAATCACTTCGTCAATACCACCAACCATATAGAACGCTTGTTCTGGGATGTGATCGTATTCACCAGCTAATAGACCTTTAAAGCCACGAATCGTTTCTTTAAGTGGTACTAATTTACCAGGAGCACCAGTAAATACTTCAGCTACGTGGAATGGTTGAGAGAAGAAACGTTGGATTTTACGCGCACGGTAAACAACCAATTTATCTTCTTCTGCCAATTCATCCATACCCAAGATTGCGATGATGTCTTTAAGCTCTTTATAGCGTTGCAATACGTTTTGTACTGCGCGCGCAATTTCATAGTGCTCTTGACCAACAACTAATGGGTCTAACTGACGTGAAGTTGAGTCAAGTGGATCGATCGCTGGATAGATACCAGAAGATGCGATGTCACGGCTCAATACTACTGTTGCGTCTAAGTGAGCAAATGTAGTTGCAGGCGATGGGTCTGTTAAGTCATCGGCAGGTACATATACTGCTTGGATCGAAGTGATCGAACCAGACTTAGTAGATGTAATACGCTCTTGAAGAACACCCATTTCTTCTGCAAGTGTAGGTTGGTAACCTACCGCAGATGGCATACGACCTAACAATGCTGATACTTCAGTACCTGCAAGTGTATAACGGTAGATGTTGTCGACGAATAATAATACGTCACGACCTTTACCGTTTTCGTCTTTTTCATCACGGAAGTATTCAGCCATAGTCAAACCAGTTAACGCTACGCGTAAACGGTTACCTGGTGGCTCGTTCATCTGACCGTAGACCATTGCTACTTTGTCAAGAACGTTAGAATCTTTCATTTCGTGATAGAAGTCGTTACCTTCACGAGTACGCTCACCAACACCAGCAAACACAGATAAACCTGAGTGTGCTTTCGCGATGTTGTTGATCAATTCCATCATGTTAACGGTTTTACCAACACCAGCACCACCGAATAAACCAACTTTACCACCTTTCGCAAACGGGCAAAGTAAGTCAATTACTTTAATACCAGTTTCTAAAAGGTCAGTAGAAGCTGCTTGTTCAGCATAAGAAGGTGCTTGACGGTGAATCGGCAAACGTTCTTCAGTCGCAACAGGACCTGCTTCATCGATAGGACGACCTAAAACGTCCATGATACGGCCAAGAGTGGCTGTACCAACTGGAACAGAGATCGGTGCATTTGTGCTAGTTACAGTAAGACCACGTTTAAGACCTTCTGTAGAACCCATTGCGATGGTACGAACAACACCATCACCAAGTTGTTGCTGAACTTCTAAAGTAGTTTCAGTACCGTCAACTTGGAGAGCGTCATAGATCTTTGGAACGCTTGTGCGCTCAAACTCGACGTCGATAACCGCGCCGATGATCTGAATGATACGACCGCTACTCATTGCTGTCTCCTCAATTCAAACTTAATAATGTTAAACGGCAGCGGCACCACCAACGATCTCAGAGATTTCCTGAGTAATCGCGGCTTGACGCAGCTTGTTATAGATGAGTTGTAAGTCTTTGATAAGCTGACCTGCGTTATCTGTCGCTGCTTTCATTGCGACCATACGTGCAGATTGCTCACATGCGACGTTTTCAATCACACCTTGATAAACCATAGACTCGATATAGCGAACTAATAAACCATTTAGCAATTCTTCTGCTTCTGGTTCATAGATGTAATCCCAACCATAAGTACGGTTGAGGTCATCGCTTTCTTCTGCTGGTGCTAAAGGAACAAGTTGCTCAACTTTAGGCTTTTGTGTCATTGCATTGACGAAACCATTCGATACGAGATAGATACGATCTAATTCGCCTTTATCAAATGCATCAAGCATAACTTGCACTGAGCCAGTTAACTGTTCCAAACTAGGGGCATCACCAATTTGAGTGGTTGCACCCAGCACTTTACCGCCGTAATTCTTAAAAAACGAAACCGCTTTTTGACCAATCAAAGCAAATTGAACTTCAATTGACTGCTCTTGTTGTGCTTTGACATGCTGCACAACTTTCTTGAACAAGTTAATGTTCAAACCACCTGCCAAACCGCGATCTGAAGATACAATGATGTAACCAACACGCTTAACTGGGCGGTCCACCATATAACGGTGTTTGTATTCAGGGTTTGCTTGTACCAAGTGAGCAATTACACGGCGCATATTATCGGCATACGGACGGCCCTGAGCCATGCGCTCTTGCGCACGACGCATTTTTGAAGCAGCTACCATTTGCATCGCGCGAGTAATCTTTTGCGTGCTCTTGATACTAGCTACTTTGGCGCGAATTTCTTTTAAATTTGCCATACGCTTAACCTAGTATTCGAAAGCCCTTTCGAGCTTCCGAAGGTTGATCCGTGAACCAAACTTAACTAAAACTGAACTTAGTAAGTTTGAGTCGCTTTAAAGCTTTCAATACCAGCTTTGATTGCTGCTTCGATGTCTTTGTTGTAGTCACCAGTTTCATCGATTTGTTTCATCAACGGAGCATATTCTGAACGGAAGTAAGCAATTAACGCAGCATCAAAGTCTACGATTTTCTTAACTTCTACGTCAGCCATATAGCCTTCGTTAGATGCATAAACAGAAACAGCTTGGTCAGCAATTGAGTAAGGAGCATATTGTTTTTGCTTCATTAACTCAGTTACACGTTGACCATGTTCAAGTTGTTTACGAGTTGCTTCATCAAGGTCAGAAGCAAACTGAGCAAACGCAGCCAATTCACGGTATTGCGCTAAAGCGGTACGAATACCACCAGACAATTTTTTGATGATCTTAGTTTGAGCAGAACCACCAACACGAGATACAGAGATACCCGCGTTCACAGCAGGACGGATACCTGCGTTGAATAATGATGTTTCTAAGAAGATCTGACCGTCAGTAATCGAAATTACGTTTGTTGGTACGAATGCAGATACGTCACCTGCTTGAGTTTCAATAATTGGCAATGCAGTTAAAGAACCAGTTTTACCAGTTACTGCGCCATTAGTGAATTTCTCAACGTATTCAGCAGATACACGTGAAGCACGTTCAAGAAGACGTGAGTGAAGATAGAATACGTCACCTGGATACGCTTCACGACCTGGTGGACGACGTAAAAGCAATGAAATTTGACGGTAAGCAACAGCTTGCTTAGACAAATCATCATAAATGATAAGAGCATCTTCACCGCGGTCACGGAAGTATTCACCCATTGTACAGCCAGAGTACGGAGCTAAATACTGCATTGCAGCAGGATCAGCAGCCGCAGCAGCGACAACAGTTGTATACGCCATAGCGCCAGTTTCTTCTAGCTTACGTACAACGTTTGCAATTGTTGATTGTTTTTGACCAATCGCAACGTATACACATTTAATGCCAGAGTTTTTCTGAGCGATAATCGCATCGAGCGCCATTGCTGTTTTACCAGTTTGACGGTCACCAATAATCAACTCACGCTGACCACGACCCACAGGAATCATGGTATCAACTGATTTATAACCAGTTTGAACAGGTTGGTCTACAGATTGACGCCAAATTACACCTGGTGCTACTTTTTCAACAGCATCAGTTAATTTTGCATCAATTGGGCCTTTACCATCAATTGGGTTACCCAAAGCATCTACGACACGGCCGAGAAGTTCAGGACCAACTGGAACTTCTAAAACACGACCTGTACAACGAGCTTTTTGACCTTCTTGAAGGCTTAGGTAGTTACCTAAAACAACGGCACCCACTGAATCCTGTTCTAGGTTCAGTGCCATACCAAATAAGCCGCCGTCGAATTCGATCATTTCACCGTACATTGCATCAGCAAGACCGTGAATACGCACGATACCGTCGGATACCATAACAATGGTACCTTCGTTTTTAGCGGTCGCGCTGGTGTCCAGATCTCCGATACGCTGTTTAATGAGCGCACTGATCTCGGATGGATTCAGTTGTTGCATTGCGCTATTCCTCAATCTTTTATTAGTTCAGTCTTCATCATTTGCATTATGCAAGAAGACGAGTACGCATTTTTTCAAGCTTGTTAAGCGCAGAATCATCTATCACTTGATCGCCTGCACGAATTACAACACCTGCAATAAGCTCAGGTTTAACTTCAACTGAAACAGTTACTGTGCTGTTAAAACGCTTTTCTAAAGCAGATTTCAACAGTTGCTCTTGTTCAGCAGTTAACGGGAAAGCCGATTCAATCACGACATCCACATTGTTGTTATTCTGTGATTTAAGCTGTTCATATTCTGCTGCAATTTCAGGTAACAACACTAATCGATCATTATCTGCAAGAAGTGTCAAAAAGTTAGACACTGCTTGAGACTGATCTTCACCTAAAACTTTAGCAAAAAGCTTCACTTGCTCCGCAGGAGTAAGTTCAGGGCGATTTAAATAAGCGGAAAATGCTTCGTCTTGCACCGCAGCACTGAGCACTTGTAACGCATTCGACCAATTGTCTGTTGCACCTTGCTCAGAAGCATAAGCAAATGCTGCTTTGGCATACGGACGTGCCAACGTCAAGAGTTCAGCCATAATTCGCCTCGCTTAAAGTTTAGCAGCCAGCTGAGACAGCATGGCGTTATGAGCTTCTGCATCAACTTGTTGGTTCAGGATCTTTTCTGCACCAGTTACTGCCAAGGCAGCTACTTGTTGACGTAATTCTTCGCGAGCAGAATTGATTTCTTGATCAACAGCTTCTTTAGCCTGTTGACGAATACGCTCACCTTCAGCCGCAGCTTGAGTACGAGCTTCTTCGATCAATTGCGCTGCACGACGGTTCGCTTGTTCGATCAATTGAGCCGCTTGTGCTTTAGCCGCATCAAGCTCTTGCTTTACTTGCGCTTGTGCATCGGCAAGGTCAGCTTTCGCTTTTTCTGCTGCATTTAAGCCATCAGCGATTTTGCGCTGACGCTCACTAATCGCATTGATTAGTGGTGGCCAAACAAACTTCATGCAGAATGCGACAAAAAACGCAAACGCAATCGCTTGACCAATCAATGTGAGGTTGATATTCATTGCAATTCCTCAAATAGTGGATTTAGGAATTAAGCTGATTAACCTACAAATGGATTAGCGAAGATGAAGAACAAGCCAATACCAACACCGATCATAGGCACAGCATCAAGAAGACCCGCGATTAAGAACATACGAGTTTGAAGTTGTGGAGCTAATTCTGGTTGACGAGCAACAGCTTCTAAAAAGCGACCACCCAAAAGACCAAAACCAATCGCAGTACCCAAAGCACCGAAAGCGATCAAGATAGCAGATGCAATTGCAACTAGACCTAAAGTGAGTTCCATGAAAAATTCCTCAGAGGTTAGGTTATTACCAAATTAAATTAAAAAAATTCAGCCCAACCATCGTTTGACAGTTAGGCAATACCATTAATGTTTTTCGCTTGCCATGCTCAAGTAAACGATGGTAAGCATCATAAAGATGAATGCCTGCAACGTGATTACAAGAATGTGGAAGATCGCCCAAGGCACAGATAACGCCCATTGAATCCAGAACGGCAATAATGCGATCAGGATAAAGATCAACTCACCGGCATACATGTTACCGAATAGTCGGAGAGCCAATGAAATAGGACGAGCAAGGAATGTTACCAATTCCAAAATCAAGTTCACTGGAATAAGCAACGCTTTTGCAACTGGATTACTTGGGTTAAATGGGTTAAGTGCCAACTCGCCTACGAAACCGCCAACACCCTTTTCGCGGATGCTGTAGAACAAGATAAGTACAAACACAGATAAAGACATACCAAGGGTAATGTTTGGATCTGTAGATGGAACGATCTTGAAGTAAACGTGGTGAGGGTCCATACCAAATACGTTAGCACCCACAAATGCAGCAACTTGAGGAATCCAGTCAACTGGGATCAAGTCCATTAAGTTCATGAGGAAAATCCACACGAAAATAGTGAGTGCAAGTGGAGCGATTAAACGTGATTTGCCATGAAAAGTATCACGGACACTTGAGTCAACAAACTCAATGATCATTTCAATTGCAGATTGGAATTTTGTTGGAACGCCAGCATTTGCAGCTCTCGCAACTATCCAAAATAACAAACAGAAAATCACACCAAGGCCAATTGACCAACCCATTGAATCCAAGTGAATTGCAGTGAACCCCATCGAATGAGCTTCTTCAGCAGTCTCAGCCAATTTCCATGTACCATCTGGCATTTTGCCATAGGTCATATTGGTCAAGTGATGCTTGATATACTCTGTCGAAGTGAGGGCATGTTCTTCAGCAGCCATA
Source organism: Acinetobacter sp. EKM10A (assembly GCF_011075215.1). Lineage (NCBI taxonomy): Bacteria > Pseudomonadati > Pseudomonadota > Gammaproteobacteria > Moraxellales > Moraxellaceae > Acinetobacter > Acinetobacter sp. EKM10A. Next base: position 139,461 of record NZ_JAALLK010000008.1, on the reverse strand, counting down.
AATCACACCTGGTCAATGTCAATTACTAAAAAGAAGGGAAACGAACATCGGCGTACTGTCGATATCTCGCCACCCTCCAAAAAATCTTCAATTCTTCTTGTTTCTATACCCGTTTTTGTAGACGTGACACCCAAAAAGGAGCAACCCACGACATCGCTTGAACGAGAATAAAACCAAACAGCAATGCTAACGGTGATAAAGGTTTAACATTGCTCAAAATCAAAATAAATCCAACGATCATGATTGCAAATTTGCCTAACATGCCCCTATACATGTTAGACAGCACTTGTTTAGATGCTCTCGCACCTGCCGTTCTGAAGGATTGCCACGCAAAATAGCTCGTAGCAAGCCAGCAGACCAATGCACCAAGTGCCGCACTTAATGCTGCTGTCATGTCTTTTATGCTCCACGCCACAAGTGCGGAAACAGGGATCATGCATGCTTGTAAGAAGACCAAAGCTTTTGCTAATCGTCGGTCAATCAAGCGACTAGTTTGGCTCATTTTTATCCACTCACAGCATAAATGCTTGACAAGTTTAGCTGATGATCGCTTTTAATCGCAGGCATTATAGAGTTACACCCCTGAACATGCAATCTTTTCCCGACTTTAGTCGGGGTTTTTCGTGACAGGTGGTGCTGACGCTACAGTCAGCCTTTGTTTACTTTTTATCTCACTTTTGCGTATTTAATACACATTTATCAGTTTTTATCGCCAGTTTCTTCCATGCTGTTACAAAATTATCTTCATTATTCATACTTTCATCAACGGGTTGGAAGGTAATACTACCCAGTTTTTGATATTGCCCTTTTGTTGTAAAACTTTCTGCAAGTAAACACATCTGAGCTTTTGGTCGACTATCATTAAGGTACTTTATTTGTGCCGCTGTAGGAGCTACATGCGGATCATCCGTTAAAGCACCCGCAAACTTTAAGTTTAGCGAACGCTCCAAATATTGATAAGCATCATGATAAGACCAATACGGTTTACCGTTGCTTGAGCTATCGTAAGCTTGAGCCGCCTGCAACATATTTCGTGCAAATGTATTTGCATTATTCCAATACTTCGCTTTGTTTTCAGGATGCTGTTGTGAACGTAAAGCTGCAATAAAAAAGCCAATACGTACTGCATTGTTTGGTTCTAGCCAGACATGCGTATCCACAGTATTTGGTAACGCAGCCCCACGTGTATTGCGCTGCGGCAAAATAGAAAGAATACCGCTATCTAACAAAGCAATTGCTTTCTTATTGTTACTTAGCAATTTGTTGAGCGGAGCTTCATGAGCTTTTCCTAACCAGATCACTAAAGAAGCATCGTTAATTGCTTTACGATGTGCCGGTGTTAACTGTACATCATGCCCACTTTGCCCTTGAAGCAATAACTGGGGTTCTTCAACTCCTTTGGTAATTTCTTTTGCAATCAAATAGATTGGGTGCGTAGAGACAACCAAACCCTGACTCCAACCTAACGTACTCATAAGAGAGAACATACTGAAAACAAAAACGCGGAACATGACAGACCATCAATTAGTAATAGCTCGAAGCATGTTATAATATAACAAAGTTACAAAAATACCTAAGATTAATCGAATGAAGCACCGCTTCATGCTAATATTCCATTAAAAATTTGAGGTTATGTCTATGAGTTCTTGCATGCATGAACATCATGATTCTTTGCATGGTGTACATGATCACCATAATGTCGCAAGTCGTTTAGCTGAAGCAGAAACTTTATGTACTGCGGTCGGTGCACGCCTTACGCCTTTGCGTAAAGAAGTTCTTGAACTCATTTTAAATGCTTCAGGTCCTATGGGTGCCTATGACTTATTAGCACGTATTAAAAGTCAAACAGATCGCCCTGCCGCCCCTCCTACTGTTTATAGAACTTTAGACTTTTTATTAGAAAAGGGTCTTATTCATCGCTTAACATCTATTAATGCTTATATACCATGCTGTCACCCACGTGAAGGTCATCAGGCTGCATTCCTGATTTGTACCGAATGTCACACGGTTAAAGAAGCATCTTCACAAGGTCTAACCCAACAACTTGACCAACTTGCAGCTTTAGATGATTTCGCAGCACAACACAGCATTATAGAAATTTCGGGGAAATGCCAGCAGTGCCGCACAGCTCGCTAAATCCTGTTTTGATTCAACTTGAACAGGTCTCTGTTCATCGTGATCAGCGGGATATATTAAAAAAAGTTGATTTTGCTCTGCATGAAAATGAAATTGTGACCTTAATTGGTCCTAATGGCGCAGGTAAATCAACTTTAATTAAAGTTCTACTTGGTATTTTAAAGCCAAGTAGTGGACGCGTCATAAGCAATAAAAAACTAAAAATGGCTTATGTGCCTCAGAAATTTAATCCATCTCATAGTCTTCCTTTACGGGTACAAGATTTATTAGATCTGGAAAAGTGTAGCCCTGCCCTTCGTCAGGAAATTATTCAAGACACCGGTATTGCCAAACTACAACAATCAAAAGTTCAGCAACTTTCTGGTGGAGAGCGCCAACGTGTACTGCTCGCACGTGCTTTACTTAGAAAGCCAGATATCCTCGTTCTTGATGAGCCCATGCAAGGCTTAGATATTCAATCAGAAGCTGAGCTTTATGAATATGTACGTAGTCTGCCAGAGCGTTATGGTTGTGCCATTTTAATTGTTTCCCATGATTTACAGTGGGTCATGCAGGGAACTCAACGCGTTGTCTGTTTAAACAAGCATATATGCTGTAGCGGCTTACCAGAAAGTATTCAGCAACATCCTGAATACCAAGCAATATTCGGTACTCAGCGAGTTTTCTATCAACATCATCATGATCACTGTGCGCATGGTGACGCTGCACACCCCTGCCCTCACAATAGCAGACCTCACATTCACCCGGAACCGGAAGCTTAAGCCATGATGGAATGGTTACAATTATTGTTACCCGCATGGATTATGGGAACCTTATTAGTCTTTTTGACTGCACCACTTGGTTGTCTCATGCTATGGAGACGTATGTCTTTTTTTGCAGACACCATGGCACATGGAACCTTACTTGGGGTAGCAATTGCTGGTGCTTTAAGCCTTCCCCTCTGGCTTGGCGTGGCAGGTACAGCTATTTTATTAGTCGCTATTTTGTGGGCCTTACATGACAATCGTTTACCAAACGATGCTTTGCTTGCCCTATGCTCAGCAACATTACTATGTAGTGGCCTCCTGTTTATTCAACATGTTCCAAGTTTAAGACCGGAGCTTTTAAGTTATTTGTTTGGTGACTTACTAAGTATTGATTGGCCAGACCTACCTGTTTTCACATTAATTATTGCAGTATCACTGGCAATTCTTTATCGCTTTTGGCAGCCTCAAATTCAAATTGCCATTGATCCGGATATTGCAATTAGTGAAGGTGTGAATGCGAAATGGCAACGTCTCATTTTTATGTTATTGCTAGCCTTATTTACAGTACTAGCTTTACGTGCAGTAGGTTCACTTTTAATGGGGGCACTACTGGTTATTCCAGCATTGAGCGCTCGATTACTCGCTCACTCACCAAAGCAGATGGTTATTTGGGCCTTTGTTTTAGCTCAACTCGGTGTCAGTGTTGGCCTATGGTCAAGCGCAGCACTTAATATCTCGACTGGCCTCAGTATTGTTTTATGTATGGCGTTGAGTTTTGCACTTATCTTTATGGTTCAAAAAATCAAAAATCAAACTCAAGCGGCCTAAATCAGGCTGCTTGATGGACCGTACTTAGCAATAACGCTGCACAACTAAACATGACAGCAAAACCACGGTTCAAATATTTTTGTTGCTTAGGAGAACGTAGCAATCTTAAAACTTTTGAAGCTAGCCCTGTATAACCAGCCATTACAATCAAATCAATCGTAACCATAGTAGCTGCCATAATCAGGTATTGTATCCATTGAGGTTTGCTTAAATCTAAGAACTGAGGCAAAACTGCCAATAGAAATACGATGGCTTTAGGATTACTGATATTGACCACAAATCCATTTAACAGCAGAGCAGAAACAGATTTATCCTTTTTTTCGTGTTGAATTTCTATGTCTTTTACAGGTGCTGTCCACTGTAAATAAGCTAAATACAATAAATAGGCTACACCGAACCACTTAACGGCTTGAAAAGCCAACGGGGTCGTTGCGAATAGAACACCTACACCCGCAGCTACAATCATGATTTGAATTAACAAGGCGATTTGCAAACCGATCGCATTCCAATAGCCATGTCTAAAGCCATAATTTAAGCCGCTCGACATAGAAGCAATTGCCCCTGCTCCCGGAGAAATACTAATGACCCAACAGGCCAACATATAAGCAAACCAAACTTGCAAAGACATAGCGAAATAGATAATAAAAGTGGAATTATACCGTTTTATAAAACTATCGTGGCGATAATTCAAACAATAAAATCAATAAATAGACTACTAACGGCTCTTCGCATCAGGCACAATAATTGAAGCTTATACTAAATTATAATTGAGGAGAGATCTTCTAATGACTGCTCAATCTGTCATTTTGCCATTACCATCTGATCATGCCCGTTTTATTGTTCTTCGTTTAAAAGATTTAACAATTGCTGAATTAAAAAAACAACTCGAAGCTTTATTCGAAACACGTGACCGTCTCATTACTCAACATTCAGACGCACAAATTAAGACAGCAGTCGCTTTTGGTCCAGAACTTTGGAAGCAACTTTACAGTCAATCTCCTGCTGGTTTTAAACAACTTGAACCAGAAAATGGCGCATTCAATATGCCAGTCGTACCAGCTGATGTGCTTATTCACATTGCCAGTATGCGTTCTGATATCTGTTTTGCATTAAGCCAAGCATTTTTTGAAGGGATTAAAGATAAAGTTGAGGTTCTGGATGAGCGTGTTTGCTTCCGTTATTTCGATGGTCGCGATATTACTGGCTTTATAGATGGTACTGAAAACCCTCAATTTCCAGATGATCGCGCAGAAACCGCTCTCCTCCCAGAAAGTGCTGGAGTATTTGCAGATGGTAGTTTCATATTTGCGCAGCGCTATGCACACGACTTGGAAAAATGGAAAAAACTTAAAGTCGATGCACAAGAAAATGTCATGGGCCGTACCAAGCTTGAATCTATTGAATTAGATGATGATGTTAAACCGGAAAATGCCCATGTCGCTCGTACTGTCGTTGAAGATGAGGAAGGCGAAGAAATGGAAATCCTACGTCACAGCTTACCTTATGGTGACGGTCGAGGTGATCAAGGTTTATTCTTCATTGCTTACACTAAAGACCTGAGCATTATTGATGCGATGTTAAAGCGCATGTTTGGTACAAGTGGGGATGGCATCCATGACCGCTTATTGCACTTCGTGACACCACTTGACGGGGCATATTACTTTGCACCAAGTGAAGAACTATTAGAAGAAATTTTAGTGGCTTAAAAGAAAAAAAGAGGAGCTTAAGCTCCTCTTTTCACATTCTCATTCTTAGAAAGGAATACGTTTATATTTACGGTATTCTGGTTTCCAGAACGATTGATCAATCTTCTGCTTAAGCAAATCATCACTAATAGTTACAGCCACACCATCTGCCATTGCAGCTTTTGCCACTTCAAATGCAATTACTTTAGACACTTGTTGAATTTCGCCTAAAGGTGGCAATAAGTCAGCTTGTGGATCTTTCAGCAACGGTGAACAGTCTGCCAAAGCACTACTTGATGCCATAAGCATGTTTTCTGTAACGCGTTTAGCGCCTGATGCTACTACACCTAAACCAATACCAGGGAAGATGTATGAGTTGTTGCACTGAGAAATATTATAAAGCTTGCCGTGATGATTTACAGGTGCAAATGGGCTACCCGTTGCAATTAATGCTTTACCTTCAGTCCATTCCACAATATCCGCCGGTACTGCTTCTACACGCGAAGTCGGGTTAGATAACGGCATCACAATTGGTCGTTCACAATTGGCAGCCATTGTTTTAATAATTTCTTCGGTGAATAGGCCCGGCTGACCAGAAACACCGATTAATACTGTAGGCTTGGCATTTTTAACAACATCAAGCAGTGAAATCACTTCTTCAATATTGCCCCATTGGTCTACTACTTCAGCTTTTTGAGCTAACTTACGTTGGAAGTCTAATAAGTTCGGCTGATTTTCAGTGATCAAACCAAAGCGATCTACCATGTAAACACGAGCACGTGCCTCAGCATCGGTTAGACCTTCTGAAACCATTTGTGCAACGATTTGCTCTGCAATACCACACCCTGCCGAACCTGCACCTAAGAAAGTAATTGTTTGGTCTTTTAATTGTTTACCTGCTGCACGGCTTGCAGCAATTAAACTACCAACAGAAACCGCTGCTGTTCCTTGAATATCATCATTGAAACAACAAATTTTATCGCGATATTTTTCTAAAAGTGGCATCGCATTTTTTTGTGCGAAATCTTCAAACTGGATGAGTGCTTTTGGCCAACGACGTTTTACAGCTTCAATCACCATATCTACAAAGTCATAATACTCATCACCACTAATACGTGGTTGACGCCATCCCATGTAGATCGGGTCATTTAATAATTGAGGGTTATTCGTCCCTACATCGATTGTGATTGGCAATGTGTAAGCAGGGCTAATACCACCACATGCGGTATACAGCGAAAGTTTCCCAATTGGAATACCCATGCCGCCAATGCCTTGGTCACCAAGACCTAAAATACGTTCACCATCCGTAATCACGATGACTTTGACATTATTTTTATTAACGTTTTGCAAAATATCATCAATCACATCACGATCTGGATATGAAATGAAAACACCACGATGACGGCGATAGATATCAGAGAAACGTTGACATGCCTCACCCACAGTTGGCGTGTAAATAATTGGCATCATCTCTTCAAGATGATTTTCAATTAAGTGGTAGAACAGAGTTTCGTTGGTATCTTGGATATTACGTAAATAGATGTGCTTATTAATATCATCATTGAAAGCACAATATTGCTGATAAGAGCGTTGGCTTTGCTCTTCGATAGTTTCAATAATATGTGGAAGTAACCCGTGTAAGTTAAAGTTACTTCTTTCCTCTTGAGTGAAAGCGGATCCTTTATTCAAAAGGGGTAACTCTAAAAGTGTATAGCCTGCATAAGGGATATAAAGGGGATGTTTACTTGGGTGACCTGATATCATTGCCTATCTCATTTTCCAGCTTAGAACTCAGAAAAGTACAGTTTCAGCACTCTCTAAAGCTCGTTGTATGCGTAAGCTTAAGACTATTTAATACAAAATAGGTATTTTAAACTGTGATATTGAAATTGAATACTATTTAGAAAAAACATATAACAAAATTAATATTAAAAATTAATTATTTACATTTTTCATCTTTTTAAAACTATTCTTTCTTAACTCCATATATGACTTAAAATCTTATATTTTTGCCCTATACTACATTTCCATAAAAAATACCAAGTGTTTTACTATCTTATAATTTCAAAAATATTACCTAAAAAGCCTGTATTTACGTATTTTTAGAATTTTACTAATTTTATTTTTTAATATTTACGAAAGAAATAGTTCTCGGAAACTTCATGAAAGAAATTAAATGAAAGCGTTAAATGCACTCCCCTAACTCATAGGAAATTTGCTATATTTGACGTTTTTCTGCGACATCTATTTTCGATTGATATGAATACGGCAATACAAGCAGCTCTCGACCATGCAGTGCAAACCCTTCAGCAAGAAGGTGTGCTTCCTTCGGATTGGAATAATTCAAGCAATTTAACGCGCACCAAAGACCGAAGCCATGGCGACTTTGCTTCTAATATTGCCATGATCGGCTCTAAAGCCGCTGGTATGAAACCACGCGATTTAGCTGAGAAAATTCTCGCAGCGCTACCAGAAGTTGCAGACATCAGCAAAGCTGAAATCGCAGGTCCTGGTTTTATCAATTTCTTTTTAAATGCAGATCAACGTTTTGCAATTCTTGACCAGATTCAGGCTCAAAAAGAAAGCTTTGGTCGTAGCCAATCAAATGCAGCTAAAAAGATTCAAGTTGAATTTGTTTCTGCAAACCCTACGTCTAGCCTACACGTAGGTCATGGCCGCGGGGCTGCTTATGGTATGACTGTTGCAAACTTGCTTGAAGCAACAGGTGCTAAAGTTGATCGCGAATATTATGTAAATGATGCTGGCCGTCAAATGGATATTTTGGCGACTTCTACTTATTTACGTTATTTGGAATTACTTGGACAAAACCTTGTATTCCCTAAAAATGCGTATCAAGGCGATTACGTTAAAGAAATCGCACAAGGCATCATTGATAAAGATGGCGATGCTTACGTTCGTGAAGTTGCGAATGTTTATAAAGATGTACCAGAAGACGTGCAATATGCTGAAGAGCTAGATAGCGAAGGCAACAAAGTCGTATTATCTGGCGACAAAGAAAAGCATATTGATGGCCTAATTGCCAATTCACAACAATTATTAGGTGAAGGCTACCGCGTATTCCATCAAGCCGCACTCCATGCCATTTTAGATGATATTAAAGATGACCTTGCTGACTTCGGCGTAACCTTTAACCAATGGTTTAGTGAAGCATCTCTTAGCGCAAAAATTGACGAAGCGTTAGAAACACTGAATCAACGCGGCTTCTTATATGAAAAAGATGGCAACATCTGGTTTAAATCGACTGAATTTGGTGATGAAAAAGACCGTGTTGTGAAGCGCCGTAATGGTCAAACAACTTACTTTGCATCTGACATTGCATATCACTTAAACAAACTACAACGTGGTTATACTGACCTTGTTGATATTTGGGGTTCTGACCACCACGGTTATATCTCTCGCGTAAAAGCTGCGATTGATGCAATGGGTTATGACTCGAAAAAATTAACTGTTCTTTTAGTTCAGTTCGTAAGCTTATGGCGTGGTGGTGAGATGGTTCAAATGTCATCTCGTTCAGGTCAGTTCGTGACTTTACGTGACTTGCGTAAAGAAGTCGGCAATGATGCAGCTCGTTTCTACTACGTGATGCGTAAAAGTGAACAACACATTGACTTTGACCTTGACCTTGCTGTTTCACAAAGTAAAGACAATGCGGTGTATTATATTCAATACGCTCATGCACGTATTTGCCGTATGCTAGAAAAAGCAGCAAGCACTGGCTTACAATTTGAAGTAAGTGCTGCTCGTTCACATGCTGCACGTTTATCACTTGATGCAGAAACTGAAATTCTTGCTAAACTGGCTGCATATCCAGACGTTGTGTTACGTGCTGCTAATGCATATGAACCACACCAAGTAGGTAACTACTTAAAAGAATTAGCTGCGCTATTCCACGGTTGGTACAATGAACACAAAGTTTTAAGTGATGATGCTGAACTTACACAAGCACGCTTATTACTTTCAATCAATGTACAGCAAGTATTGCGCAATGGCTTAGAATTACTCGGTGTTTCTGCACCTGAAGCCATGTAAGTTAGTGTTGGGGTGTTTGGTCAAAGCCATATACCCCTTCATGTTGTAAGAAATAACGCTTTGCAAGGAAATCTATCTATGCGAAGCGATGTTTTAAAGTAAACGAGAACTAAACTCGAAATAAAACAATCAAAATACAGAGGAATAATCCACGTGTTTGGCAAAACGCAACGCGGTGTATCTGAAAGACCTAACAAGCCTAAAAAGCCTTTAATTCCTAAATGGTTAGGGACACTTGTCGCTATTTTAGCGGTCTTATGTATCGCAGTAATGCTCATGCTTTGGAAACCGTGGCAACCTGTTTCTTCAAAAAACCAGATTACTTCTGAGCACTATAAAGAAGAAGAAACCAATAAAGATTACCGCTTTTATGATCTATTGCCTCAACAGCAGGTCACTCCTATTCCGGAACAGGCAATTCCGGAAAGTAAAAATCAGGGTACTGCCATGATTGTAGAAGCTCCTAGTACAGCTCAACCTGCCGCTTCTGAACCTGCAAGTGTAAGCACTGACGACACTACTGACTCAACAGCTGCTATACCTCAACAACCAAATTATATTTTACAAGTTCGAAGCTATACTGACCCCGATCAAGCAGATGCTCGACGTGCAGAAATCATTTTAAATGGCTTATCGGCTGATGTAATTAAAAGCTCTGAGAATGGAAAAACTTGGTATCGTGTTATTTCTGGTCCATATGACACTCAAGAAGCTGCTCTCGCTGCTCAACAAACATTGCAGCATAGCGGTATTGACTCTATTGTGATTAAACGCAGATAAAGATTAAGCAATAAAAAAGGAACAAATATTTGTTCCTTTTCTTTTATATATCAGCACAATTTCTTTCGTTTGACCCTAAACCTTTCTGTCTCGCTTTTTGAAAAGCTGGTCTTTGCTGAATCCGATGTAAGAATGCTTGAATGTGCGGATATTTACCTTGAAGACGTGACTGTAGAGCCTCTAGTGGAAAACTCATTTGAATATCTGCAAATGAAAAATCCCCCGCAAAATATTCATGCTCAGCCAAATAATTTTCTAAAAAACTAATATGGTCTTTCATACGTGGACGAACAAAATTTGCTTTAACCCCTTCTGTAATTTTCTTTGCCACAGGCTGAATTAGCCAAGGTACATGTTTATTGACGTTGTTCATGACCAAAGTCATCACTAATAACGGCATAAGTGAGCCTTCGGCATAGTGCATCCAGTAAATATACTGCTGTAAATCCTGAGCTTGCTTAGGTTTAAACTGCTGCTTTTGATCATATCGCTGCTGCAAATACTCTAAAATAACAGCCGATTCCGCGATAACTTGCTCATCATCTGTCAAAATAGGTGCCTTGCCAAGCGGATGAATACATTTCAATGTTTCTGGTGCTGAATAGTTCGGAAGACGTTGATAAAAATGAATATCATAATCCAAGCCTAACTCTTCTAAAGCCCATAAAATCCGAAACGATCGCGAACATTCCAGGTGGTGTACACTAATCATGGTATTGCCTACTTTTATTTTTCTTTTTTACATAAAAAACAGCATGTGAACATGCTGTTTTATTCCATTTGTGGGATGGATATAAATCATCCACCGCAACAAAATAGCATTTTTATGCTGTAACAAGCACAGTATGAATGTCTAAACTACGTAACAAAGTTTTAGTGACTGGAGTTTTACTGCATATGGTTAAGATTTTTTGCTGAAGTTCTTCGTTTGGAAGTTCTTTAAAAACAATACGACGCTCGATATGTTCTTCATGCTCTCGGTTGGTATGAAAATCAATTTCAACCGAGTACTCACCAAAATCATAACCCTTATGTTTTGCATACATTCTTAAAGTAATAAGTGTACATGCTGCTAGACTTCCGGTAAGCAAATCATAAGGTGCAGGCCCTTGGTCATGCCCTTCTAGCTTTTCAGGCTCATCACAAAAGTATTGATGACGGCCGCTGGTAATTTCACCTTTCCATTGTTCTGCAAGAGGCTTTGCTTTACTGCTCGCAATTACTGCTGTCATTTTGATGCTCTCATTTGATCTGGAAGAACTGGTGCTTCTAAGCGGGCACCCACATAATCTGGAATTTCACCAAAACGCACGTCATGATTAACCCATTGCTCACGTGCTTCTTTTAAATCGTCCATCGTACGTGCAACGAAATTCCACCATAATAAGATCGGAGTTTCAAAAGGTTCACCACCGATTAATAGCACACGGTTCCCTTTCTTTACTTCAATCTCAATTTCGTTCAAACCTGTATCTAATACAACCATATTGTCAGCAGTAAGTTCATGGCCATTCACATGAGCTACGCCATCTAATGCCATAAAACCATATTCAAATTCAGGATTTAGTGGAATACGTGTCTTAGTATCTTGGGTAGCAATGAGATCAACCCCTACTAACGGTGTATGAACCACAACTGGAGAAGTCGTCTCTAAATATTCACCCACCAGTACAGTAAATTCCAGACCGTCTTTTTCAACAACAGGAAGATCGGGATAATGTTCAAATTTCGGATCCATGTTGCGCTTATGGTCCGGTAATGCGATCCAGAGCTGCGCAGCATGCATTTGAGTTTCAGTATCAGGTGCAACCTCGGTATGAGAAATACCATGTCCTGCTGTCATCAAATTTACCTGTTTAGGGCGAATTAATTGCTTTGACCCTAAACTATCGGTATGCATCATGGTCCCTTCAATCATCCAAGTGAAGGTTTGCAAACCAATATGTGGATGAGGTCCTACATCTAAACCATTGCCGGCAGGAAATGTTACTGGTCCTGCATGATCTAAAAAGCACCATGCCCCAATCATTCTTTTTTGTCGACTAGGTAAAGCCCGCTTAATCACCGTCCCCTGTCCAATTTCGGCAGAGCGAATTGGAAATTCCTGAATAAATTGATTGGCAAATTTTTCGCAATCCTTTGAATCCGAAATATCGTAATCGTTATTATTGCTCATGATATTACTCTCTTTTACCTATGCTTGTGCAATGAGTCGTTATACTGATCTTAACAATACACTCATTATTCAATATAGTCTTTTAGTAATACACAGGGTGCTATGAATGAGACAATCAATTTTTAACAATCGAAAATTTAAAGGTATCTGACCAACTTAAGGTGATTGAGTCTTAACTTGTTGTTTTAAATTCTTCATAAATTGCCCAAACTGTGGCAAGAATTCTTGAAACAATGGATGGTCTCGATTCTCTAACATGACTTCACTAAATAACTTTAGACCGACTGCAAAAGACTTTGTGGTTTGATCATCAAAAAATTCTGCGTTCTTTAACTTTTCAACAATCTCAAAAATATCGTCATGATTACCAGTATAGAACTCGAGCCTTTCCGTATAGGTAGAAACTTCCCCTTTGGCATCTTTTAAATGTTGTACCGTAACGTGATATTGATGCTGTTTCATACATAAACTCTCTATTAAAGTTGATAGTTTTTAGATAATTTCAACCTGTTTAAGGCCCACTTATAGGCGCCCAATCGCAACAGCAGCCTGATCAATTTTTTCAGCAATTTGATAGATCTGCTCTTGCTTCAAGTCAGTGGTATTCAATTTCAAACGTAAAGCCGTCTTTAAGTTTTCCATGGCACGGTGAATTTCGATTAATTGATCATTACTGTGAATTTCACGTCTCAAACGCAATTTCTCTAACAACCCACTTAGCTTGTCTTGGTGTTCATTTAAATAAGCTTCCCCAAATTCCGTAATTTGATATTGTTTACGCTCTACATCTAGCAAGTTAATGAGGTTCATTTCTTCCAGGCTGGTTAAAGTCGGATAGATTGTTCCTGCACTTGGCGTATAGCCATCGCCTACCAAATCACTTATTTCTTTAATAATTTCATAACCATGCTTAGGACTTTGCTGAATAAGATGAAGGACTAAAAGTTTCATACGTCCAGCTTCAAAAAGTCTCCCACGACGCCCCGAACGGTAATGGCCGTGATGATGGTCATTATGTTCAGCATGATGATGTTCTGATTGTTGTCTCATCTTTGGAGGTTCTCTAATACGCATAATTTATAACTATTAAGATATATCTTAATATATCTTTTATCAAGTATAAGCAATAATAATAGATTTATCATTTTGATATTTATTAAAATTATTTTTAAGCTTTAAAAATTAAGTAATAAAAAAGAGTGCTTAAGCACTCTTATATAGTCGTATGTTTAGTAAAATCGGTAAAAAAGCCAGAATCTAAAAAATTATTATGTGATTAAATTTCTTTTCTGCTCAAACTGCTCTTCAATTTTTGAACTCAGAAAATTAACAATAGGCTGCAAAGCATAATGTTCCTCTTGCCAATTTTGCTTGCCGATTTCCCCTCTATATTCCTGTATAAGCCGCTGCAATACGAATTTCTGCTCAGGAGGAAGCTGAGGCATAACCCATCGAGCTGCATTGTCTTTTGAAGCAATATCCTTCATGACTAAACTAAAATAGATCCGGCATAAAGCTAAAATCTGGTTTCTTTCATCTGCATCCTCATCCCAATGAGCTACAATTTCGGGATAAGTATCAGACATTGCTTGCCATAGTTCTTGATCAGAAATTTCAGGTGCCCATTGGTCCAAAGCTGGACCAAATAAAACTGTATGATGAAATCTCGCTTTTCTAAGCAATATACTAATATCTGGGTCTTTCTGCGAACTTAATGTTCCACCTTCTTTAAGTTCTTCACGTAGCCATTCACCAAACTGCATTTCATAACTTAAAGGATAATTTCCAGCCTGAATCTCATCTTTTAATAAAATAGTAACTTCTAATGGTCTTTGTAATTCCCCAACAGGCTGTGAAATTTTTAGTAATTCTTGTGCAAGCTGCTCGCGTAAAGCAGATGTTAATGGATGAGTAACCACGACCAGAACATCAAGGTCACTTTCTGGCCCTAAGCCACCATCAACAGCTGAACCATAAAGATAGATTGCAAATAATGATTCCGCTAAAAGTTGCTGTAATTTTTCTTGTAGATATTCTAACTGAATGAAATCAGACATCTCTCACCTCCTTCGGAAGAAACAGATATAAAAAAGGCAGGATTTAATCCTGCCTTTTCATTTGATTATTCCCACTCAATCGTTGCTGGTGGTTTAGATGACACGTCGTATACCACACGTGATACATCTTTAATTTCGTTCATAATGCGTGTTGAGATTTTATCAACCAATTCGTATGGTAAATGTGCAAAACGAGCTGTCATAAAGTCAACTGTTTCAACTGCACGAAGCGCAATCACCCATGCATAGCGACGGCCATCACCGACTACACCTACTGATTTAACAGGTTGGAATACAGCAAATGCTTGAGCTGTTTTGTCATACCAGCCGCTGTCACGAAGCTCTTGCATAAAGATATCATCAGCAAGACGAAGAATATCTGCATATTCTTTTTTCACTTCACCCAAAATACGAACGCCTAAACCTGGGCCCGGGAATGGATGACGGTAGATCATGCTATGTGGCAAGCCAAGTGTAGTACCTAATTTACGTACTTCATCTTTAAACAAATCACGTAAAGGCTCAACCAATTCAAATGCTAAATCTTCTGGTAAACCACCCACATTGTGGTGAGATTTAATAACGTGTGCTTTACCTTGTTTGCTTGCAGCAGATTCAATTACGTCTGGGTAAATTGTACCTTGCGCCAAGAATTTCACGCCATCAAGTTTACGTGCTTCTTCAGCAAATACTTCAATGAACTCACGACCAATAATTTTACGCTTCGCTTCAGGATCGGTAACGCCAGCTAGAGCATTTAAAAAACGCGCTTCTGCATCTGCACGAATAACACGAATACCCATATTTTCAGCAAACATTTGCATCACTTGGTCACCTTCGTTTAAACGAAGCAAACCATTATCAACAAATACACATGTTAATTGATCACCAATCGCTTTGTGTAAAAGTGCAGCAACAACAGATGAATCAACACCACCAGAAAGGCCTAAAAGTACTTTCTCGTTACCAATTTGCTCACGTAACTGCTCTACACGCAAATCGATGATGTGTTCAGGTGTCCAAAGGCCACCACATCCACAAATTTTGTGAACGAAATTAGAAAGTAGCTCTTCACCTTTTGCCGTGTGTGTTACTTCTGGGTGGAACTGAACACCGTAAAAACGGCGTGTTTCATCACTTACAGCAGCAACTGGACAGCTTGGTGTGCTTGCAGTAATCGTAAAACCTTCTGGAATCTGGCTCACTTTGTCGCCGTGGCTCATCCAAACGTGTAGTTGGTTTTCGCGGTCTTGTAAGTTGCCAATGAGTTGGTCACGTTTAACGATATCAACTTCGGCATAACCAAACTCATGTACAGTACCCGGCTCAACTTTACCGCCTAACTGTTCAGACATGGTTTGTAAACCATAGCAAATACCCAATACTGGAACGCCTAATTCAAACACCACTTGCGGTGCGCGAGGGCTGCCCTCTTCATGCACACTCTCAGGTCCACCTGATAAAATGATACCGTTTGGCTTAAAAGCACGGATGTCTTCTTCAGACATATCAAAGGCATACATTTCAGAGTAAACACCAGCTTCACGTACACGACGTGCAATGAGCTGACTATATTGAGAGCCGAAATCCAGGATCAGGATACGATCTTCAGTAATTTGAGTATTGGTAGTCATGACAAACCACTAAATGGCAAAAGAATTAAGCGCGCCATTTTAACATTTTTCACGCTTCGACGCACCGCAAATCATCATATATCTTATTTTTTTCATATTAGAATCATTTTAATAGTTAGAATAATCGATATAAAATATTATTTATTTATATTTATCAACACGCTAAAAGTTACTTTAGAACTTCATGCACATTGATAAATTCATCACATTCTATGCAACATCATAATGAATTTGATGTTAAGATGACCCGATAAAACAGGCATTACCATGGAAAGGTAAATACCATTAAGCGATATTTGTCTGACCTTAAACAGTTATCCGTTTTTTATGGCTTGTTGCCCCATATCAAAATCAATAGAAATCTAAGGAACAACAATGCTTCAAACTATGATTGCAGATTTCCAGCAACATTTTTGGTTGTATGTCTCTATTCCTTTCATGAGTGGTTTAATTGGCTATGTCACTAAAGTGATTGCCATTCAAATGATGTTTTCACCACTTGAATTTAAAGGTATTAAACCGTTTTTTGGCTGGCAAGGTATTGTGCCTCGTAAAGCCGAAAAAATGGCAACGACTGCTGTAGAGCTTATGACGGCTAAGCTCATTAAGCCCGAAGAAATTTTTGCTCGCCTTGACCCAAAGCGTATTGCTAAAGAAATTGAAAAACCATTAATGGCAGCAGCAGAAGATATTACCCGTGAGGTTGCTCAAGAATATCAACCAGGCTTATGGGAAGGCATGCCTGAGTTTGCCCGCCAAAGACTGATCCGCAGAGTGCAATCAAAAGCCCCGGAAATTGTCGAGCACATCATGAGTGAAGTGCAACGTGACGTAAATCGATATTTTGATATTAAACATTTGGTCATTAGTAATTTACTTAAAGACAAACGCCTACTGAACAATATTTTTAAACGTGTAGGCAAACAAGAGTTTAAGTTTTTCAGTAACGTTGGTTTTGTATTTGGTTTTGGTATTGGTGTAATCCAGATGCTCTGCTGGATTGTCACACAAGGAAAATATCCTTGGATGCTACCTCTGTTTGGCGGATTTGTAGGTTTTTTTAGTGACTGGATTGCCCTACAAATGATGTTTAGACCCCTCTATCCGAAAAAAATATTGGGCTATACATGGCAAGGTCTATTTATTAAACGTCAAAATGAAGTGGCAGCTGACTATGCAGCTTTAATTTCCAAACAACTTTTGACTTCACGCCATATGATGGAAGAGTTGTTTTCAGGGACTCACTCTGCACGTGTTATTGAGCTGGTTAACCGTCATGTCAAACAGGAAATTGACATGCAAGCAGGTGTAATCCGCCCACTCGTTGTTTATGCAATTGGTGGAGAAAAATACCAGAATATGAAAACTCAGGTTGCGGAACGTATCATGCAGCAACTTCCAGAGACCATGAAATATGTTGAGTCTTATGCAGAAGACGCCATGAATATTCGCAATACCCTGATTGAGCGTATGCAGAAATTAACGCCTTCGGAATTTGAAGGTATGCTACGTCCAGCCTTTAAAGAAGATGAGTGGGCACTCATTGCAGTAGGCGCAGTACTTGGTTTTGTTGTTGGTGAGCTACAAATCCAGTTTATGCTTTAATTTTTAAATATAAAAAAACCGGATGAATGAATCATCCGGTTTTTATTTTGCTTTAGATATTATTTTTCAATTGCATGGTCGAGGCTAATACGTCCAGCACCGTGAAGCATCAAGAAGAATAAACCACCTGCCATTGCAAGATTTTTCATAAAGTGGATGCCATTGTTATATTGTGCTGCTGCATCAGCCCCACCTTGGTGAAATAAGAACGCAGTTAAGATGCTAAAGATCCCAAGACCAAAAGCTGCGAAACGTGCTTGGAAACCAAATAACAACGCTAAACCACCACCGAACTCAACCAGAATAACTAATGGTAGAAGTCCACCTGGAACACCCATTGCTTCCATATATCCTGCAGTTGCTGTATAACCGGTAATTTTCCCCCAACCAGCAGCAAGAAAGATATAAGCGATAAGAAGACGAGCAACAAGGCTAATAAAACTGTCTGCGCCTGGTTGCGTCACGATATTTTTGACCACCACATTTGGATTAAACATATTGCCACCTTTATTTAATGCTTATTTGTTGATGAACTCATTCTAGGTTTGGGACATTGATAATTAAATACTCAAAATCCATATATATCGTTGCACAAATAGGATGATCAATTTGTATATTTTTGATGTTTTATACTGACTTTCTATAGGCTCGCTGCTAGGATTTGAGCACGGTTTACCACTTAATCATCTCATGGAACTTCTTGATTTTATTCTACACGTTGATCAACATCTCGCCGAATTTATCACAAATTACGGGACGTGGATTTATGGCATTTTATTTTTAATTATTTTTGTCGAAACCGGTTTAGTGGTTATGCCGTTCTTACCGGGTGACAGCTTACTGTTCGCAGCAGGTGCTTTAGCGGCTTCTACAGGCACAATAGACCCTTGGTTACTGGGCATTCTACTCTTCATTGCCGCGGTTTTAGGCGATACAGTGAACTATCATATTGGGCGTTTTATCGGTCCACGCGTATTTGAGATGAATTCACGCTTTATTAATAAGCAACATTTAATTAAGACTCATGAATTCTTCGCCCGTCATGGTGGCAAGACTATTATTTTTGCACGTTTCATTCCATTTGCTCGTACCTTTGCACCTTTCGTTGCTGGCGCTGGCAGCATGAATTATAAGTTTTTCTTAACTTATAACATAATTGGCGCATTCTGTTGGGTAGCTTCTTTTGTCACTTTAGGCTATCTCTTCGGTGGACATCCACTTGTAAAAGATAACTTTACCCACCTTATTTTTGGCATCATTATTATTAGTATTTTACCGGGTGTGATCGGCTTCATACGTCAAAAGCTAAAAAACCGAAAAGCTAACGTTTAAAGAGCAATTAGAAAAAACGGAATACCACTGGAAGCATACATAAAATAAGTAACATGGCCGATCCTTTATATAGATGATCGGCCTTTATTTTTTTCATTGATCCTGTCAATAAAGCACGTCCGAAAAACATCCAGAAACTTGCTGCTGGAATAAGAATCAAAGTAAAAGCAGCCAGAACCATGAGAAAATTTTCAGGCGAATTCCATGTTTCAGCGGGGAAAATACCTGCGGCGAAAAGTAAAGACTTAGGATTTTTTAAAGTTGAGAAGAATAATTGACGTGGGCGAATATTACGATGATTTTGGCTAAATTGTTGTAAATGCGTGGTTTTCCATAAGCGGAATGCCATCCAGAATACATATAATACGCTAGTGATGTGCAAAATAAGCAGTAGTGCAGGCCAAACCGGATCTGCCAAATGAATGAACACTGCCCAAAAACTAATGCCATAAGCGTAGCCCAACCATTCCATTGGGATAAGCCAGAATGTTTTAGATAAACCTTGTGAGTGAGCGGCGGTTGCAAGTAATGCGTTTGTCGGGCCCGGAATAAGTAAAACAGCCAACATAGCTAATACAAAAAACCAGCTCTCAATCATATAATTTCCACATTAGTAAAGATGCGGCAACATTAAACGAAATGGGCAAAATATAGCAAGTTTAGAGCGTATTCTGATTAGAAAGAATACAAGTTATTCTAAGGCTTATCTTTAAAAAATTATTGATTTATAATAATTTTATTATGAAACATTTTGCTAAACTTTATTCATCACAATATGCAATTAGTTAGCATATTATGATGCAAAACCGATGATTAATTCGTCTTTTTCCGAACAATAATTGGACAATTCTTAAACTGAGCAGCCTGAACAATGGCTTCTTGTTGACCTAATACACGTGAAAGTTCGGTGTTTTTGGTTGAAGAAGATTGTCCCATATTGACAGAGATGGATGGGCCGAATCCCCAACCGCCTCGTCCCCAGCCACCGCCAAGCCCAAGTCCAACACCCATACCTGTACTTTTTGGTGTCTGTACACCATTGTCGATATATTGTTGAATACGGTTATATTCACTTTGTAGCTGCTGGCAACTCAAAGATTGATACTGCGTCGGAGACACATAAGTCGGTTTTACCGTTGTAGCACAAGCGCTCAATAGTAAAGTGGCCGCTGCCAAAGGCACAATATATAAGCCTTTCATCATTTTTCTCTTATCGTTTTGGTTCAATTTCGCTGAACAATGCCTCATAAGACTGAGTCAATTTGTGTTCTGGCGCTAAGTGAGCCAAAGGTAAATTTTTCTGATGTGATTCTTTCATCAAAATCGAAGGCGGTAACATGCTATTGAGCACTGGTAACCCTTCATCTTTTAACTGTTGAACCACTTCCCGAGGTAGTTTTGCTTGGGACTGGAACTGATTCACCACAATTCCTTCAATTTCCAAGCGATCATTATGATCATCTTGCGTTTCGAGAACATTTTCAATCAATGTTTGTAAAGCACGCTTTGAAAAGACATCACAGTCGAAAGGAATCAGGACCTTATCTGCTGCAATTAATGCAGACAATGTGAAAAAGTTAAAGGCTGGAGGTGTGTCAATATAAATGCGGTCATAGCGCCCAACTAAGCTTTGAATAGAGTCACGCAATTTATAAATTTTATGTTTGCTTTCAAGTGCATGTTCAAGAGCACCAAGCGTAGGGCTAGCGGGAAGCACATCTAATTTTGCAAAGGATGTAGAGTGTACAAAACTGTCGAGATCTTTGTTGCGTGGAGCTTTTAGAATTGAGCCCAGTGCGTTCCCAATTAAACCTTTTTGTTGATTATTTCCCAACACATCTTCAAAGAAGTTTTCAATATTTGGTTCTAAAATTGCTTTATCAGCAGCGTATGTTGCTTCTTCGCCTAAAAGGTATTGGCTTGAGTTGGCTTGAGGATCAAGATCGATAACCAAGGTCCTTAAGCCATGTTTGGCACTAATGGCAGCCAAATTTACAGTAATACTTGATTTCCCTACACCGCCTTTTTGGTTAAACACCACACGAGTTAGCATGTTTCCCTCTACATATTTTTTTACTGTATGCAGTTTAACCTAGAGCTTACGCAAAAAGGCAAAGAATGTAGAACAATTAAGCAAAAACAGGTTTCACTATCACCAGAATAATAATGGCAACAAATGCGATTGCACTAATGACCAAACCCGCACGGCGCTGAGCTAGCAAAATAGTGTCATCCTTTTTAAAGGCTTTCATTAAAGATGATAAGAGCACTAAAAATAAGATAATTTTAGCGTAGAACCATGGCTGTACCTGAAAGTTCTTCATCACCAGTAAAATTGCTCCGGTAATGAAAACCACGGTAAATGTCAAATGCTGTAAAGCAACTAAAACTTTACGCCCTGCTGGGTTAGGTTGTTCACCTTGTACACCAATAAATAGTGTAGAAGCGCGTAATACAAAAACCATAAGTGCGGCTGCTACCGCAGTCATATGGATAATTTTAGTGAGTAAATGTGCATCCATAAACTAAGCCCTTAGTTTTTAGGTGCATGTGCACATTCTGGACTTGCTGGCGCTTGACCTTGCCACTCACTTGGTAAATAAGCGTGGATTGCTAAAGCATGAATTTGTCCTGGATTCATTAAATCAGAAGCCAAGGCATAAACTTTTTGATGACGCTGAACCAAACGCAAGCCGTTAAATTCTTCACTCACCACAATCACTTTAAAGTGGGATTCTTTACCAGGAAAATAACCACCATGGCCAGCAGACTCATTAATGACTTCTAAATGGCTAGGTGCAAGGGTCTGTAACCGTTCAATCAACTGTTGTTCAAGGCTCATAGCTTTTCCTTTTACGATTATTCGTATATTTAGACCTAGTATACCCTGTCTACACACAAACAAAAGTTGCTCTTGTATGCTTTGACTTCAAACAAAATGTCTATTTATTCGGCAACTTATCAATAAAAATAACTCTAAATGCTCATTTCTGTTTTTATTTTATGCAATCAGCATAATTATTTGCATAAAGTTGTTGACCCTTGTTTTGCTTAATGTATTATAAGCGGCACGCGGGAATAGCTCAGTTGGTAGAGCATAACCTTGCCAAGGTTGGGGTCGCGAGTTCGAGTCTCGTTTCCCGCTCCAGATTGGTTTTTTTGAGAAAGTTTTAGTAAAAACTGCTCATACATGCGGGAATAGCTCAGTTGGTAGAGCATAACCTTGCCAAGGTTGGGGTCGCGAGTTCGAGTCTCGTTTCCCGCTCCAAATTCAAAAGGCACTTATCGGAAGGTAAGTGCCTTTTTCTTTTGATCTGTTTATATATTTAGAATTTCAAAATCACTCATTGCCTTGATTTAAGTTAGTTATGTTCGCAAGGTTCTAGAGTTATTCGATGTGTAGATATATAAGGTAATAATTGAAAACAATCTATATTAAAGCTTTCTAGGCAATGACTCTGCTGTAAACATAGGGAGAAGATAAAACTATAATTATAGATATAACTTTTAAAATGATACTGCTCGGTTCTTTGAACATCATTATTGGTTAAATCGCAAAATTGTATATGTTCAGGAGATACATGAAAGTTGAGCTTCTTTAAATGACGGCTCATTCCTTCACCAGTACATTTAATATAGGATTCTTTTAAGGTCCATATTTGAAAAAAACGTTGATATACACTAGTTGGATTAGTCCATTCATTTTGCTGAATCCATTCAATTTCACTTGGCGCTAACACGCTATCGACACGCCTCCATTCGAACTCATGGTCCATTCTTTCAACATCGGCCCCTATTTCTCCTTTTTCTGTCACAGCAAAAACAATAAGTTCCGCGGAGTGACTAAGATTAAAATAAATAGCCTTATTGCCTCGTACAAAAGGTTTGCCGTTAGGTTGTAATTGAATGATGACCTCATGGGGCAAGATACCCAACTTATCTGATAAAACGGACTTCATTAACACACGAGAAATTAAGAAAAGTCGCGCTGCATGAGAATGATATTGATCATATCTCAGCTTTTCTGCCGCATTGAGAAAGCTGAGATAATGACTCAATATGAGATGGTTGTCTGGTACCCGTAAAATTGGGCAAACATAAACCTGTACGTTCGCTACATCAGACATCACTAAGCTGTGCTGTAGTGCTGATGTACTTTGTCAGAACCGGTGTAAGGTAATCATAAACCGCTTCTACATGGGTAACGTGTGGATTATGACCTGCGCCAGCGATGATATGTACCGGGATATCTGGACTGATTGGGGTAACAATTGGATCTTTCTCTCCCACAATAATCTCGATTTTAGATCGAAGCTCAGAAAGCAAAGCTGTCTGTGCTGCGCGCTGCTGCGGCAAATTAATGTGGTGCATATACTCACTAATATGCTTAGATACTGACAAACGTCGTAATGAATCCATCGCATATCTCACTGACAGATTTTGTTGCCCCTCTGGATGTAAATCTTTAGCAATCACATCTTTCGGCACAAAACGGAAAATGAGTTTAGATATCGCTTGTATCTGAAACATTCTTGCAGCCTGTGCCTGAATAAAATAAGGCGATATAAGGATAAGGCGTGCAACTTTATCTGGATATTTCTTTGCAAGATTTAATGCAAAAAGACATCCTAATGAGTGGGCAATCACCACACTATTTGGTGCCAAAAGCTCTGCCGCAGTATCAATAAATTGATGGTTATTATCTTCCATCATTTCATAACTACCTGAACGCCCAAGTCCCGGTAAGTCCATCATAGCGACCTGATCATAAGTAATTTTATTGATGATTGGAGACCAACATGCACTATCAAATGGAATGCCGTGTAAAAATAATGCAGAAACTTTTTCTGAACCAACTGGCTGTTTAGTATAAATTTCTATCCAATAGCGGTTCTGATAGCTAAAAGAATTAGGTGTTGGTACTTGCATACGACCAAAACGTGTAAACACCAAGCGATCAATCCAGCGAGAAAAATAAGGCATGATACTGATCAGGTCTGCGATGCCCATCTTCGCCGCCATCGCCTCTGCCCCAGCAACATGGTAGTGCTCGGTAGAAATGAAAGAAAGTTGCTCTTTAGAACCGTCAAGTAATACCTCTGGTAATTTCTCGAGCAAAACTTTAGGTATTTGTAAGTGTGGTGAGCTAACTCCCAAATGCTCAGCAGCTAGGTGAACTAGGCGATGAAATTTGGGTGTCGCAGGATCAAGCAGCATATACTCCTGAGCAATGGTCTCAGGATAAGATATCGTTCGGATCAGAAAGCTCACGATATACTGCATATTGCATAGAGGTAGGAATGTGTCACGACCACCAGGTAATGCCAGTAAACGTCCCTGATAGAGCTTATCAATCATGTCAGCAATACCGATATATTGCATATCGCCATAATTATAAAAACCATCAATGACTGTCGCCGGATTTATTGCAGTCCATGGCACATTTAAACGCTTACAGGCCTCAATGAAAGCTTGATGCCCTAGAATTTTTGAAGCCTCATAACCACCATGTTTGCAATACAATTCATCAGCCGATTCTTGCGGCGGCGCAGCCACACGATACCCGCCAATCCAGATAAATCGCTCAAGCTGCTTCAATGTTGCAGCCCATTCAATCAACGCCAGCCCTGACTTAATATTGGTACGCTCAGCTTCAGCTTTGCTAATGCCCCAATTAAATGATGCTGCGAGATGATAAATTACATGGATTTTTGTCTGGGCGTCCGATAATAGAGAGTCCAGCTTAAAATCGCGGCTTAAATCATATTCGACAAACGAAATAGACGGATCGACCAGTCCTTCTGTTGCAATGAAACCTAATAGCTTATCTTTCTTGGTTGCGGCATTACGCAGCGCAGCAATCACCTGATGACCTTCACGCAGAAGTTCAACGATCAATCTGCTGCCAATAAAACCTGCTGCACCTGTTACTAATATGGTCTTCCGTGAAAAATTATCTTTTTTTGCGTTATTTAAATTATCCATAAATCACCTTATTAGGTGCTGGGCACTCCAGCATTGTTTTGAAGCGAGTTATCTTAAAAGTTATATCGAACCTGGGCATACACCAGACTGTTATCTCTAAATTGTCCTAGTACCGTATCATTTCTGCCCCAGAAGCGATCTCCACCTGCATTTAACTGCCAGTGATCATTGAGGTTGTAGTTAATACGTACTCTCAACAATTCATTAGGCTCTGGCGCAAAATAGAATCCTGTAAACTCTAACTTTAAATTGTCATTCAATAGGTTAAGCGCATAACGCAGCATAGCTCCATACTGATCTTGCTCATATTGATCACTAATCGTTTGCTGATAACGGTAGACTTCTCTCACTAATGGATTTGTTAGGCTATCGGCAGATTTAAAGTCTTCTGTATGCTTGTACACGCCTACTAAACTCAGCGTAGAATTTTTTAATGACCATTCCGGTCCCATAACTACAGTTAAATTATTTTTCTTATGGATAAGATCTTCGCTGCCATTTGAGTCAGTCTTTGTATATGCAGCTTCACCGCGCCACACAAGATCGTTATGGTTATAACTAAAATCTACTCCATAGACGGACATAGGGTTATTTTTCAGTTGCAATGTGGCCTCCCCTGTTGGAGACGCTGAAAGAACTGACAGATCAGGCATATGATCTAAACCTGAGAAATACGATGCCCCTACATCTAGACCATCTACGGAATAATCCCAACGCATTGCAAATGCAGGACGGCTCTTACGGTCTATGTCATACTGAACACCAGCAATCTGACGCAATGGAATCACATCTGAACGACTACGCGGATACCACAATGCCGTCCATTTATTGGTTCCAGATTCAGGAATATACGTCAATTTGATTGCATCATTTCCTAGACGTTGATCTGTCTCGTCTGGTACTAGACGCGTATAGTCACGGGGCGATAGGTTATCCGTTGGGTTAATTCCATCCGCTCTCCCCCAGACGACAATCTGACGACCAACATCGACATAGACGGTCTGGTCCCAATTATATGACGCATACAACTCACGTAAGTTACGATTTACCTTACTCACCTGATCTGGGTTTACAGTGTGGTCCGTTTCGTCTGAAACCACTATGTCGTAATGCAGCTTAAATGCAGGGTTAAATTTGAGTGTACCATTGGACCAGAAACTTGCTTGCCCAATGTTTTTTAACGAACTTAAATCACGATCTGATGACCAAACGTCGAGTCTGGCTGAGTTCTGGCTCACAAAACTAATTTCGCTGTCATCTGCATAAGCATGCTGCAGTAGCATAAAGCTACTGCAGCATGCAAATACCCAATAGGCACCTTGCGTCATTTTTCAAGACTCTGTGGTGAAAAAAGCTTATCGGATAAGGTTTTTTCTGCCGCAAAATCATTGACGATTACTTGTGTCATATGTTGAGTTTGCAGATTTTTCGCCATAGATTTCATGGCTTGCCATCTTGGTTTCACTTTACCGTAAGGACGGATATCCGTGAACTCAATGTGTTTTAATGGCTTGCCTGCTGTATCCCAAATGTCGATGGTTGCTGTAACAAAGTTGTCTTTGAGTATGCACATACGACGTTTGCTATAACCAAAGTCACTCTTCACCGTATTATTGATTGGTGTTGCTTCAATCATGTAGCAATCTTTGCCATTAAATTTGCCATCTGCAAGTTTCGTGTATTTCCAGTCACTGAGCTTATAGCCAAGGACATCACCATAACTAAAGTCCGTACCAATAAAAGCATCACCTTTATTCGCTGAGGCAAGACGGCGTACTTTTTTCAATGCAGGTAAATAGACGAACATGCTATCGCTGCCTTTTGCATTTTCAATTAACAGTGTCGTGGTTCCTTGGACATCTGCTGGCGAGATAAACTCAGTCAAACGCATGTTGTTCTGCGTATTTCCAGCAAGCTTAGTCATATTTTTAGTTAAACGTACACGTTGCTCGCCATTTTTAGAGGTCAAAATAAATTTGGCACTAGCCGTTGAAGACAAGAACTTAGAGGCATCATCACTACGATTAACAATATCTTGAACTTCATCTGCATGAGATGTTTTAGGCATCGACATTGTGAGCGCTGTACCCAACAAAAGGCTTGTCACCACAGTTTGTGCAACAGGTATGCTCTTCTTCTTTGAAGAAAAGATAAAACGAGGTTTTAATATTAGAATCATTGTAGGTACCATAATTAAGGTTGCAAATACACTGAAAAGCATCGCAATCACAATAAACATCGCGAGCCATTGATGGACGTGAAAGCCTTGTGATAAGGACAATACGCCATACCCACCAGCAACCGCAGTCGCGACAAAAAGAGATGCCTTACCAGCAGTACTTAAAGTTTTACGAATAGCGTCTTTGATATCGCCGCCTTCTTCGCGCAAGATTTCACGCAAGCGGTAGAGGAAGTAAATGGCATAATCCGCACCAATACCTACAGCCATGGCCGAGATGAGAGAGTTCGGAATATTGAGCGGAATATCGAGCCAGCCCATCACGCCAAAGATGGCAAGAATTGAGAACAGAAGTGGAGTCAGAACAATCAGTCCAGCTGAAATCGAACGGAAAACCAATGCTGAAATAAAGAATACGGCAAATGAAATTTGTAGAATGTTCATGAGCTTGCCGTGAACCATCGTTTCAGTCAAAGCAATGGTTTGCGTCACATCACCACCAAAACTCACTACAGCCTTGTCGCCCAATTGACCCGCCATATACGTTTTTAGCGACTCAAGGATTTCTTTAATGCGATGATTACTGCCAGTTTTCAGAAGAATCGTGATCTTGGCATAGCGCTGAGTGGTATCAATGTATGAATCAAAATCAGTCGGCTCACCAGACATTGAATACAACAGCAGATACTGAGCAACGACATCTTTGGTTGCCGGAACCTGAAATGCCTGTGGTTGATCGGCATTCATTGCCTGATTCATTCGTTTGATATAGTCCACGATAGAGATGGTTTTACCGACCTCTGGAATTGAGTTCGCGAACTTTTCAGTATTATCAATCGCTTTTAAGATTTCAGGATTTTCAATACCATCACGAACCTTCGTATCAACCATAATATAAAGGCTGTTTGTGCCACCGAGAGACTGATTCAAGAATCTGTCATCTTGTTGCATTGGTAAGTCGCGAGAGAAGAAATTACGGCTATCGTTATCCACCACAATACGGCTCGTGCCAATAGCAAGGAAGATGCCCATTGCCGCAATCGCAGTCATTAACATCATTCGCGGACGAACTGACAAAATGACATCACCAATACGGTTTGGAATCCAATCCCAAATTGGCAAGCCTTTGCGTTTGACCTTCACAACCGAAGGTGGTGGCAACATTGAGCGGAGTGCCGGAATAAAAGTCATCTCGATCACCAGCGTACTGATGATCCCAATTCCTGTAAAAATACCGAATGAACGAATCGTTGGAATGTTGAAAGTCAACAGAGAGAAGAATCCAGCTGCTGCAATACCACCAGCCAACACCATAACCGGACCAACACGAACCAAAGACTGCACTACAGCTTCGCTATTGGCAGCTTTAGGCTCCATCCCTTGAGCAATCAGGCGATCAAAATCTTCATAGTAGCGCTTGAGCAACTGCACGGCATGTCCTGCCGCGATGGCCAGAATCAGAATTGGCGTAGGCGAGTTAAAGATATCCATTGGCTGTTTGAACAAGCCCATCATGCCCATACCCCATGCCACAGCCAACAAAGCTGTAACGAGTGGCAGAATCAAACCTTGCTTGCTGCGGAATGCTTCAAAGTGCAATAAACCAATCACCAATACGGCAATCGGGAACAAGATATTGATACGCTTAGAGTAGTCTTCAGCTTTATCCAGATACACAGGATTACCACCGACACTGATGGTCATATCTTTAGATTGTTCGCTTTCTACGATTTTATTAATCGGGCCCATCATTTTCTGGAAGCCCTCTGGACTTTCCTCAAGCTCAAGCAAAATCGCAGCAGTTCGTTGATCTTTAGATACCACTGAATTCATATAGGTTGGATTCAGTGCCAGTAGTTTTTTCAGGTGATCAATATCCTCCTGAGTGACTGAACTACTCGGCAATAGTTTCTTGGCATCGAACCCTTCTGCATTCGCCTCGATACCTTTCGCCTGACGTGCAGCCAGACTCATCATAGTGGAACGGACTACGCCCGGTGCATTATCAACTTCTTCGGTAATGCGTTTGACTTTCTCCAACACCTGCGGCTGATAAATATCCCCCTGCTTCGGTGTAATACCGATCACGACCATATATTTGGAGCCGAATTTCTTTTCAATCAGCTTGGTCGAGGTGATATAAGGATGCCCTTTAGGCGCAAGTGCATCTGGGTCAATAATAATTTTTACACCAGATGCCAGATACGCTAGAGCAAGTGTTAAGAGCATCACCACAGTCAAGACAATACGACGATGGCTAAGAATCCAACGCGCGTATTTCTCCATCATTTGTTGAGTCTTACGAGGTGGTTTGTTGGTTTCGAGAGTTGGTTTATTTTCATTGTCAACCGACTCATAGGCTTCACCCTTCTGAGCCAATGCTTGAAGATTATCAACATCTTTCTTGAACTGAGCGAGCACCATCTTTTTTAGCAGCGCTGGCGGCAATACACCAAAAAAGCTACCTGGTTCTGCCTCAAACACCCATTCAATCCACGTACCTTCCGGATGTGGCTTGAAACGGTAAGTACCGGTGTAGTGAAAGGGTCCTTCCACTACTTTAAACGCATATAATTCGTTCGGTACCAGATGTGTAATTTCACCTTTAAAGGACATTTCACGCCCAATAAAGCTAAAACCAATTTCGTAATTACTACCCACACGCGGAGTACTGTCTAGCAGCTCAGAATGCTTACACGACAATTGCCAACCTGCATCATTGGCCGGGTTTGCAAGGTAGTTGAAAACCTTGTCAATCTTGGCCGGTATGAGGAAAGCATGTTCTATGGTCACCATAGTGGTTCTACCTTCTTATATTTCTTATGCAGGAATTGGGTACATCTGATCAATTGTCTGGGCTACAGCCACGACATTCTCAGCGTACATAATTGATGAGTGGTCACCAGGCAAATCCACCTGTGTAAATGTGTCTTTGACTAGTTGATCCCAACCTAGACTTTCTCCAAAGTCTTCCTGCTCATCTTTGGCCTTGACCAAAAGGATTGGAAAATCTTCAGGTTCTGGGAAATAGGTCTGGAGTGCGATGCCATTCGCCAAATAGGTATCAAAGTAAAGTCGGAAATCTGATGGATCTGCATCGAGAGGCAGAACATTAATGGCTTTAGCTTCTTTAAGTACATGATCAAACATTTGATCTGGACTCAAATCACGCAAATATTGCGCTGGGATCGTCAACTTTTTGCCATAAGGTGCAGCCAAATCACGGGCGAACCAAGACAAAAGCATGGCATCGTCGGCATCTTCAGGCACATTCTCTGGAATTGGAGCACGGGTATCGATCATGACAATACCTGTGACCTGTTGCCCCATTTGACACAACTGACGACTGATCTCATATGCAATCGCACCACCGAAACACCAGCCACCAAGGAAATAAGGTCCTTGAGGCTGCATCTTTTGCATTTCAGCAATATAGAGCGTCGCCATTTCTTCAATCGCCACTTCCGCAGCATCTGCTTCAATCAGTCCGGGAGACTGAATAGCACGTAGGGTACGGTTCGGATTAAGATGACGCGAAAGCTCCATATAACAGAAGGTACTGCCACCAATCGGATGGAACAGCCACAGCGGTTGTTCATAGGTTCCACGGCGCAGCTCAATTACGATGGATGGTTTAATTTCTTTATTTTCACGAATGATCTCACCCAGACGCTCCACAGTGGAGTACTGTGCCAACAAAGCAACTGACAGTTCAGTACCAAAAGCCTTTTTGAGATGGTTGACAAGCTTCACAGCTAATAGTGAATGCCCACCTAATTCAAAGAAATCATCATGTATACCAACTCGCTTGACCGACAAGATCTGCTCAAAGGTAGTACACAGTTCGATTTCAATCGGATCACGCGGTGCAACATAATCATTGCTCTGCTCAAAGATCGGCTCAGGAAATGCCTTACGATCCAACTTATTGTTGGCCGTCATTGGAAACTCATCCAATCGGATAAACGCACTTGGCACCATATAAGCTGGGAGGTGGATTTGTAGGGTCTTTTTTAAACCAGCAATATCAAGCTCTTGTCCAGTTACATATGCCACCAGTTTCTGGTCGTTGTCAGCTGTGGTCTTAACCAACACTACTGCATCTGTGATACCGTCGATCTGTTTGAGGACATTCTCGATTTCACCTAATTCGATACGGAATCCGCGGATCTTGACCTGAAAGTCCAAACGTCCATGATGAGTCAAACGTCCATCTGTACGCAGGCAGACTTTATCCCCTGTACGGTAGAGTCGACCGGCATTTGGTAGAGATGGCAATGTTCTAAATTGGGCATCTGTCAGTTCAGGGCGATGCCAGTAATCAACTGCCAGACCATCACCACCAATCCAAAGCTCACCCATAACGCCTGGTGGGACTAAACGCTGCTGTTCATCAAGGACATAAAGCTGAGTGTTCGCCAGTGGTTCACCTAAATCAATATACTTTGCATCAGTGATACGAGCCGCACTAGACCACACTGTAGTTTCGGTCGGACCATAGACATTCCATAGACAACCGACTTTACCGAGCAGTTTTTCTGCCAGAATAGTATCTAACGCTTCGCCTCCACAGAGTGCTGTCAATCCCGCATTGCCGCTCCACTCGCTGTCTAAGAGCATTTTCCAAGTAGCCGGTGTTGCCTGCAGGACATTGATAGACTTAGCATTTAGATAATCCACCAATTGATTGCCATCTTGTGATACTTCACGTGGGCAAACATGGACCACACCGCCGTACATCAGCGGAATGAGTAATTCAAGAATTGAAATATCAAAGGCATACGTGGTAATTGCTAATAGCTGAGTTTCAGTCGTTACTTGCAATCTATCATTCATAGATAGCAAGAAATTGATAATTGAAGGATGCCCAATACGGACACCTTTAGGCTTACCTGTCGAGCCTGATGTGTACATCACATAAGCTATGTCATCAAAGGCAAGCGTCTCGCGCACTTGTTCAAGTGCCACAACACCAGCTTGATTGATATCTAAGCGAGGCACAGAAACGTTAAGACCATCCATTAACTCGGTTTGAGTCAAGATGACTTTAGGTTCAGCGTCTTCAATAATGTTCTGTAGACGTTCAGTTGGGAAATTAGGATCTAGCGGTACATAAGCTGCACCTGCCGCCCAGATTCCAAGGATTGCTGCTGGCAATAACGCTGTGCGGTCTAACATTAGACCTACACGATCGCCCTGAGTAATACCGTGTATACGTAAATATTCAGCAATACCAGCAATATGTTGACCTAACTCACGATAGCTAACCGTATGATCGTTTGAGGTTAAAGCATGATTTTCACCACGCTCCTCTATCTGCTTGAGAATCATTGCGAATAGATCATGCTGAGTATAATCAGTCGCCTTTCCACGGAGGGCCTCGAACTGGATACCATCTTTATAATCAGGTGCGATATCTAACTCAACGATCTTACGTTCAGGGTGAGCCACCATCTCTGATAGTACAGCTTGCAGCAGTTGCACCATATTCTCGGCAGACTGCGCAGAAAATAGATCAGTGTTGTATTTCAATACACCAACGAGTTCACCTTGATATTCACCGCCCATTTCCAGCGTAATATCCAACTGTCCTTCTTGCTGGCGAACCGGAAAACTTCCTAACGTCAAATCTTGTCCAACCAAAGTGGCCGGAGTCTGGATTGGTAGGAGTAGTTCTTTAAACTCATCCATACCACCCAGACGTTCCCAGAACATTCCTATCTGAGCCAATGGATTAATACTGCCATCACGCTTTGGTGAGACAGCTTCAACTACTCTAGAAAAGGCAATTTTTTGATGTTTAAGGCTTTGTCTTAATTGTTCCTGAACCTGCTGGGTAAATTGACGTAAAGTCTGGTCAGCATCGATGTCCATGTGAATAGCAATCGTGTTGACAAACTGACCCAATGCATTACGTAAAGAACGTTCAAGTCGACCTGCCACGGGCGTAGCAATGACTAGATTATTTTCATTAGATAGTTTGTGTAGCAGAACATAAAAGCCAGAGAGCACAAGTCCGAATAATGTGATCTCATAATCTTTTGCCAAGTTTACAAGGCCAGATGACACTGACTCAGGCACACGGAAAACCAGTGAACTGCCTTTATGTTGCTGTACGGCTGGACGAGGATAGTCAAGCGGAATGCTATGCACATGTGGTGCATGCTTCAGTGCATTTTTCCAGAAAATTAAGCTCTCATCAGTATCATCAATCACGCTGCTCTGCTGCTTATCGGCATACTGTGCAAACTCGATTCCGTTCACTGCATCCGACTCTGCAACGAGTCCAAAACGTTTGCTAACGTCTCGCAGCAATAGACCAATTGACCAAAAATCCATGAGCGCATGATGAATCACAAATGCGATCACATAATGATTTTGACCGCGTTCATAACAATGAATACGCCATAACGGTGGCTGAGTCAGGTCAAACGGCTGCTTGGTGTCTTGCTCAACCAATTGCGTCAAATCAGAAGCTTCAATATGACGAGCATCAGAAAAGATGATATTCGGATACACGCGATCCCAGATCAGTTGCTCAATTCCCTGATCATTGGCTGGCATACTTACACGTAGTAGCGGATAATCATGCATTACCGCTTCTAGTATCTCTATTGGCTTGTTACCCAACGACTGGTTGACCTTCACATCAAAGGCCACCACCATATTGTAAGCACTGCAAGTTGGCTCAAGACGCTGGATATACCAAATACCAAGCTGCTCCGCAGAAATCGCATGACGAGACAGAACTTCCGGTTCTAGTCGTGCAAAGTTGTTCATGAAGCAACTCCCTGCTGCAACTCAGAAACAAGATATTCAGCCAACGCATTGATTGTTGGGTAATCCCATAATAGTGTTGGCTCAAGTTCTAATTTCGTCAGATCTTCTAAATCCCCAGACACAGACAAAGCAACAATCGAATCAAGACCATAACTGGTAAATTTTTGATCTGGATCAATCGTCTCAGGCTCTACGCGCATCTCTTTAGCGACTAGCGTACGAATGATTGCGCTCCAGTAAGCTTTATCTTTATTCATGGGGTAATCTCCTTTTTAACCGGTTTGGCATCACGCGGTGCCAGTGCAAAATCGATGACAGATAACATGTGATTGGTTGAAATTCGGTCCAGCAGATCTGCCAATGTGCTTTCACGTAGTGACGTCATAGGAGGAGCTGTCCGCCCTTCAGCAGCATTTAAGAAAATGATCAGCCATGCACCATCCTGTAAAGCAGGCCTTAAACCATGGCGGTTAAAAACCCAGAAACCCAACACAGCAATACGAGCGAATAACTCGGCGTAGTCACGGGCGAGACTGAAGCGCATCGTTTCAAACTCCTTGCTTTGCTCAGAATTTGAAAAGTAGTCCTGAATTTTTTGATCCAATGAACGCTGTTCAACAAGAAGCTGGTTTGCTCGCTCATGTAGCGTAGCTAGCGTCTCAGCAGACAACCCAACTGTGACATTAGAGTCGTTGAGCATTTCGATGATTGTTTCGAGTGACTCCATCACCAAGTCACCATCTCGGTTGAAAATCTCAAGCTCACGGAAATCAATAGCACCTGTCTCTACCTGTAAGTCATATAACTGGCGATAGCGTGCTTTCGCTTCAGCTTGATTGAGATGGTCGGCTTTTTTACTGCGCCCTTTATTGGCAGATTTGAGCTGAAAACTCAGACTGTCTAGACAGACGGTGCTACTACCGTCAAACACACTGACAATCAGATGGTCCCTGAATGCTTTCTGGAACATTCCATCTGCATATGCATTTCTTAAGAAAAAACGTGACCCAAGCACTGAGGATGTGATTTTGGCAAGCGACTCTACATATTCAGGCACCAGTACCTTGACGATTGGTGACCATGTACTGAATTGATTGATACAAACGTGTAACCCTCGCGCACCAACAAGTGATAACACCTCAGCCGCTAAAAGGTAGGCATAAGCTGTAGCGAGTTGCTCACGTACCAACGGTATGCTTATTACTTTTTTGTTATATAACTCGCGTTCAATCGCAAACTCGGTTGCGATGCGTAGCATCGTATCGCCGGCACCTAGAGAGAAACTACTGCAATATGCACGTGTTACCTGTAGCGTCTTAAGTCCAAGTTCTAATCCTTGGCCTTCTTCACCGATTAGGGCATCTTTATGAATTTCAGCGTTATTAAAACCAATACCGCTGATATCTAAACCACGCATGCCCACTGTTGGCAGGCGGTTCAGGCTATACGTACCTTTAGAAGCCATATGACGCTTATCGAGCCAGAATGCACTCAGGCTACGGGGTCCACGATCATTTGACGTTTTAGCGATTAGACTTAAAGAGTCACCTAGAGTGGCGCGATTGATCGACCATTTCTCGCCATTTAAGACGTACTTACTGTCGGAAGGTTGCGCAGTCACTTCACTAGATAACAGGTCAGCACCATGCGCTTTCTCGCTATAAGCCAGCGCTGGAGCAGCACCACTTAAAATTCGGTTAGCGATGTTTTGGCATTGATTCGCATTACCACCGATCCATACGATCACAGACCAAGCATTCGTGCTATAGGTCGAATTGATGGTCAGATCGCGTCGTGCCAACACGCGATGCAGATATAACAACTCTTCACCAATTTCCATACGGCCTCCAAGCTCTGAAGGCACATAGAAACGGTTCATACCCACCGCATTCAGAAAATCAACAGCTCGCTGTGGATATTGCTCTTTCTCATCACGCTCGATAGCTGCGGACCAAGAAAAATCATTATTGGTATCATGTACGGAGCCTAAAATTTGCTCCAGACGAGCGGCAGATTGAAACTGCCGCAAATTGGACGTAAGTGACATGGATTTTCACTCAAGGATTTAAAAGATAAGGGTTAAAACAAAGCACTTTTCAGACGACTAAAAATCAGCGTGCGTACTTCACGTTCCTTGATCATTGAGTTGAGTAGATTGGAGCTATAACGAATCAGCTGCCCCCGCTGCTCACGATCACGGATGACGTCTAAGCCGTTCTTGACATAGTTTCGAGCAATCACCGTTCTACGGTTTGGATGGGTTAAACAGACCAGTTGACCGCGTTCGATCTGCTCTTTAATTTTTCTTCTTCTAATTTTGCCGCTAGTGGTCTTATTTATTCGGCCTTGGTGCAGTAAATAGACACCGTCTACAGGCAAGCCAATATCAGCCGCCACTTGTTCTTTAACTTGAGTTCTGATGGTTTCAAAATTAAGTGTCTTATCTAAGGACTTTTTCTTAATCTCAAGTACAACCGTAACCCCTTCAGAATCAGCAAAGTTCACTGCCGCAACACAACCTTTACGAACAGCAGGATGTGCCATTTCAACAGAGCATTCGATATCTTGCGGATAATAGTTTTTGCCACGAATGATAATCACATCCTTAAGGCGGCCGGTTATATAAAGGTCTCCGTTTTTGATAAAGCCCATATCACCCGTTCTTAAGTAGTGTACTTGGCTAGGTTGTCCCGCCTCATCAAGGATCGTTGCTTCAAAAGTTTCCTGATTAACTTCCGGCTTTTGCCAGTAACCTGCAGTGACACTCTCACCTGCTAACCAGATTTCACCGACTTCATGAGCCGCCACCTCTTTACGGGTATAAGGGTTAACGATACGACAATCAATATGTTTCGAGATCTTGCCACAACTCACTACTTGCACGGCTGTCTGATCTTGGCTGGTCTGTACCAAATGGGCATTTAACTTGTCACGATCAAGTGAAATTGCATTGAGAGGGCCAGTTACGCCACTGACTAAGAGCGTCACTTCTGCCAAACCATAACATGGCAAGAAAGTATCGAGCCGGAGCTTCGATTGTGTATTGAACTTCTCCATGAAGCGTTGCATGACATGGGCCTTGATCG
Source organism: Acinetobacter sp. EKM10A (assembly GCF_011075215.1). Classification (NCBI taxonomy): domain Bacteria; kingdom Pseudomonadati; phylum Pseudomonadota; class Gammaproteobacteria; order Moraxellales; family Moraxellaceae; genus Acinetobacter; species Acinetobacter sp. EKM10A. The sequence goes on along the minus strand of NZ_JAALLK010000008.1, from coordinate 102,402 downwards.
GCTCGGCACCATTAAACAGCACACGCACACGGCTTAGATCAAGCGCTGCAGCCTGCTCATCAGTGATGCGATGTAGGCACAATTCATAGGCAAAGTTTGGTCCACCACTAATCGTGACGCCTTTTTCACTAATAAATTGTAGCCATTTAAGAGGTTTTCGAATGAAGTCCAGCGGCGACATGACATAACAAGTCAGTCCCACATATACGGTTTGCAAAACCGAGCCGATCAACCCCATATCGTGGTAAACAGGCAGCCATGTCAGGCCAACATCTTCTGGTTGTGTACCAAAAGCTTCAGCAATCATGACCTCATTGGCCATAATATTTTTATGAGTAACAATTACGCCTTTAGGCCAGCCTGTTGAGCCTGAGGTATATTGAAGGAAGCAGATATCTTTTTCAGTAATAAGCGGAAAATCTTTTTCCACCAAGTCACGCTGCAATTCGGCATCAACAGCATGTAATATCAAATTTTCATTTTGAGCTTTTAGTGTGATAAGACCTGCGAGCTCAAGAATCTTTTTTGTCGTGAGTACAATCTTAGGCTCACAGTCATTCATAATATTCAAAATATTAGAAAAACCATTACGGTTAAAGGGTAAGCTGACTGGTACTGCAATAATTTTAGCTTTCAGACAGGCGAAGAACGATACGATAAAGTCCAACCCAGGTTCGAACAGCAATACGGCACGGTCACCACTGTCTACAATACTCATTAATATTTGGGCTTGATGTTGAACTCGCTCATTCAAATCTGCATATGTCAGAGATTGAATACCACCAGACTGGCGTCCCAAATACTCAAAAGCGATCTTATTTCCATTTAATTTTGCGTGGGATTCCAAAGTTGCAATGATATTATCCGTACACATTACAGCCATAACTTACTCCGATTAATTATAATTAACCTTTAAAATCTGCTAATTCAGAAACGACATTTCTTGCTAGGTTTCTTAATAAAGAATAAATATACTTTTTATTTAAAATATAAATTCACATTATATTTTATGTGTGAGTGTTATTTATTACACCTGTAAGTGTTTACAGGTTAGTGGTCTCTTATCGAAAATTAAGAAGCTAAATCCTTTATATGAATCATTTTTTGTTCAGTTATATATTTTTAATTTCTTATCATTATTTTAAATTAATGCCTCATCTATTCCTAATTTAGATACGCATAAGCCAAGATTTTGAAGGTTTTTTACTCGTAAACAGTTTCTTTCTTATTATTTTTAACTCTAGATTAAATAATTTCAAAAACTTTATAAAAATAATATAAATTAAAAATCAAATTATTATATTTATATAGGCATATATAAAATATAAATATTTAAGAATATAGCTTAGAAATAAGTAGATAGATATTTTATTTTAATATTGAAAATTAATTTATTATATTTCCTTAAATTTAAAATATTTAATTAATGTAAATCAAACATATAAATCTTAAAATTATTTATTTCTTTTAATTTTAATATTAAATTCCTATATTATTTATAATCTCTACAAAAGCCCTAGCATTACAGCTCGAATAGCTGCTGAAATTTTATTATTTACATTTAACTTTTGCATGGAATTACTGAGATGGAAATTTACGGTTCTTTCAGTTACTCCAAGAATCTGAGCTATTTCTGCTGACGTTTTGCCTTCGGCAGTCCAACGTAGCGCCTCTTTTTCTCTGTTCGTTAAATAAAGATTGAATTTAGCAAACTCTACATCATTTACTATTTTAGCAATGCTGGAATGCACTGTTTGAGTCAACCAGTACATATTCGTATATTGTGCTTTTTGCTCTTTTTCTGATAACTGGTCATTGGATCTTGCCAGTGTTAGCATTCCTCGGGTCCCAATAAAATCACGGCTTGACTGAGCCCAACCGACATTTAAACCATAAGAACGCGCTTCCTCCCAAAAATCTTTTTCTGCCTGTGTCTTTGCAGATTGACTCGACCAAACAAGAGGTTGAAGTGATACCATACAATGCTGCACAGTTGGATCTATCTTCACATATTGCCGTTCCACATAACGTTTCTGCCATGCTTCTGGATAATTATTCAACATAATTGTTTTTGGTTCAGCAATAGATAAGGGTGATTGCATACCATAAGCGCAATAGTCAAATCCGAGCCTTGATGCGGTAGATTTAACGATCTCAAACAACTGGTATTCATTTTTTACCACCAAAAATGCTGATAATAAATCCTCTTGCCAACTTTCCATTTGCTCTCATTAGACTCCATTCACAGACTATTTTTTATTCGGTTGCATATTGTGAATCCAAGCAATCAAATTGAAGTTTAGGTCTAATCTTTTACCGTAATTTCCATAAAGTCCTTCAAAAATCTAAAAGATTCTGAAGTTGCTAAATATATTTTCGGCGCCTAGTCTTCTATTAGAGCTCTCAATTAAAGATTTTGAATTCATCATCCAATTAACAACACTTTTAAGCCCGGAATGGTTGCAAATTATTCAGATAAACTAGAGGTCTGAAAGCTTTCAAGGTTGTTATATTTCATGCGCAGATTATGCTTTAAAAATTAAAATTTACACGATGCATTTTATTCCAAAATATATATTTTTTTAATTTATAAAGAGGTCGACTACTTAATCTTTATAGTATGCTTTTATTAATTTAATTAAATAATATTGTCTATCAATTATTCGATATCTCTAATTTTTTTAGTTTTTATATATAAAAACTAAAAATAATTATAATATTTTAAAAACCAATCAATTACTGTAGAAGTCCCTATACTTGTAATTATTATTTGAGTAGTAGCAATATTGACTATCTAATAAGCTCCATCGAAGGAGTCTCTTTAAAAAAAATAACTTTTTACCCGAAAATCTCTCTAATAAGAAGAGCTTAAAGATGTGCTAACAAATTACAGTTAACCTGTTAAATATAACAGTATTTTATTGGCAAAAATTTATGTTATTTATTCATTAAATCTTAATTTAGGGTACTTAAGCAGGTAGCATGGTTAGCATACCCCCTCGTTTCTCTATCTCAACAGATGGTTTTATTCGAATGAATGAAAACCAACTCATGAGTTATCCTCTCCAACACATCATCTCTACCGTTGAATCTAGACATACTGAAGCGTCTCAAATTTTCTATTATGGTTTTACTGAATGGGCAACTTCACAAACTCCAGCTTTAAGTACCGGATGGGATTGGGAACTCATTGAGAATAATGGCATCACTACCGTAAAACGAGTGGGGTTACCTCGAAGCAATATCATGATTGTTGATGTATCTGGTATGGATATCGGATTTGATATTAATGAAACATTACTCGAGAAAAAAATAGATACTTTGTTCTGGGAACCGTTTATTTATGCCCAAATCAATACGTCATTAACCAAGTCTTCATTAAGTCAAACCTTCTCTTAGAAACCTGTAAATTCTTACAGTTACCGCCTTTCCAGCTGTTCAGTAAAGTCACTTGAAAAATAAGTGGAAGCACTTGTAATGAATATTATTGCTGGATTTCAAAACAATTTTTCAGAAGGCTTATATACCAAATTTAAAAGTTACCGCTACAGGGTATTTGTTGAATATTTGGGTTGGGAGTTGAACTGTCCAAACAATGAAGAACTAGATCAATTTGATAAAATCGATACAGCGTATGTCGTGGCTCAAGACAGAGAATCCAATATCATTGGTTGTGCCAGACTACTACCCACCACACAACCCTATTTACTCGGGGAAATATTTCCCCAACTTCTCAATGGAATGCCTATTCCCTGCTCACCAGAAATTTGGGAATTATCAAGGTTTTCAGCCGTAGATTTTTCAAATCCGCCTTCCTCTAGCAGTCAGGCTGTGTCATCACCGGTCTCAATTGCAATTCTGCAAGAAGCAATCAACTTTGCAAGAGAACAAGGCGCAAAACAACTCATTACGACTTCTCCTCTTGGAGTAGAACGTTTATTACGTGCTGCGGGTTTTCGTGCCCATCGTGCAGGTCCACCAATGACGATTGATGGATATTCGATGTTTGCATGCTTGATTGATATCTAATTTCTTATATAGGACTCATGCCTATCCGTGGGGTATGAGTCCTAATTTTTACATATCAATCAATCTTGGTTTTTAGATTTAGGTTTGCTTTCTTATAATAAGTCTCATCCTTTTTATAGCTCCAATCACGCGGCATAAATGATGTCGATATAATCGCAACTACAGCCATACTTCCGATATAAAACATAATTAAATATGGATTGCCTTGCCCAATACTGAGCAGTTTAGTGGCAATCATAGGGGCTAAACCACCACCCAAAACACCTGCCAACTGTACCGAAATCGAAATACCGCTATAACGAATTTCAGCAGGAAATTGACGCGCAAAAAGCTGAGCTTGTGGCGCATACATAATCGGAAACACCACACCAATTGCCAAAACAATTGCCGTCCAGACCAGTACCGGATCTTTGGTATTGAGCATGCTAAAAAATGGATAAGAATAAAGTGCCAATACGCATAGACCAAACATAAACATATTGCGTTGACCGACTTTATCGGACAAATGTCCGCATAACGGCGTCATAAATAAAATCACGGCTGCACCGCAAATGGTAGCAAACAAAATGTCTTGTCGTGGAATACCTAATTGTGTGGTGGTGTAAGCTAGCGTAAAAGTTGAAGCAATATAGAACCATGCATTTTCAGCAGCTCTCGCCAAAATAATGGTGATGAGTTGCTTTGGATGATTTTTAAAAACCTGAAAAGCCGGAACTTTGACTTCTTCGGACTGTTGTTTTACTTTTTCAAAGTCTGGTGACTCAGGCACTTTTACACGAATATACCAACCCACTGCCAGTAAAATAATGCTGGCAAGAAATGGTAAACGCCAGCCCCAGCTAAACAATGCTTGCTCAGGTAATAACGACACCAGTCCTAGTGCGATTGAGGCGAGCATTAAGCCCCCACCGGTACTGGCTTGAGGCAAACTTCCCCAAAACCCTTTACCACCTTCGGGTGCATGTTCTACTGCCATAAGCACGGCACCGCCCCACTCACCGCCCATGGCCATACCTTGAATAAATCGCAAGATCACCAAGCCAATTGCCGCCCAATATCCAATTGATTCGTAAGTCGGTAAGAGGCCAATCAGTACGGTTGGAATCCCCATGAGCATCAGCGTTAGCAACAACATTGACTTACGGCCAATCTTGTCACCGAAATGGCCAAAGACTAAACCACCTAAAGGCCGCCCAATAAACCCAACAGCATAGGTTGCAAATGCTGCAAGCACACCTGTAAGTGGGTCCAGATTTGGGAAAAATAACTTGTTAAAAATGAGGGCTGCTGCTGCACCATAAACAAAAAAGTCATACCACTCAATCGTGGTGCCGACCATGCTAGAGATGCCTGCTAATCGATGTGACGACTTTTTAGGATGTGAACCGTTTCCATGTATTGTTTGCATCGTAATGTCCTTTTTAGATTTTCTTGTTTTGTCTTTTTATGCTTATGATCTGTCCTGACCATAAGCATGTTCAGGTCTCGCTTGATCTCCTTAAGCTTTTTATGTGTTTGAAAAATGGTTTAGCTTAGTTTTTCTAAAATTTGTTCCAGCTCAGGATTACGTTCTTGCCACCGTGGTTGTTTATCTTTATCAACAATGAGCGCACGAACGCCCTCAATAAAGTCACCATGCTCAAACCAGATATCCTGTAAGTCACGCTCAAGCTGCATACACTGCTGTAGTGAAAGTCCACGGCCTAAATGTTGCAGTTTCAAGCTGGTTTGTTTGGCAATAAATGAACGCTGCTGCAAAATACTAAGCATCTTACTCGCCCAAGTCTTTAAGCTCTCATCCTTTTCATTTTCAAGGCTTTGTTCGATCTCATCTAAATGCTGATATCCGAAGTGTTTACGGATACCTTCTGCCAACTGTTTGAGCTCACTTTCGGCAGGACGAGTAATAAATCGGGTAATGATGCGTTCAATTCCCTCTTTGCTTAAGCTTGGCGCTTCGACGAGAGCGTCTTGTAAAGCTTGTAACTGATCGCTTGGCACATGGTAGTCAATTAAGTCGAGATAGAGCGCATCGCTACTGCTGATCTGCTCACCCGTAATTGCCATATAAACGCCAATATCATCAAGGCGAGACAGGAAATGAGTTGCGCCAACGTCCGGGAAAAAACCAATCGCTGTTTCAGGCATGGCAAATCTGGACTTTTCACTGCTTACCACAATGTGACACGCCTGAGCCAAGCCAAAACCACCGCCTAATACATAGCCATCAAGCACAACGATGATTGGCTTTTCATATTCGCGCAGTGTATTGAGCATTTTATATTCGGCACTAAAGTAGCCTTTGTAATCGGCTGTGCCATTTTTATAACTGTCGTAGAGATAGCGAATATCGCCACCTGCACAGAAGGCTTTTGGGCTATTTGATTTGATTAAGATCGCCTGAACAGCAGCATCATTTCGCCACAACTCCAATTGGGCGCCAATTCCTTCAATCATATCTAGCGACAATGCATTGAGATGAGTCACACGATCTAAGGTGATCACGCCAAGCTTACCTTGTCGCTCAATCATTAAGTGATTTTCTGTATTCATTTTATTGATCTCTTACTGATTTTTAAAATTTGCCTGCCGTTTTTCAACAAATGCCTGCATGCCTTCTTTTTGGTCCGCAGTTGCAAAAATGGAGTGGAACATGCGACGTTCAAAACGTAAACCTTCGGTAAGGTTCACCTCAAAAGCTCGGTTAATGGTTTCTTTGAGCATCATATTTGCAGTTAAAGACCGTGCTGCGATTTTTTCAGCGGCTTGCAAGGTTTGTTCAAGTAATTCTTCTTTACTAAACACACGTGCAACCAAACCACTTTGTTCTGCCTCTACTGCACCCATTTGACGAGCGGTAAGGCACATTTCCATTGCTTTAGCTTTACCAATGGCATGGGTTAAACGCTGTGTCCCACCAATACCCGGAATTACCCCTAAAGTGACTTCGGGTAAACCAAACTTGGCGTTATCAGCACAATAAATAAAGTCACACATGAGTGCTAATTCACAGCCACCACCCAATGCATAGCCACTCACCGCTGCAATTAGAGGTTTACGGCGCTGCGCAATACGGTCTGCAAGATGAAAAAAGTCATCTAAATAAATATCGGGAAATGCCAAATCGGCCATTTCTTTAATGTCGGCCCCTGCGGCAAAAGCTTTTTCAGAGCCTGCCAATACGATACAGCCAATTTCGCGATCTTTTTCGAGTTGATCTAATGCCTGATTAATTTCGCTAATTAATTCACTATTTAAGGCATTGAGCGCTTGAGGGCGATTTAATGTAATCAATCCAACCCCATTACGCTTTTCTAATAAAATACTTTGCCACTGCATTATTTATTCCTTGTTCTGATTTTATAGACTACGTGCAATCACTAAACGTTGGATATCACTTGTGCCTTCGTAAATTTGACAAATACGCGCATCACGGTAAATACGTTCAATTGGGAAGTCTCTGAGATAACCATAGCCACCAAACACTTGTAAGGCACTTGAGCACACACGTTCCGTCATTTCTGAAGCAAATAGTTTGGCCATTGAAGCTTCATTGAGACATGGTTGGCCTGCTTCTTTGAGACGTGCAGCGTAGTGAACCAGTTGTCTCGCTGCTTCAATTTCAGTTGCCATGCTAGCAAGGCGAAACGCGATGGTTTGATGCTCAAAAATTGGTTTTCCAAAAGTAATACGCTCTTTGGCATAACGAGTTGCTTCTTCGAGCGCCGCACGTGCTAGACCGACTGCTTGTGCAGCAATACCAATACGTCCACCTTCTAAATTGGCGAGAGCAATTTTCAGGCCTTCACCTTCTTTACCCAGCATGAGACTTTTATGGATGCGTACATCTGTCAGAGCAATCTGACACGTATCTGAAGCATGCAGACCCAGTTTTTCTTCAACGCGAATCACTTCATAACCCGGTGTCTCGCGTGGGACTAAAAATGCACTAATCCCCTTTTTACCTGCGCTCGGATCGGTCACAGCAAATACGATAATGACACCGGCATTATTACCCGAGGTAATAAATTGCTTGGCACCATTTAAAATGTAATAGTCGCCATCTTTTACCGCACGGGTCTTGATGGCTGCTGCATCTGAGCCAGTATGCGGTTCGGTTAAGGCAAAAGCTCCTATCATTTCACCTTGTGCCAAAGGTTTTAAAAAGCGCTCTTTTTGCTCGTCAGTCCCAAATTTTAAAATAGGCACACAACCAACCGAGTTATGTACACTCATAATGGTCGAGGTTGCACCATCCGCTGCTGCAACTTCCTCGAGTGCCAGTACATAGGCTAAGTTACCCGTGTCTGAACCACCCCATTCCTCTGAAACAAGCATTCCCATAAAACCGAGTTGTCCCATTTGAGTCAGAGTTTCTTTTGGAAAAGTTCCATCTCGATCCCAATCACTGGCATTAGGCTTGATTTGTTCTTGGGCGAAACTTTTCGCCATATCACGAATGAGTAATTGTTCTTCGGTAAATTGCATTATTATTTCCTTTACCCTGCTTTAGCTTGTTGTTTAGCAATTTCTTGATTACGCAATAAAAAGCGCTGAATTTTGCCACTTGGAGTTTTAGGTAATTCACTCACAAATTCAACTAAACGTGGGTAAGCATGTGCAGAAAGTCGTCTTTTAACAAATTGGCTGAGTTCTTCAGCAAGTGTATCGGAAGGTTGAGCATCCGCAGCTAAAATTACAAAAGCCTTAACCACTTCAGTGCGATCCGGATCAGGCACGCCTATTACTGCGGCTTCAATCACAGCGTCGTGTTCAAGTAGTGCGCTTTCCACATCGAAAGGTCCAATACGATAGCCTGATGTGGTGATCACATCATCGCTACGGCCGACAAAGCTCATACTGCCATCGGCATGTAGCTCGGCAGTATCACCCGTTAAGTAGTAATGACCGATGAAAGGTGATTTACGACTTTCTTTATAGCCACCAAACCACATCATTGGAGACTGGCTAATGTCGACTGCTAAAATTCCCGGTGTGTCTGGCGGAAGTTCTTCACCTTGTTCATTAACAATCGCAACACGATAGCCCGGACTTGGAAAACCTGCTGAACCAGCATGAATTTCATGTTTTAAACCATGATGATTACACACCACCATGCCTACTTCAGTTTGCCCGTAGTGGTCATAAATTGGAGCATCAAGGACTTGTTTAAACCAACGAATTACTTCCGGATTTAGCGGCTCTCCTGCACTACTCACCACACGCAATTGTCCTTTTAACGGCGCCATTTGTGCCGGATCAGCCGCCATCATCATGCGGTAAGCGGTTGGTGCACCTGCCAAGTTGTTAACCTTATAATCTTTCACAATTTGGCATAGACTATCGGTGCTAAAACCGCCTTCATAGAACAAAGTGGCATGGCCTAAAAATAACGGCCCAGTAATCGCATAATACAAACCATACGCCCAACCCGGATCGGCAATATTCCAGAATGAATCCTCTTCAGTTAAACCAATCGCATCTTGCATATATCGACCAAAAGCAATCAATGCTTTTAGTGGCACTTCTAATGGTTTCGCTGGTCCTGTAGTGCCAGACGTAAACATAAGCAAGAAAGGATCTTGGATGTTACGCATCACCAGATCACATTGATCGGACTGCTGCTTCACTTCATTCCAGAAATTAAAATCACCTGCTTTAAGCGGAGTACCTTGTGCGTCGGCCACTGTCATAATTGCAGGGCACTTTTCAATTTCGTCGAGCTTGCTACGGTTGCCCATATCGGTCACCACCAGCTTACTTTGAGCAAGTTGAATACGGTGCTCAATCGCTTTGGGACCAAAGGCAGTAAATAGGGGTTGGTACACTGCACCAATTCGCCAAGCTGCCAAAATGGTCACGATCAGTTCAGGTGTTCTTGGCAATAAGCCTGAAATACGGTCTCCCGCTTTCACACCTTGTGATTTTAAAAAGTTAGCAAACTGACTCGACCATTCTTTTAGTTCACGGAAGGTATATTGTTCTTTGCGACCGTCTTTTCCTTGCCAGTACAGCGCGATCTTGTCGCCATCTGCATGTCTATCACAACACTCATAACATGCGTTCAGTGCATCAAGTGAACCTGACAACATCTGTTTAGCAGTGCTTTCCAAATCGAAAGCCTGTACAGCATTTTGATAATCCATCATATCTTTTCCCTCAGTCCGGATTTGTTGTTATTCACGACAGGGTTTGATTTATTCGTTTAAAGCCATCCTTTGGCTTTATCGTTATGCCTCTTGTGGCAGGTATTGCTGAATAATGCTCGAGAAATCGAGATGAGCATTACCACGCATACACATTTGTTGATAAAGCTGTTGCACCATACCACCTAACAAAATCGGCTGTTTCACTTGGCCTGCAGCTTCAACAGCGAGCCCTAAATCTTTTAGCATCAGCTGAGTGGCAAAGCCATCTTGATAGCCTCGAGATGCGGGCGCATTTTCATTAATATGTGGCCATGGGTTACACACATCCGAACTCCAGCAACGGCCACTTGAAGTATTAATTACACCTGCCAATGCTTGTGGGTCGATGCCTAGCTTCACACCGAGTGCCATGCCTTCGGCCACCGCAGCCATTGAAATTCCTAAAATCAGGTTATTGCAAATTTTGGCAATTTGACCTGCACCGACATCACCACAATGAACAATATTTTTGCCCATATGGCTGAGCACAAGTTTCACCTCATTAAAGGTTTGTTCATCAGCACCGACCATGAAGGTTAAGGTTCCTGCTTGAGCACCAATGGTTCCACCAGAAACTGGTGCATCACAAATTTTAATATTTTTACTCTGTGCAACAGCAGCAATGTCTTTAATGGTTTGTGGGTCAATGGTGCTGCTATCAATGCATAAGCTACCTGCTTTTAGCACTTCCAAGACACCATTTTCACCCAAGTAAACCTCTTTAACATGCTTCGCCGCAGGCAACATGGTAATGACCACATCTGCTTGTTTAGCTGCATTCTGTGGGCTGTCGCAGACCACACCACCTGCCTCGGCGAAGTGCTGAATCGCGACTTCACTGAGGTCGTAACCATAAACTTTGAGTCCGGCTTTTAGTAGGTTTTGGGCCATTCTGCCGCCCATATTACCTAGACCGATAAAGGCGATATTCATCCGTGATCCCCTTAACGTAAACTAATGGTTGTATTTACACCGCCAACTTCATGGCTATCTTCGAACCAGCGACTGGTAATCGTTTTGGTTTGGGTATAGAACTGCACAGCCTGTTTACCGTATGGCCCCAAATCACCTAGTTTTGAGCCTCTTGAACCGGTAAAACTAAAGAAAGGCACTGGTACAGGAATTGGAATGTTGATACCGACTTGACCAATATCAATGAGGTTTTGGAAAGTACGTGCAATGGCACCGCTTTGTGTGAATAGGCCTACACCATTACCAAATGGGTTGGCATTGATCAAAGCAATCGCTTCATCGAGTGTATCTACACAAATAATTGAAAGTACCGGGCCAAAGATTTCTTCTTTATAAATACGCATGTCGGTATTTACACCACTAAAAATCGTGGCGCCCACAAAGTTACCTGACTCATAATCTTGTACTTGAACATTGCGACCATCGAGTAGTAACTCTGCGCCTTGCTCAACACCGCTATTAATCAAGTCAATTACACGCGCTTTGGCACGTTTTGAAATCACTGGACCAATGTCAGTATTTGGTTCATGGCCTGCATTTACTTTTAGAGTTTTGGCTTTTTCAACTAACTCTTGAATCCACTGTTTACTGTCACCAACCATCACTGCAACCGACAATGCCATACAACGTTGTCCCGCTGCACCGAATGCTGCACCTACTAAAGCGTTTAAGGTTTGTTCCTTATTGGCATCCGGCATCACAACTACATGGTTTTTTGCACCCATCATGGCTTGCACACGTTTGCCATGCTGCCCTGCAAGGTTATAAACATGTGTTCCAACCGCTGTTGAACCTACAAATGAAATTGCTTTAATGTCTTTATGGGTACACAAACGGTCAACCACTTCTTTACCGCCATGCACAACGTTCAGCACACCTGCCGGAATACCTGCTTGAATCGCAAGCTCAACCAACATCATGGTCGATAATGGATCTTGTTCTGAAGGTTTTAAAACAAAAGTATTGCCGCACACGATTGCCATTGGGAACATCCAAAGCGGGATCATGGCTGGGAAATTAAACGGCGTAATACCTGCACAAACGCCCAAAGGTTGCTGCAAGGTATACGTATCTACACCACGTGCTACACCTTCAACATATTCACCCATTTGTAAAGTACCAACTGAGCAGGCATGTTCAACCACTTCTAGACCACGTTGAATATCACCTTCGGCATCTGCCAAAGTTTTACCTTGTTCAGCCGTCAATACTTGTGCAATGTCTTTCATGTTGGCACGGATCAAGTCTTGTAACTTGAGCATGATGCGCATACGTGCCTGAATTGGGGTTTGGCGCCAAGAAGCAAAAGCATCTTGTGCAGCTTGAATAGCAGCGTCGACTTCTTCAACCGTTGCAAAAGGCACGCGGCCAATCACTTCCTGAGTTGCAGGGTTAACAATGTCTTGCCATTCTTGTGTTTTAGATTCGATAAACTGTCCGTTAATAAGTAATTTAGCGGTGTCCAATTCGATTTTCTGGATTGTGTTCATAACCTCTCCGTAGGTCATATTTTTATTGTGTTCAGTTATTAGAAAATACTTTTCTATGTATTTTCTTTATTCAGGTTTTATTTGAGACTAACAAAGAAATCTTTGACCACCAACGCAAATTCATGCACGATTGTTGTGCAAATATGCACAGGGACAATAACAAAAATGAAAGTGGATTGGGATCATCTACAGTTTTTTCTGGTTTTAGCACGCACTAAAACTCTAACCAATGCTGCACGTATTATCGGTGTCGAGCACAGTACGGTGGCTAGACGGATTCAGGCACTAGAACTTGCTTTAGGTACCACGCTATTTAAACGTGAAGCAACAGGCTATGAGTTAACTCTCGAAGGGATGGCACTTGTCCCTCGAGTTGAACAAATGGAACAAGCTTTCTTACAAATTGAAAAACCGCACCAACCTTTGCAAGGTCGTGTGCGAATTGGCACACCTGAGGGCTTTGGAACCGCATTTTTAGCCCGCTTACTGGCTGAGTTCTCCATACAGTATCCTCTGCTTACCATCGACCTGATACCCGTACCAAAAATGATTAAGCTCTCGCACCGTGAAGCAGATATTGTGGTGTCGATTGAACGCCCAACCTCAGGACCTTATATCATTACGCGCTTGTCTGATTACTGTTTAAAAATTTACGGTAGCCAAAACTATCTAGCGCAAAACCCACCAATTCGCCGTCTGGAAGATTTAACCCAGCACCGCTTTGTGAACTATATTGATGATCTGGTATATAGCCCCGAGCTGTATTGTCTAGAACGCTTACCTTTAAAGCTTAACGCGAACTTTCGTAGTAGCAGCATTTTGGCGCAACAAATTGCGGTCAGCGCAGGCGCAGGTCTTGCAATTTTGCCCAAGTTTTTGGCAGATGATAAGCCTGAGCTTGAAGAGGTGTTAGAACAACAAGTTCGTTTTACCCATACTTTCTGGATGCTGACCTTCGTTGATTTACAGCATGAACCGCGCATTAAACTAGTCTGGGATTACTTGCGTAAACAGGCCGATAAATATCAACATTTACTGGTTGATTAAATAATAAATAAAAAGCCAATCATATGATTGGCTTTCTGGTAAATCGAGACAGGTTAATTAAAAGATTTCTTGACCTAATTTTCTCATACGCGGCTTATAGAACGCATAATAGGTCACGCTTAAAACCACTAACCATACTGGGCTAACGTATAACGCTTTTAAGGTATCTGGCTCTAATGCCAAAATCACCAAGGTAAACAAGAAGAATGCAATAACGGCATAAGCCATCAACACACCGCCCGGCATTTTGAAGGTAGATGCTGCATGTAACTCTGGGCGAATTTTACGATAACGTAAATAACACGCCATGATTAAAATCCACACGCTAATGAATAAAATCACACAGAGCGAACTTGCCAAAGTAAATGCTTCCATTGTGTTTGGAACAAAGTACTGAAGCACCGCTCCGCCCATAATGAAAATACATGAGAAGATTAAGCCATTTGACGGTACAGCACGTTTTGATAAACGTCCCAAGACACTCGGTGCCTGACCATCTTTTGATAAACCAAACAACATACGGCTCGTTGAAAACACGCCACTGTTCATCGAAGACATGACCGAAGACAGCACAACCAAGTTCATGATAATTGCTGAAATCGGAATACCTGCATTTAAGAACAATTCAACAAACGGGCTTTTATCTGCACGGATATGATTCCAAGGCGTCACTGACATCACGACAAAAAGTGCCAGCACATAAAACAGAATAATACGTACCGGAATCGCGTTAATTGCTTTTGGTAAGTTAGTTTGCGGATCTTTCGTTTCAGCCGCTGTGGTACCAATCAACTCAACACCAATAAAGGCAAACACGGCAATCTGGAATCCGGCTAAAAATCCACTTACACCTTTTGGAAACAGACCACCATGCGACCAGACATTACTGATGCTGACAACGTCACCATGAGGAGCTTGGAAATGAGTGAGAATCATGTAGCCACCCACACCAATTAAGCCAATAATTGCCAAAATCTTAATGAGTGCGAACCAGAATTCTACTTCACCAAACAACTTGACCGTAAGCAAATTAAGTCCTAACACGAATAGTACACAGCCCGCACTAATCATGGCCTGTTGCATTGGTGAGAAACTGGCACCCTCGGGCAACCAGAAACTTAAATAATTAATAACTGCTGATAGATCGGCAATACCGACCAATACCCAGCCTAGCCAATAGGTCCAGCCAATATAATAGCCAGCCCATGGGCCGATTAAGTCATATGCCATATCAACAAATGACTTGTAATGTAAATTAGCAAGCAGTAATTCACCTAATGCACGCATAAGGAAAAAGAACATACCGCCAATTAACATGTAAATAACGAGAATCGAAGGACCTGCGAGGGAGATGGTTTTGCCCGAGCCCATAAATAGACCGGTACCGATTGCACCGCCAATTGCAATGAGCTGTAAGTGGCGATTACTTAATTTCCGTTGTAAATGATCAGGAGAACTTGCCTCATCTGAATGATGAACCATTGTCATATTAGAAGTCCTTTTTATATTTGCTTAATTTCAATCAGCAACATATAGGGAGAAAACGAACCGTATATCGTGGGTTGCTGAGTCTATACATCGGGACAAGATGTTCAAGTATATTTTTTCCTTAATTGATCTATCTTTTATCCCTATTTTTTTAAATTGCATTATTTATGTACTGCCTTCACGGCAATTTTAATTATCCAATCTCAATTCACCAGATGAGCCGAAGTGTAGCATGCGATATTGTTCAATGTCGCTTTCCCACCCCCTTCAAAACTGCACTGATGACTCAAAAATAAACAATATTATTCCGATAAAAAACCTAAAGAAAATAAAAAAAGCCAATCATGTTAGATTGGCTTTTTAATAAAACTTAATGGTCGTTGACGAGTTCACGTCCTAGTCTTTTCATACGCGGTTTATACAGCACATGATAAGTCACACCTAAAATGATCAACCATACTGGACTGACATATAGCGCTTTTAAGGTATCAGGCTCTAATGCCAAGATTACCAAAGTGAAAAGCATGAATGCCAAAACAACATAACTCATCCAAATGCCGCCCGGCATTTTGAACGTAGATTTTTCATGTAATTCAGGACGTAATTTACGATAGCGTAAATAGCACACCATAATGAGACTCCAGACACTAATGAATAGAATCACACAGAGTGAACTTGCTAATGTAAATGCCTCCATTGTGTTTGGAACAAAGTACTGAAGCACTGCCCCGCCCATAATGAAAGTACAAGAGAAAATCAAACCATTTGATGGGACTGCGCGTTTTGATAAACGTCCAAATGCTCCCGGTGCCTGACCATCTTTTGATAAACCAAACAGCATACGACTGGTTGAAAACACACCGCTGTTCATTGAAGACATGACCGAAGATAGCACCACCAAATTCATAATGATCGCAGAAACCGGAATACCTGCATTTAAGAATAACTCAACAAACGGGCTTTTATCTGCACGAATGTGATCCCACGGTGTTACCGACATCACAATAAATAACGCCAATACATAGAACAAAATAATACGTACAGGAATAGCGTTAATTGCTTTCGGTAAGTTCTTCTGCGGGTCTTTCGTTTCAGCAGCTGTTGTACCAACCAGCTCAACCCCGACAAACGCAAAAACGGCAATCTGGAATCCTGCCAAGAAGCCTTCTGTACCTTTCGGGAATAAACCGCCATGTGACCAGACATTACTAATGCTGGCAACAGCGCCTTGCGGAGCTTGGAAATGGCTGAAAATCATATAGCCACCCACACCGATCAGGCCAATAATTGCCAGAATCTTAATAAGGGCAAACCAGAATTCAATTTCACCAAATAGACGTACTGTAAGGAGGTTAAGACCCATCACAAACAACACACAGCCTGCACTAATCATGGCCTGCTGTATTGGTGAGAAGCTTGCACCATCGGGTAGCCAGAAGCTCAAATAGTTAATGACTGCTGAAAGGTCCGCAATACCGACCAGCACCCAACCTAACCAATAGGTCCAACCCAAATAGTAACCAGCCCAAGGACCAATCAGGTCATGAGCCATATCAACAAAAGATTTGTAATGCAGATTTGCAAGGAGTAACTCACCCATTGCACGCATTAAGAAAAAGAACATGCCTCCAATAATCATATAAATAAAGAGAATTGAAGGACCTGCGAGGGAGATGGTTTTACCTGAGCCCATAAATAGGCCAGTTCCAATTGCACCGCCAATAGCAATCAGTTGTAAATGACGGTTAGACAGTTTTCGTTGCAGATGATCGGGAGAATTTTCCGTATCTGAATGACGAGCCGTTGTCATATTAAAATTCCTTTTTGAATTCCTTTGTTAAGATCAGCAACCTATGGCGAAAATTGAACCGTATGCCATAGGTCACTGAATCTGTTCACCAAAAAACAACTGGTTAAACCGTATCTATCTTCCTTCTGTTAGATACATCATCGTTTTTGGAGTAAAGCCGAATTACTTTTGTGCTGCCGTCACGGCAATTTCAATTAACCAATCTGGATTGACCAAATCGGCCTGAATTGTGGCACGCGATGGAGCAACACACCCTTTTAACCAGTCAACCCAAATTGCATTTACGGTTGAAAAGTCAGAAAGATTTTTCAAATAGAGCTGCGCAGAGAGCAAGCGAGATTTATCGGTATTGGCTAATGCCAAAAGTTCATCAATTGTTGCAAGAATTTCACGGGTTTGGCCTGCCACATCTTGCTCGGTATTTTTAGGCACCTGACCTGACAAATAAACCACTTTGTTAAAAACAGTCACGGCGCTCATGACTTCGTTAGTGTTAATCTTTTGTATATCTGAATTAGACATTCGGATTTCCTTATACCTGATTAATAAATTGAACACGGGCGGTGACAGCACACATCAGTTCATAACCCACCGTACCGGATGAAACTGCAACATCGTCAATAGATAGAACGACGCCTGTACTTGACTGACCCCAGAGCACCACTTCACTACCAACTTTGGCACTCTCAATACCCGTTAAATCGACTGCCAACATATCCATACTGACGCGGCCAACTGTACGCGTGCGTACTGAGTCCACTAAAACTGGAGTACCTGTTGGCGAAATACGTTGATAACCATCGGCATAGCCACAAGCCACAATCCCAATCGTCATGGGTTGCTCTGCGACAAAGTTTGAGCCATAACCTACGCTTTCATTCGGCTCCAAATGCTGAACGGAAATAATTTCACTACGTAAGCTCATGGTCGGCTGCAAGCCCCAATCCGCAATACTATGGGTTGGGTAATCTGGCGAGCTGCCATAAAGCATGATGCCGCTACGGACATAATCTGATTTGAGCTGGTCTTGATAACGCAGAATTGCCGCACTATTACTTACCGATCTTTCACCCGGTAAATCCTTCACAATTTCTTCAAAGGCAGTAATTTGATAATCAATACCTTGCTGACCGAAACGATCACCATCTGCATCCGAAAAATGCATCATGTGGGTAATCTTGGCGACATTTGCCAAATTATTTAAACGTTCCCAAGCCTGCACATAATGCTGTGGTTTAAAACCAAGACGGTTCATTCCACTGTTCATTTTCAAGAAAACATCAAATTGAGCCGGATAAGGATGCTGTTCTACCCACTCAATTTGCGCTTCACTATGAATGGTGAAACTGAGTTGATATTGCACACAATCAAATAAATCTTGAGGAGAAAAAATCCCTTCGAGCAACAAAATCGGACCCGTCCAACCTAGAGCACGAATTCGTTTTGCTTCATCAAGATCAAGTAAGGCTAAGCCATCTGCTGCTTTAAACGCTTCATAAACACGTTCAATTCCATGTCCATAAGCATTGGCTTTTACAACGGCAAAGACCTTACTGTTTGGCATAGCCTTGCGCACCACCGCCAAGTTATTTAGTAAGGCTTGACGGTGGATCACTGCGGTAATAGGACGAGGCATGATTACTTTCCTAACGTCCGTTAAGCCGCATGTGCGTGTGAATAACGCTGAATTGAAAGACCATCGGTACTGATATCAGTCTTATGATTCAATACGATGTCACTGATTAATTTTCCTGAACCGCACGCCATGGTCCAACCTAAAGTGCCATGACCTGTATTCAAAAACAGATTTTTAAAGCGAGTCGCACCAATAATTGGAGTACTGTCTGGTGTCATTGGACGTAAACCTGTCCAGAAAGATGCTTGTTCCATATCACCACCCGGGAACAAGTCTTGAGTCACCATTTGCAAGGTTGCACGGCGGTCTTCGTTTAGACCTAAATTGAAACCACTTAGCTCAGCCATACCACCTACGCGAATACGTTGGTCAAAACGAGTAATCGCGATTTTGTAAGTTTCATCCAGCACTGTAGATTGCGGAGCAAAAGCTGGGTCAACAATAGGAATCGTCAACGAGTAACCTTTTACAGGATATACAGGTAACTGTAGATCAAGCGGTTTTAAGAAATCACGTGAATAGCTACCAAACGCTAGAACATAACGATCTGCAGTTAAAACTTTACCATTGACCTGAACGCCTTTAATTTGATCGCCTTCGACAATCAATTTTTCTACGTTCTGATTAAACTGGAAGTTAACGCCTAGCTCTTTAGCAATTTGAGCTAAAGCATTGGTAAATAAATAGCAGTCGCCTGTTTCATCATTTGGTAAGTGTAAACCACCCACGAGTTTATCTTGTGCATTTGCCAAAGCAGGCTCTACACGACCGAGTTCATTAGCATTTAATAATTCGTAGCTTACGCCGCACTCTTCAAGCACGCTAATGTCGCGTTGAACCGCTTCCATTTGTGCTTCTTTACGGAATAGCTGCAAAGTACCTTTGGCGCGGTTTTCGTAGTGAATACCTGTGTCTTTTCTGAGTTCGCGTAAGCAGTCACGGCTGTATTCAGCCACACGCATCATACGTTCTTTGTTCACAGCATAACTTTGCGGATTACAGTTTTTCAGCATTTGCGCCATCCACTGTAATTGCCACATGCTGCCATCTAAATTAATCGCAAGCGGTGCATGGTGTTGGAACATCCATTTCACAGCTTTAAAAGGAATTCCTGGTGCTGCCCAAGGGGTCGAATACCCAGGCGAAATTTGACCTGCATTACCAAAACTTGTTTCTTCAGCAGGACCTGACTGGCGATCGAGAACAGTAACCTCGGCTCCTTGTCGAGCCAAATAATAGGCACTTGCCACTCCAATAACGCCGCTACCTAGTACAATTACGCGCATTTCCATTCCCTCACGCACACCAGTTTATTTCACTAGTATATTTCTGCTTCAATAGTTTATTTCACTATTTTTCAGGCTATAATCTAGGTAAATTTATGTTTTTCTCGCGAGAATTTTAAAAAAAGAGGAAATATCTATGCGCCCCTTAGATCGTATAGATCGCATGATTCTGGATATTTTGCAGCGTGAAGGACGAATTGCGATTAGTGAATTGGCATCAAGAGTCAACCTCTCTACCACCCCTTGTTCAGAGCGTGTAAAGCGCCTTGAGCGCGATGGTATTATCATGGGTTATTACGCACGGCTAAACCCAGCCTACGTTGACCGTAACCTGCTTGTCTTTTTAGAAATTAAGTTATCTGCCAAATCTGGCGATGTATTTGATCAGGTGGCTAGAGACTTAGTTGAGATTCCTGAAGTACTCGAATGTCACCTTATTTCAGGTGAATTTGACTACCTTGTAAAAGCGCGTTTAAAAGAAATGAGTGCATATCGCCGCTTGTTAGGAGATCTATTAAAGAAACTCCCAGCTTCGGCATCTTCACACAGTTATGTGGTCATGGAAGAAGTGAAAGAAACTCTGTATTTAGATGTAAGCAAGTAAAGCGAGCATTATTGAACTCGCTTTACTCACGTTTTAAAAATTAGAAATATTTTAAAATCGAAATATGCTTGTTTTGATGTTTAAATTTCGAGAACCATTTCACCGCTGGATAGAGTACAAAAGACAACACAATCGTGATTAACCACAGCATCCACACATGATTGACCGACAAATAGTTTCCGTAGTTAGCTCCCCACACACTGAGTGCCAACACATACATCAGTTTCAACACATATAAGTGCAGTAAATAAAAGAACATCGGCACCGAACCAAACACGACCAATGGTTTTAGAAATGAATATTGCTGCATACGTTCAAAAGCAACGAGCACAAGCAAGCCAATTCCAACATTTAGCAAAATAAACAATAAAGACGGTGGATACTTGGTGAGGTTAAAAAAGCTCATAAGACTCAGTTGTAATGACTCAAAATATTGCCACGGCTGGTCGCCATAGACATTGATAAAACGCAGTAAAACAAATAACCCGATACTTACTAAACCAAGGCTGAGTAAAGCGCGGCTTCTTCGCTTTGCTGAATATTTTGAACTAAAGAACTGACCTAAAACGTAGCCTAATAAAATCACACCAATCCAAGGTAAAACCGGATAACTTGTACGAAGCTTGATGCCTGCAATCTCAATCCAACCACGTTCGTGTAAAACGAACCATATATTCTGTAGGATGCCTTGTGAGAAATGCACAGAATCTAATAAGTTGTGCCCCAAAACAATAACCAAACCTGCGCCCGCAATGACTGGTAACGGTAAACTCACACAGCACGCTAGCACTACCATGCTAATACCAATCGCCCAGATCACCTGTAAATAAATGACTTCAGGTGGAAAAGTTGCTGTCCATGCAAAGTTCACCAGCGTGAGCTCTAGTGCAATCAAAAATAAGCCTCGCTTTAATAAAAAAGCACGTGTTTGTTGTAAGTCCTGTTTTTTTGATTGAAATAAAAATGCAGAAATACCCGTTAAAAGTACAAAAACTGGAGCGCAAATATGTGCCAATAATCGACTGCCAAATAAAGCCGGTTCTGTTACTGTTACGTCCATTGGATCGGTAACCTGTTTATGTAAATAGAAAGTTTCTCTTACATGGTCGAGCAACATAATAATGATGACCAGACCGCGTAAAGCATCAATCGACTGTAAACGTTCAATATTTTTTTCTATAGACATAGCGGTAATCAATAAAATAATGTAACGTTATACTATTACATTTAATTCCTTTTGTCTTTTTATGGCTGATTATTTATGCGACACAAATTAGGATTGTTGTCTTCGTTAGGTCTATCATTTATATCGACACTCACTTGGGGAGAGGAAACGTCAACGGTACTTGAGACCATACGTGTTCAGGCTGAAAGTACCCGAGAAGATGTGAGCCAAAATAGCTCGGCAACTAAATTTACTCACGATGTTTTAGATGTCCCTTTTAACCGTGCTTATCTTTCTAAACAAATAATGGAACAGCAAGACGTGCAACGGATTGATGACGCATTAACTTTAGTCAGTGGGGTTTTTCATCAAAATAGCTTTGGTGGTGGTTTTTGGGATAACTACTCATTTCGTGGCTTTAGTACCGACCCCAATTTAGGTGCGGCTATGATCCGTAACGGTTTGAGTGTTAACCGAGGAATTAGCGCTCCAAAAGATGTAGTGAATATTGAATCTTTAGAGTTTTTAAAAGGACCAATGGCGGCGCTATATGGTCGCGGCGAAACAGGAGGTTTGCTGAACCTCAACAGTAAAAAACCACAGTGGGAAAGCGAAAGTGAAGTTAACTTACGTGCCAATACCCAAGAACAATATCGCATAAGTCTGGAGCATACTGCCCCTATTAACGATGAACTGGCCTATCGTTTAGCAGTGGCTCACGAAGATAATCAAAGCTTCCGTGATCATGTCAGCAGTGAACGCTGGTTCTTTTCACCGCAGCTCACATGGAAAATTTCAGACCAAACGCAACTCGACTTTGACAGTGAATTTACAGAACATAAAGGAACCTTTGACCGCGGTGTCAGCACAGTCAATCATCAGTTTGTGATGGACCCGAAAACCTTTACAGGTGAACCTGACGATGGTGACCTGAAGATAAAAGATTACTTTTACCAATTACGTTTGAGCCACGAGTTTAACCCTGACTGGAAGCTAAATAGTGCAGTCAGTTATAAAGATGCACAAATGGTCGGCTTTGCAACCGAACCTCGTCGTATGCAAGCCGATGACCGCACTCTAGAGCGCCAACGCCGCTATCGTGATTATACAAGTGAAGATGTGCTGGCTCAGACCGAGTTACTTGGCAAGATTGATACTTCGTGGGCTCGCCATGAAATTTTACTTTCAACTGAGCTTGGTCAACTCGACTATAAGCAAAACCAGCTTCGTCGCAATCACAGCACAAGCTCAACAAACACAATTGATATCTACCAACCTGAATACGGCAAATATTTACCGAATCTCACTCCGTTTACCGACACCAAAGAGCGCCAGCGTTACTTCGCACTTAATGTACAAGATCAGATCTTTTTCAATGACCAGTGGAGCGTGTTACTTGGTAATCGTTTTGATCAGGTCGAACAAGACTTTAAAAATCATATAAAACAGACCGAGGACAACCAGACACTTCACCAGAATAGTCCACGTTTCGGAGTAAATTTTAAAGCCTCTGAGCAATGGGCGTTTTATAGCAACTATGGCCGCTCATTTGCCATGAATAGTGGTATGAACCGAAATGGACAAACCTTCGCTCCTGAAAAAGGTGAAAGCTATGAAGTCGGCACCAAATATAAAATAAACGACCAAAGTGTGCTGAGTCTCGCTCTGTTTAAAATGAAAAAACAGAACGTGCTAACGACAGACCCAATCGACAAAGACTTTCAAACCGCAGCAGGCGAAGTGAGCAGTAAAGGAGTTGAATTTGACTTAAATAGCCAGATCAATGACCGCTGGTTCGTCAATGCCAACTATAGTTATACCGATGCTCAAATTGAAAAAGACCAAGACTTGGCAAAAGGCGCTCGTCTAAGCAATGTTCCAAAACACCAAGGCTCCGTAAGCACCAATTATGAGTTTCTACAAGACGGTGCAAGAAAAGCAGGCGTAGGTGCCAATCTCACTTATGTCGGTGAACGCAGCGGACATAATCTTGATAATGGCTTTAACTTACCAAGTTATACGCTGGTCAATTTAAATGGCTACTATGCACCATCTGACCGTTTACGCTATCAGCTGAATGTAAATAACCTATTTGATAAGACCTACTATGTCTCAAGCTATAGCGATTTATGGGTTCAACCGGGTGAACCATTGAACGCCTCAATTTCGGCACAGTGGAAGTTTTAATTTATCTATAAAATAAAAAAGCCCGAATGGTTTCGGGCTTTTCACTAAAACATACCATTTTCATTAACAAGTGGATCAGGCTGTATTTGCCCAATATCCCAAAACTCCGCAATTTTTTCATTTTCAAAACGGCATATATGAACCACAGCCAAAATTGTTAGCTTGTTATTCATTTGCATTTCCAGTTTCGAATGTACTGCAACTAAAGCGCCATCTTCAATGACATGCTGAACTTCAAAAACCTTGTTTGGAGTTTCAATTGCACTTTCACGCATCCCTTCCTTTAAAGAAGTCTTATCACCAGCATAATAAGGATTGTGATGCTTAAAGTTTGGAGCGGTATAATTGCCGTAGGCTTCATCGACCTCGCCAGCAGCAGCAAGCTCTAAAAAACGTACCACAATTTCTTTTTGAGATAAGCTCATTGTAGAACCTCCCGGCTATATTTAGGCTTTACTGTAAAATGTCATCTTCTTCTTCGTCGAAGACATAAGCCATGCATCCCCACCCATCATATTCGCCGTTAAATTGCTCAGCGATTGTCGAAAACCACTGCTCCAGATCAACAATATCTGAATACTCTGGTTCCATCGTAACAAAGATGGTAATGATCCATTCATTCGGTTCAACGGAATCATCTTGGAAAAGAGAAATTTTTTGCTCTTGATAGAGTAAATGCATCGCGCATTGCTCTGCATTTTGTTGATCTTGAAATGCAATTGAAAATTCAATTTCATGAAGCTCGGTTAAATCATCCCCGTCTTCAACCATTTGCCAAAGTACATTACCGTTATCATCATCTGGAAATTGTTCGTAATCGCGGTTCATTAGATTGTCCTTGTTGTTGCTCTATTTGTATTATTCGGCATTAAGAATAACCGACTTTTATTGCAGTTTGGATATGTATTCAGTTGCGAATTGCATCAAATTTTAATTTTTTAAAAAGGCACTTGTGACTCAATCACCACATCTGTTCCCTTTAAAGGATGTTGAAAAGCGAGATATGCAGCGTGTAAAGCCATACGATTCAAATGAAACCGTCTAGGTTCAGGATGATATAACTTGTCCCCCATAATCGGATGCCCAATATGCATCATATGTACACGTAACTGGTGCGAACGTCCTGTCACAGGCTCAAGTAACACTCGACTTTGATCTGTTGTTTCATCATAACCGAGCGGTTGAAACAAGGTTTTAGCATGTTTACCTAATTCAAAATGTACAATTTGTCTTGGGCGATTTTCCCAGTCAGTAATGAGTGGAACTTCAACACTGCCCTCTTGTTTTACTTGGCCTTGCACCAAAGCAATATAATGTTTTTTGACTGTTCTGGCCTGAAACATTTTACTTACCGCAACTTCTGCATCGCGATGCTTGGCAAACATAAGTAAACCTGAGGTTGCCATATCTAAACGGTGCGTAACCTTTGCTAAAGGGAACTTTTCCAATACCCTTAAATACGCACTGTCATGATGTTCAGGTAATCGGCCCATGACCGACAACAAACCCGCAGGTTTATCAACCACAATTAAATCGTCATCTTCAAATAAAATTGAAAGCGGATCTTGTGGTGGAGCGTAAACAAAGTTGTCGTTTAAAGGCATGGTCGTGAAACAGCAATGGAGCATGGCGGCAAATCATAAAGAAATTTCCGACCTACCGCAAAATAATCTATAGCGCCCTACCTATGTTCCACGTGAAACTCGGAAAATCTTTATCGTTTTTTATTCATTTCAGCTAAAAGATCGAGCTGAATTTCTTGAATATGTGCAAGCCTTTCCCACTGATGCGATAAAAGATGGTCCATTTTTTCATGTAAATGACGAATCTCAAGCTCGGCTTTTAAATTAATTTGATAGTCATGTTGCGAACGCAAACGGTCTTTTGCTTCTTGACGGTTTTGACTCATCATAATAATAGGTGCTTGAATTGCAGCTAAACATGACAACACTAAATTCAGCAAAATAAAAGGATAAGGGTCGACGGGACGGACCACCATCACAACCGTATTTAAAACAATCCACCCCGTTAAAAATAAAGCAAAACAAATAAGAAAAGCCCAGCTACCACCAAATGATGCGATTTTATCTGCCAGTTTTTCTCCAAACGTCCAGTTTTGATCAAAATCTGACTCTGTGTTTCGGCTAATTAATTCATGCCGTTGCATACTGCCAATTACTTCATTTTCTAGGTTAGATAACTCACCCTTTTCCGAACGTAATAGCGACTGCACATATTTAATTCGATAATCTGCCAGATCGGCCCGACAAATAAAGCTTGAGTAACTCCAATCTGGATGGTCTTTTAAAATTTCATCACTAATCACGTTACGGATGACTTCACCAGATACTAAATCTTTTAAAGGAAAGCTCTTTCCACATACGGCGCATTGGCGACACTGATTTTTATTCTCCATATTATCCAGCTCGCAATTGATCATAAGATTAGTATATAAACGATTTTGGTTGATCACATCGTAAATAAAAATAGCGCTCTAACCTAAAATCTGTAAAGTCGCTGAAACTATTTTTCGGTGGGCAGAAATCACAGGCTTCATATAATGAGATTTAAATGTCAGGAGTAGCGCAGAAAGATTAGGCTTATTCATAAATTATATTCTTGTAAAATATCATTTTTATTATTGAGAATTTTTTAGGGTGTCAAGGGAAAACATCTATGGTTTACTTCAACAATCATAACTTTGTAAGTTATAACCTTGTGCCTATAAACTTTTGATCTATAGCGTCCTAAGCCGAATCGAGACCTTTTGGGTGAGTACACACTAACGTTATACGTTTCGGTGCATGCTACTCTTTTCGATCCCTATCACACCCTTGAGATATAGTTTAGCCAGCACTCTGCGGGATTGTTTTTCTAAGAAAAGCGAATTTTTATTATTTTTGGGAATTTTTACGCCATTAGGCAAATTTAAAAGAATATATTCCCATTTACCTATAATTAGTTAAATTTAAATTCCACTTTATTTGTGTTTTTCGGTTTATTTTACCAGTCAAAAAATTTGTAGACCAAATTGGGAACTCTTCCATTAATCTATGTTTAGCCGAATAAATCATGTAAAGCCGACTTCTTAATCCCGCTTTTAAGTATTTTTATTCTTTGCGTACTACTCTTAGAGATAACTTTTGCGCTTGAATACATTATAAAAACATATTATAAATTATTTCTAACCAAATGATTGGTTTTTTGGAACTTTATAATGAACAACAATATTATAATTTTTGGTTATGGAACAGGTATTTCCAAAGCCGTAGCACATAAGTTTGGTAAAGAAGGCTATAAAATCGGGTTAGTGGCACGAAACGCCCAAAAACTTGAAAAGGCTATTCTAGAACTTAAGGCACAAGGTATTGAAGCTTACGCTTTTGCATGTGATTTAGCTGTTCTTGAAGATATACCAAATCTTATTAAACGTATTAAAGATCAATTAGGAGAGATTAAAAATATTCATTGGAATGCTTTCCATGATATTGAAGGCAATATTTTAGAAACCCCTCCACTAGAGCTTACCAAAAGCTTTCATATTCGCGTGTCGAGCTATATTGCGACGGTACAGGCTTGTCTAGGCGATTTAGAGAAGAACCACGGTAGCATTTTATCGACAAACGGAATTTTTGCTTTCGATGCAGTGGGCATCGACTTGGTTGCCAAAGAGTACTCATCGTTAGCAACTACCGCTGCCGCTCAGTATAAAACTACCAACTTACTTGCTCACAGTCTTGCTGATACAAATGTTTATGTGAGCCAAGTGATTGTAAATGGTTTCGTAGATGGCAGACCTGAAGCCAAAGATAAAACCTACGCGGTACATCCAGAAACGGTTGCGGAGCAGTTCTGGTACTTACACCAACATAAACAAGAAACAGTTTCTCTTTGTGGTGAAGCCATTCAAGCTGCTTAAACTATTTCTGATGATTGAATAGAAATGACTACTTTACATCTGGCTATTAACAAGAATTTTAATAGTTGATGAAAAGCAAATTAGGCATAGGAGAAGCGTATAAAATACGCTTCTTTATTTTTTACTGCATATAAGGTCAAATGCTTGGGTTTATAAAGTTTTCATCTATGTAAAAACCCTATTTTTTCAGCCGTTTTATCTAATTTTTTACTACGAGCAACTTTAGTTTGAAATACTTGTATTAGCTGTTCTGGATTCATTTTATCTGAACAATAAATAGTATCTCAGTCCGCATAATTAAAGGTGTCAAAACTTAATGTTTATCCTGCTCTAATAACTTACCTATTTCTTCACCGTATACCCATTTATTTAAAATACCTTCTGAACTTTCTAGACCTACAATATCAAGAAAACTTTCAAATGTTGTTGCCACTTGTTCTCGATCTTCTGTATCAAGCGTATCAGGATCGATTTGACTGATTCCATGAGCAAGGACATGTAAAAGTTCTGCTTTAGTTGGTTCATTCTTTTGTTGATAGAGAGCAATAAAAGCTTGTGCAGTATCAGCCACTTTGCGATTTAAACTTATAGCTAATGCAGGCTCTTGAACACCCGTATATAGCTGTCCATCTCCAGCAAAATGATCTTGAGCTTTAAACTTTTCTAATTGTTGAATAACAATAGAGTTAGAATTTTGAATACTCATTTCTGTTTTATTCTCAGTTTTTTGGGCACAACCAACTTGTGAACTTAAGACAGCCATGACTAGAACCAAAAGCTTTTTCATAGTTTTATTACTTTTATATTTATCTGCTTCAAATATAAACCAAATTAATTATAATTTTCTATATCTATGAAGTTTTATTTTTATTTTTTATTTTTTCTAATTAAATATAAACATTAATTCTATTATTTTAAAAACATATTTAGTTTTATTATTAAATCAAAAATATTTTAAATATTAAATTGACGTACTTAAAATCACCGATTATTATTCCGTTGCTGGCCTACATTGCCAGACGGTTTTGACAGACCGTAACTCGTAGCGAATTGTAGTTCTACTATAATTTGTTAGACCCTTGCGTCCCCTTTCTTTGCGGTAGGACGGGAGGGGGACGCCCCGCGCGTGCTGGTTCTACGAGTCCAGTCTGTCAACCCCCTTTCGTTCTACCACCCTAATTAATTCGCGGTAATCTGGTGGTAGAACTCCATTTTTTAAGGAGTTGACTATGCCATTTTTCAAACTCATTTTCTCTCTTATTTAACTATTTTATTGATTTAAAATTTAGGTTTTTACGCCTTATTTTTTTAAATTTATAAACTATTTTTATTTTAAAATTTTAATTATTTTATTTTCCTGTGTTTTTAGGAGGATTAATTATTACCTGAAAAATTATTTTAATTTTCAAACAGATTATATTTTTATTCTACGCATAGATACAAATCATTATGAGAATAATATGACAATTTATAAACCTTTTTTGGCTTTAAGTTTTGTTCTAGTTAGCTTGGGTATTTCAGGCTGTAACCTCCACACTCAGCAAGAGTTTGAAAAAATTTGCCTGTCGAGTGGGCATAGCAAGACCAGTTGCGAATGTATTTACCAGCGACTCGAACAAACCTATTCCCCGAAGCTTATGCAGCACCTAGAACATGTCAGTTTGCAAAGTCCTGTTCTCCCACGGGACTTTGCCCCTACTTTTTTAAGCACCATGCAGCGGTGTGACAAAAGTAGTCTGGGCTAAGCGTTGGCTTAGCTCTTTATCTCTGTGTTGCAATGGTGTTGTACTTTAAATCAGCGCAAAAAATTAAAGTCTGTTGTGACACAGAGGCCTAAGCCTAATTCAAGATAAGATATATACAAGGCAATCTTGTACGTTTTATCCTACAAACTTTTAAGGATTTTGCGGATTGGCGACATTGTTCTTTTTTCCTAATATGAACTCATACAGGAACAGGATGTTCCGGAACACAAAACAACAATAATACGTTCAAGCACCAGGAGCGTGAGATACGACAGGAGTCATATCTAATCACCAAATACGAAAAAGCCCGACAGGATGTCGGGCTTTTTTTATTTACGTTAAAAATAATCTAAAAGAAAATTCTTATAGAGTTTTATACACCACATATCTTTGAACCACTTGATCGAGAGTAATTTCAGAATGAAGGTGGCCATTGTTTGCTTGAATGGTTTTTGCAGAAGCTAAATTAGATTTATAGCAATGTATATGCAACTCTGTTAAGCCTAATTTCCATGCTTCCTGAATTGTAAGTTCCAACAATTTCGAGCCAAAATTCTGCCCGCGTTTAGAGGGACGAATACCTAAACCAATATGCCCACCACAATATTCAATCTGTTCATTGAGTTTAAGGCGCAAGTTAGACGCACCAATAATTTCATTACCTTCTACTAACCAATATGTAATATTAGGAACATGCCCTTCTTCTAGGGACTCCCCTTTTTCATAATCTCTTAGTTTATTCAAAAAACTTTCAAAATCTGTATGGTCAAACTCTGTTGACAAAGGGTGGCGATCTTCATCTGCTAATTCATTGATATAGTCGTTATAGCTGTCTTTAAATCTCAAATGAGGTTTTACCAAAATAACGGTCATTTATTTCTCCCAAAAAGTTGTTCTTTTTATAAGCAGAATTTAAAAATAACATAATGTTATCAATAACAACTCTTTTTCTTCTCACAGCCCTAAAGGATTACTCATAAAAGAGGCCCTACCTATCCGCTTGCATGTCTCTAGTACAACCGATTTCCGAAGTCATTCACTCATGTAAGATTTTTCTTACAAGCTTTTAAGGCTTTTGCGGATTGGCGACACTCTGCTTTTTTCCTAATATGAACTCATACAGGAACAGGATGTTCCGGAACATAAAACAACAATAATACGTTCAAGCACCAGGAGCGTGAGATACGACAGGAGTCATATCTAATCACCAAATACAAGAAAGCCCGACAGGATGTCGGGCTTTTTTTATACTTATTAAAAAATGATATTTACACTCACCTATAGCGGGGTATGCGCCTGTTCTTGCTTTTTATGGCGAATCCAACGCACCACCCAAATAACCGCAATCATTACCACTATTGCAACAAGCGCAGGCACCAGCATAGCTGAAACTGAAAGTAAGATTGCTCCAATCCACTCCCCTGTCGCAACGATAAAATTACCCAAACCACCCGTGGTCGCAGTTGAAACACCACGTGCAGCAACGGTACTCATTTGCACCACACCTGCCGTACCACCACCGACAATAATGGCTGCTGCCCAACTGGCAAACTGAGACATTTCTCCACTACTGACCGCCATTGTCGCTAATGTACCCGCAATCATGGCCGCAGGGGTTGCGACTGTATCTAAAGCATTATCGACCCACGGGATATAGTAAGCCGCGACTTCACACACCGTTGCTACACCTAAAGCCAAACACACCGATGGCAGAGCTAACCACTCAAAGCCTTTTGATGGCTCAAACCAACCCATCATGGTGGCAATGCTCATAACCAGTAGCGGCACAAACACGCGAAAACCGCAGGCAGCGCTCAGGCCCACACCAATACATAAACCCAATATTGTTTCCATAACGGTTTCCTTCTTTATGCCCATCACGGGTCTTGTTATGTAAGTCTTATTTTTAAATTAACAAAAAGCCCCATCGGGTGACAGGGCTTTTTGTTAAATGCGAACGCAAATATTATTTCATTCTTAACGTTTAAATTGCGTGCAGTAGCATTTTGTGCAAGGTGGTAAAGGGTCGGTATTAATTTCTAAAAACACTCTATGTCCGCACTGAGCACAGAAATAGAAGCCTGTTCCGGGTTTTTCGCCAGCTGTTACCATGATTACATTCCTATAATCGTATATATATTAAACAGGAATATAACCCACTTAAAGTGAATGTCAATTGTCCATTTCGCCCGATGATGATGGCATAAATGCAAAAAATGTTATTTGTACGATTTATCTTACACAAATTTAGGGATTTAGCGGATTGGCTGTCCCCTGCTTTTTTTCTAATATGAACTCATACAGGAACAGGATGTTCCGGAACACAAAACAACAATAATAGGTTCATGCATCAGGATCGTGAGATACGACAGGAGTCATATCTAGCAACCAAATACGAAAAAGCCCGACAGGATGTCGGGCTTTTTTTATACGATAAATCACTTTAAAGAAAATACATACGAATCAAATTTGCCGCAATAAGCATAAGAATAATAGCTGTTAAACCTGTCAACAAATTGAGTAGTACTTTAGCGATATTTGATAAGTTTGATTTATAGATCTTAATATTTATACCATAAGCACTTGCTCCAAGAGCTCCGCCAATAGCACCTCCAACCAACATAAGTACGAGTGGCCAGCCACATAATAGATGCGCTTTAACTGGTAACTTCCTCTCAGCTTGATTATCTAATTTATTTGTTGTTTCCAATTTTTGATCCTTTTTTATATGGATATTTATCTAAAAAATCTATTTTAAATGCAATTTTTTATGAGGCTATCAACTCTTTTTACACAATGTATAGTAAAAAACCCCATCATCAAGATAGGGCTTTTTTTGAACAATATCAATAATATTTAACTAAAGTATCAAGCCACTTGGCCTTCTAAAAAGTCTTGCGCAAAACGCTGTAATACACCACCCGCTTCATATACAGAAACTTCTTCTTCTGTATCTAAACGGCAAGTCACAGGCACTTCAAGAATCTCTTCTTTACCATCCGCTGTGGCACGTTCAATCACTAAAGTTAAAGTCGAACGCGGCGCAATATTACCAATCACGCTATAAAGCTCTGTACCATCTAGCTTTAAAGTCTTGCGGTTTACACCCGGTTTAAACTCAAGCGGTAACACGCCCATACCCACCAAGTTAGTACGGTGAATACGCTCAAAGCCTTCTGCCACAATCGCTTCAACACCTGCAAGGCGTACACCTTTTGCAGCCCAGTCACGGCTTGAACCCTGGCCGTAGTCAGCACCCGCAATAATAATTAACGGCTGTTTACGGTTCATGTAGGTTTCAATTGCTTCCCACATACGCATCACTTCGCCTTCTGGCTCTACACGCGCTTTTGAACCTTGCTTAATGGTACCGTCTGAACGGCGAACCATTTCGTTATAGAGTTTCGGGTTTGCAAATGTTGCACGTTGTGCAGTCAAGTGGTCACCACGGTGCGTTGCGTATGAGTTGAAGTCTTCTTCTGGTACGCCCATTTTGTGAAGGTATTCACCCGCAGCCGAGTCCATCAAAATCGCATTTGAAGGCGACAAGTGGTCGGTGGTGATGTTGTCACCCAAAATCGCAAGCGGACGCATGTTCGCCAAAGTACGTGGTGCAGCCAACGCCCCTTCCCAATATGGTGGACGGCGGATGTAAGTACTTTGCGGACGCCAGTCGTAAAGTGGGCTTTTCGCTTGCTCCACTTCGCCCAAGTCAAACATTGGAATGTAGACTTTACGGAACTGTTCAGGCTTCACGGCTTGCTTAACTAAGGCATCAATTTCAGCATCAGATGGCCAGATGTCTTTGAGGTAAATCGGGTTACCTTCTTTGTCATGACCTAACGCATCTTTTTCGATGTCAAAACGAATCGTACCTGCAATTGCATATGCCACAACAAGCGGTGGAGATGCCAAGAATGCTTGTTTTGCATAAGGATGGATACGGCCATCAAAGTTACGGTTACCAGAGAGTACTGCGGTTGCGTACAAGTCACGGTCAATAATTTCTTGCTGAATGGCTGGATCTAATGCACCCGACATACCGTTACACGTCGTACAAGCGTAAGCCACAATACCAAAACCAAGTTTCTCTAAGTCTTTTAGAACACCTGCTTCTTCAAGGTAAAGTGCAGCCGCTTTTGAACCCGGTGCAAATGATGATTTCACCCAAGGTTTACGAACCAAACCTAGCTCATTTGCCTTACGTGCCAGCAAACCTGCCGCCACGGTGTTACGTGGGTTAGAAGTGTTGGTACATGAAGTAATTGCAGCAATAATGATTGCGCCATCTGGCATTAAGCCATCAGAACGGTTTTCAACTACACCCGCAATGCCTTTTTCTTTTAGGTCGCTGGTTGAAACACGTGCATGCGGGTTTGATGGACCAGCAATGTTACGTGTGACTGTCGAGAGGTCAAAACGTAGTACACGTGGGTACTCTGCTTTGGTCATTTCAGATGCCCAAAGGCCAATTTCTTTTGCGTACTGTTCAACCAATGCCACTTGAGCATCTTCACGGCCTGTTAGGCGTAAG
Organism: Acinetobacter sp. EKM10A; assembly: GCF_011075215.1. Lineage (NCBI taxonomy): Bacteria > Pseudomonadati > Pseudomonadota > Gammaproteobacteria > Moraxellales > Moraxellaceae > Acinetobacter > Acinetobacter sp. EKM10A. The sequence continues at coordinate 68,302 of NZ_JAALLK010000008.1, read as the reverse complement.
TAGTCGATTGTGTTTTGGTCGATGTAGAACATCGCAGCCGTAGCGCCATATTCTGGTGTCATGTTCGAAATGGTTGCACGGTCACCCACAGACATGCTGTCAGCACCTTCACCAAAGAACTCAAGGTAAGCACCAACCACGCGTTCTTTACGTAAGAATTCAGTTAGAGCCAACACGATATCTGTTGCAGTAATGCCTGCCTGACGCTGACCAACCAACTCAACACCAATAATGTCTGGTAGACGCATCCAAGATGCACGGCCTAACATTACGTTTTCAGCTTCTAAACCACCTACACCCACAGAAATTACGCCCAAAGCGTCTGTATGTGGTGTATGTGAGTCTGTACCGACACATGTGTCTGGGAATGCTACGCCATCACGCGCCTGAATCACCGGAGACATTTTCTCTAGGTTAATCTGGTGCATAATGCCGTTCCCCGCAGGGATCACATCGACATTTTTAAATGCTGTTTTGGTCCACTCAATAAAGTGGAAACGGTCTTCGTTACGGCGGTCTTCAACAGCACGGTTTTTTGCAAAAGCGTCTGGGTCAGCACCACCATATTCCACTGCTAAAGAGTGGTCGACAATGAGCTGTGTTGGTACAACTGGGTTAACTTTAGATGGGTCGCCGCCCTTCTCAGCAATCGCATCACGCAAACCTGCAAGGTCAACCAATGCAGTTTGACCCAAGATGTCATGACACACCACGCGCGCTGGATACCAAGGAAAGTCCAAGTCCTGACGGCGTTCAATCAACTGCGTTAAATAAGCAGTTAAGTTCTCGGCATCGGCACGGCGTACCAATTGCTCTGCGAGTACTTTAGAGGTGTAAGGCAGTTTTTCGTATGCGCCTGGCTGAATATCTTCAACGGCTTGACGCACGTCGTAATATTCAAGCTGAGTACCTGCCAGCGGTTTACGGTATTTTGTGTTCATTAACCACGCTCCGCCAATGGTTTAAATTCGAGGTTTTCAGGGCCTGTGTAGTTCGCGCTTGGACGAATGATTTTGCCGTCTTGGCGTTGTTCAATCACGTGTGCTGACCAACCTGCTGTACGTGCAATTACGAATAACGGTGTGAACATTGCAGTTGGAACACCCATTAAGTGATAACTCACCGCACTGAACCAGTCGAGGTTCGGGAACATGTTTTTCACTTCTTTCATCACTGCTTCCAAACGCTCAGCGATGAGGTACATTTTGGTGTTCTCTTGTGCTTGCGCTAAGTCATGTGCCACTTTCTTGATCACTTCGTTACGTGGGTCAGAAACTGTATATACAGGGTGACCAAATCCGATTACGACTTCTTTGTTTTCAACACGTTTACGGATGTCAGCTTCTGCTTCGTCTGGATTGTCGTAACGTTGTTGAATCACGAATGCAACTTCGTTTGCACCACCGTGCTTAGGTCCGCGAAGTGCACCAATACCGCCTGTAATTGCCGAGTACATATCAGAACCTGTACCTGCAACCACACGTGAAGTAAATGTAGACGCGTTGAACTCATGCTCAGCATACAAAATAAGTGATGTATGCATCGCTTGAATCCACTCTTCACATGGTTTTTCGCCATGAAGTAAGTGCAAGAAATGCGCTGCAATTGAGTCGTCATCTGTTTCAACTTCAATGCGACGACCGTTATTGCTGAAGTGATACCAATAAAGCAGCATTGAACCTAAGCTTGCCATTAATTTGTCAGCAATGTCTTTTGCGCCCGCTTCATTGTGGTCTTCATGTTCTGGCGTTAAACAACCTAGTACTGATACACCTGTACGCATCACATCCATTGGGTGTGCAGATGGAGGAAGTTGTTCAAGTGCAGTTTTAAGTGCTGCTGGTAAGCCACGAAGTGCTTTTAATTTTGCTTTATATGCTTTGAGTTCAGCTTTGTTTGGTAGTTTGCCATGTACGAGCAAGTGAGCAACTTCTTCAAACTGGCTACCTGCTGCAAGGTCAAGAATGTCATAGCCACGATAGTGCAAGTCGTTACCGCTACGTCCTACGGTACATAGTGCTGTGTTGCCTGCAACTTGTCCGCTAAGTGCAACTGATTTTTTTGGTTTGAAGCCTGTTGTTGTTTCATTTGAGCTCATAAGATTGTCCTTTCCTATCTGAATTTATTTATTAAGCACGACGGAGTCGCACCGTTTTCACTTCTTATTTCGGGATTAACCTTCGGTTCGACCTACTTTTCTTTCGGGAAAAGTAGGCAAAACCATTGTCATCTGCAAAACTCGTCCACAACCATCGAATATCCTATCTATCGCAGAACCAATTTTAAAAAATGTAGTCCTGTCTCAAACAGTTGCAGATGACGCCTCCGAGTATCAGATTCCAATTAATCAACTTTTTAATTTATTACTTCTTTTTAGCAAATGCGTTGTCTAAGTAGTCTTCAAACGCGTAGTAGTTAATGCGTTCATATAACTCTTTACGCGTTTGCATAATATCAACCACGTTCTTTTGCGTGCCTTCTTTGCGTAAGGTTTCATACACAGTTTCGGCTGCCTTGTTCATGGCACGGAAAGCAGAAAGCGGATAAAGCGCAAGGCTTACATCGGCAGATGCCAACTCTTCAGTAGTAAACAATGGTGTAGAACCAAACTCGGTAATGTTTGCCAAAATTGGTACGCCTGTCTTCTGAGCAAATTGCTTGTACATATCAAGCTCGGTAATTGCTTCAGGGAACAACATGTCTGCACCTGCCTCAATGTAGGCACCCGCACGGTCAATGGCAGCTTGTAAGCCTTCAACCGCTAACGCATCGGTACGCGCCATAATCACGAAGCTGTCATCACCACGCGCATCGACCGCAGCTTTAATACGGTCAACCATTTCTTCTTGAGTCACAATGGCTTTATTCGGACGGTGACCACAACGTTTTGCACCCACTTGGTCTTCAATATGCATTGCCGCAGCACCAAACTTGATCAGTGATTTTGTAGTACGGGCAATATTAAATGCAGAAGCACCAAAGCCTGTGTCAGCATCGACTAATAATGGAAGATCACATACATCAGTAATACGGCGTACGTCGGTCAACACATCATCAAGGTTACTGATTCCCAAATCAGGTAAGCCTAAAGAACCAGCTGCTACACCACCACCTGATAAGTAAATCGCTTTATAACCTGCACGTTTTGCCAAAAGGGCATGATTGGCGTTGATGGTTCCAACCACTTGTAATGGCTTTTCTTGGGCTACTGCATCGCGAAATAGCTGACCTGCGGATTGTTTAGCCATTGTTATGTTCTCCTTGTGCTTGTAGCAGTGTTTGCTCAATAATTTTGTAAGAAGCATTGATATGTCGATGCATGAGCAGCTCGGCAAGTTCACCATCGCCTTCTGCAATTGCATCTAAAATACGGATGTGTTCGTCCCAAGCTTTGCTCGGTCGATCAGGTGTGTTTGAAAACTGAATTCGGTACATGCGGATGAGATGATAGAGCTCATCACATAGCATTTTTTCTAGGGTTTTATTGCCACTACTTTTGATAATGCAGTAGTGAAAATCGTCCTGCCCTTCTTGCAAGTAATATCCTTTACCTGCTTTAAAGTTTTCATCTTCAGCATGCATACGCAAAACATCACGTAGCGCCAAAATTTGCTTTTTATCAATATGCTGTGCCGCAAGTTTACAAGCTAAACCTTCTAATGACGCACGAATCTGGTAAAGCTCTTTAAACTGTTGCAGTGAGAGCGAAACCACGCGCGCGCCCACATGTGCGGTACGCTCAACCAGTCGTTGACCTTCAAGGCGATGAATCGCTTCACGTAAAGGCCCACGGCTAATGCCATAAGTGCGCGCCAGTTCAGGCTCGGAAATCTTGCTACCTGCCGGAATTTGACCCAAAACAATCGCCGTCTGTATTTGTTTAAATACATTCTCGGTCAGTGTTCTTCCCTGACTCTGTAATGGCTCTGGTGCGAAGGTCAAATCTTGCATATTGTCGACAATTTTTAATCAATTATGAGTTTTATAGCGGTATGAATGAAAAAAATCAAGGTGATTGTTGACACTTTTCAGAACGCATCAGGTCAATTTTTATCGTTCGGCCTGTTACCTCACCTTATATTTAAACCATTAAACTACTTACAAATTAGTCTTTATAAAACAGATATTTAATATTATTTTACCTATAAATTTATGATACTTTTTTAGTTGCTTTTCGACCTCTAATCTTTTGTTTCAAACTTTAGTCTACAACCAATGTATTACAGCAAGATTGTAGACAATCTGCTTGAATGAAAGCATGTGTTAGAAATTAGTTTCTATTTACCGTAATTTCTTTTAAATCTTTTTATCATTTTCATCCAGAAAATATCGATATTAGTGAAATTATCAGGTGCTTCACGGTAGCTTTATTGATACATTATTGAGCATCGACATAGTTGTGGCGTATTTTTCGAGACAGAAAAAACCCTGCACTATGCATATTGTTGAATGAAAGGACTTTTTTGATGTTTCAACATATCCCCCCATACGCAGGCGATCCAATTCTCTCTTTAATGGAACAGTTCAATGCTGATACTCGTTCTGAAAAAGTAAACTTGAGTATTGGTCTTTATTATAACGAAGACAGCATTGTTCCTCAGTTAGAGACCATTATCGAGGCGCAAAAGCGTATTGAGCCTAAGAACGGTAAAACCAAACTTTATTTGCCAATGGAAGGCTTCAAACCTTACCGTGAAGCAATTCAAGCACTTTTATTTGGTGCAAACAGCCCAGCAGTTAAAGCTGGCCGTGCTGTAACCATCCAAACGCTTGGTGGTTCAGGTGCATTGAAAGTTGGTGCAGATTTCTTAAAAACTTATTTCCCAAATTCAGACGTTTGGGTAAGCCAACCAACTTGGGACAACCACGTTGCCATTTTCAATGGCGCTGGCATCAAGACTCATTTCTACCCATATTTCGATGCAGAAACGCGTGGTGTAGATTTTGACGGTATGCTTTCTACACTTAAAACTTTGCCTGAGCAAAGCATTGTGTTGTTGCACCCATGCTGCCATAACCCAACTGGTGCTGACTTAAACCCAGCGCAATGGGACCAAGTAATTGCAGTATTAAAAGACCGTAATCTTATTCCATTCCTAGACATCGCTTACCAAGGTTTTGGTGACGGTATGGAAGAAGATGCGTATGCAATCCGTGCTTTAGACCAAGCAGGTCTAAACTTCATTGTGAGCAACTCGTTCTCTAAAATCTTCTCTTTATATGGCGAGCGCGTTGGCGGCTTAACTTTCGTATGTGACGATGCAGAAGCAGCTCAGTGCACATTCGGTCAGTTGAAAGCGACTGTACGCCGTATTTACTCTAGCCCTCCTACAACAGGTGCTTGGTTAGTTGATGAAGTGTTAAATGACGCTGAACTTAACCAACAATGGCAAGGCGAAGTGAAAGAGATGCGTGAGCGTATTATCAAAATGCGTAGCATCTTGAAAGATGAACTCACTAAAGCGCTACCAGACCGTGACTTTAGCTACCTTGTAAACCAAAAAGGTATGTTTAGCTACACAGGTCTAACTGCTGAGCAGGTTGATATCTTGCGTGAAGAATATGCAATCTACTTAGTACGTAGTGGCCGTATTTGTGTAGCAGGTTTAAACATGAACAATGTTTACACTGTTGCTAAAGCAATGGCTGAAGTGCTTGCTAAATCAGTCGAAGCAGCATAAGACATCTATAAAAAAGGCGCTTCGGCGCCTTTTTTTATGTCTCGATATTAAGATTTAGCCTTCCCCCAATATTTCAGTTTTGAGGTATGGCCAATACCCACATTAAAGCTATTGGTTGGGTCGAGTTTTTGATAAAAGTTGGCTAATGCAGGTTTGGCAATGTAAAGATGCCCAACATTATGCTCTGCCGGATATTCAGCACGGCGCGCATCGAGTAATTTCCACATTTGATGTTCTATTTCTAACGGGTCATGGCCCTTTTTAAGAATATAGTCCTGATGGAACACATGACAAAAGAAATGCCCATAATAGAGTTTATAGAGAATTTTGTTTTCCATCTCGGCTGGCAGTTGCTCTACCCATTCGCGGTCATTACGACGTAGCGCAATATCAAGCGCTACAATATCTTCAACTTCACTACGGTGTGTATCGCGATAACGAATTGCAGCTCCTGCAATCGCAAAACGGTGTAAGAATGCCTTTCGACCTTCCTCTTCACTACATACGAAATAGTTACCTGACTGATGCACAGTAAAATATTCTTTTAAAAACTGCTCTGTCTGTGCTTTCGAATTATTTTCGACACGTAAAACCAAATGGTGCTCATAACGGTCTCGATATTCGGTCATACGCTTCGGCAAATGACTCGGTAAAAAGAAGGTAATCGCCTGTAAAATCTGGTCTGTTAAACCTTTAATTTTAAATTTTTCTAAAAAGCCATCGACTTTATCTTTCATCGCAAAGGCTTTTGGAACATTGGCTGTACCAAACTTTTCAATAAATAAAAACGTGTCTTTTCCGTACTTTTCACCAATCAAGTAAGCATCTCGATGAATATATTCACCCGCAATCGGTAGGCTTGGCAGTGAGGTCAGTAAGTAGCGACGAATAGCCGTTAAATCATCGGCATCATTACTACCAATATAAAAAACACTGCTTTCTACTTTTTCATAGGTATCAAGGCGTACAGCAAACACACAGACTTTACCTGCCGAACCTGATGCTTCAAACAATCGTGACGGGTCTGCATTAAAACGAGCAGGCGTATCTTCATCGACCTGAGTCACGTCGTGCCCATAGCGATGGTCCGATGCCTGCTTTTCGTTGTCATCTAAAATATCTACGGCTTGGTATTGCTGCTTCTCTAAACGCGTCAAAATTTCTTCAGGAGTCGAGCCTAAATTTACGCCTAAATGGTTCACCAGTTCTAATTGACCAGCAGCATTGACCTGAGCATATAACGCCAGTTCCGTATACGCGGGACCACGGCGTACCAAGGCACCACCAGAGTTATTACAGACACCACCGAGTACCGATGCACCTATACAAGATGAACCAATCACCGAATGTGGTTCACGATTATAGCCTTTTAAAATTTGCTCTAAATTATCTAAGGTCGCACCGGGTAAACAAATCACTTGCTTACCGTCATGAATGACCTGAATGCCCTTTAATCGGCGCGTGCTCATCACCAAAACAGGACGATCATAGTCATCGCCATACGGAGTTGAACCACCGGTGAGTCCTGTATTTGCTGCCTGCATAATCACAATACAGTCCGCCTCAATTGCAGCCTGCAACACTTGCCATTGCTCTAGCAATGTGCCCGGCACCACCACAGCCAGCACTTTCCCCTCACCAAAACGGCGACCTTGGCGGTACTGACGCGTACTTTGATCATCGGTCAAAACATAAGAACGCCCTACAATACTCTGTAAACGTTCGATCACTGCTTTAGGAGAAAATGTTTGCATGATGGTTTCCTTTTGGTCATCCATTTATCAAATTAGACCAACACGACGGGATCTTACCGTTTGTAATTTATAATTTAATTAGCTCATTCTCTAATGTGAATCAGCCCTATATTTACTATCGTGGTGGCGGCATGGATGCCGCCTGTTGAGCAACCGTACAAGGAAGTACGGTTTGCTCAACAAAAGGTTTTTGGTTACTTTTGACCTTTCAAAAGTGACAAATGCCTAAACGTAAAACATCAGCAAATCACCAAATTTTGAGGCTGTGCTTACTGCTTCACTTACTATGTTTTAAAGTCCTTGTTTAATCGCCTGTACTAAACAATCCGCATTAATATCTGAAATCGACTTAGCACCCGTGAGCGTCATCGCAACACGCATTTCCTTATCAATTAAATCAAGTAAGTTCGACACACCTTGTCCACCTGCTGCTGCCAAGGCATAAACAAACGCACGGCCAAGTAAAACTGTATCCGCACCAAGCGCCAACATACGCACGACATCTAAACCATTACGAATGCCTGAGTCGGCCAAAATCGCTAAGTCACCTTTCACCGCATCGGCAATTGCAGGTAATGCACGAGCAGATGACATCACACCATCTAACTGACGACCGCCATGATTTGATACCACAATCCCGTCAGCACCAAAACGCACAGCATCTTTGGCATCTTCAGGATCTAAAATGCCTTTAATCACCATTGGGCCATCCCAAAATTCACGTATCCACTCAAGGTCTTTCCATGAAATTGATGGGTCAAAGTTCGAGCCTAACCAGCCAATATAGTCTTCAAGCCCAGTCGGTTTACCTAAATATTTAGAGATATTCCCGAGGTCATGCGGACGCCCCATTAAACCGACATTCCATGACCAATGCGGATGAAATACTGATTGCATATAACGGCGCATCGCAGCATTTGGCCCACTCATACCCGAATGGGCATCACGATAACGTGCACCCGGTACAGGCATATCTACGGTAAATACCAGTGTTGAACAACCCGCCGCTTTTGCACGTTCCAAAGCATTACGCATAAAACCACGGTCACGTAATACATAAAGCTGAAACCACATCGGGCGATTAATTGCAGGTGCAACTTCCTCAATCGGACAAACTGAAACCGTTGAAAGCGTAAATGGAATACCTTTTTTATCGGCTGCCATTGCGGCTTGTACTTCACCACGGCGTGCATACATACCTGTTAAACCCACAGGAGCCAAGGCAACTGGCATCGACAGCGTTTCATTAAACAGTTTTGTCTCTAAACTCAACGCGGACATGTCATTCAGCACACGCTGACGCAATGCAATTTCTGACAAATCTTGTACGTTACGCTTTAAGGTATATTCCGCATACGCTCCACCATCAATGTAGTGAAATAAAAATGGGGGTAAGCGACGTTGTGCCGCAGCACGATAATCATTGCCAGAAGAAATAATCATTTTGAATCAACTCTATTTAAACGGTTTGCACGTTTCTGGCGAGCTTCGTCTTCATCCAGAGAACGCACATGATTAATCACAAATTCAATATGACCGCAGACAGCTTGGCGTGCGGCCTCGGGGTCTTTACGATCAATAGCATCCATCACCTGAAAATGCTGCTCGCTGAGCAAGTCACCATTTACGGGGTCGTTATAAACTTTTTTACGCCCTAACAAGACGTTGTATTGCAGCAAATCAAATAGACTTCGCATCATTTGAATCAGCACCACATTGTGAGATGCTTCAGCAATCGCTAAGTGGAATTCAGCATCGGCCACCGCCGCCTGTGCTGAGTCACCTGCATTTTGGTGGCGACTAATTTCATTAAAATAATGATGAATTTTGGCGCGATCCTCAGGCGTTGAACGTAATGCGGCATACCATGCAGTCCCCCCTTCAAGTACCAAACGCGCCTCTTGCACATCAAAACGGTATAACGGATCTTCTTCAATCAGGTTGCTGATTGGGTTCACAATCAGTTGCTGGGGCCATTGTTCAGGTAATTGCTGAATATAAGTTCCATCGCCACGGCGACTAATCAGTACACCTTGACTATTGAGCTGTTGAATTGCTTCACGTAAGGATGGACGAGAAACTCCTAAGCTAGTTGCAAGCTGGCGCTCGGCAGGCAAACGATCACCTTTTTTCATATGACGCTCTTCAATTAATGCCTGCAATTTCATGACCACTTGATCGGAGATTCTCATCGCGTTTCCTTCACTGGAGTTATGGAATCATCCACGGAACCAGATAAGCCTGAACCGTAATAATGATGCCAACAAAGACAGTGAATATGATGCTATGTTTTACCGTGAAACGGAACAAGTCAGACTCTTTTCCAACTAAGCCTACTGCGGCACAAGCAATTGCAATCGACTGTGGCGAAATCATTTTACCTGTCACACCACCACTGGTATTCGCAGCGACTAATAACACTTCCGGAATACCAATTTGCTGAGCGGTGGTTGCCTGTAATGCCGAGAACAAAGCATTTGAAGAAGTGTCTGAACCAGTAAGGAACACACCAAGCCAACCCAAAAATGGCGAGAAGAAAGTAAACGCATGACCCGTATGCGATAGAGCCAAAGCCAAAGTTGCAGATAAACCTGAATAGTTCGCAATAAAAGCAAATGCCAACACCATACCAATCGAGTAAATCGGTGTTTTTAACTCATTGAGCGTCTCACCGAAGGTTGTTACTGCCTCACTTGCTTTCATTTTTAAGAAAATAACTGTGATGATCGCAGCAATAAAAATTGCAGTACCTGTTGCAGAGAACCAGTCAAACTTATAAATCGCTTCGTATGGTTTCATCTCGGACACAATCGGTGGCATTTTCTCGACCAATTTGTGTAAATACGGCACTTCAAGTTTAAAAATCCAGTGTTCAAGAGCACCATCTTTTGCAAATAATGCTTTAAATGGCTTAACGCTCCAAATCGTGACCATTACCGTTAAAATAGCAAATGGAGACCATGCTTTTGCAATTTTCCCAATGCTATAACGTTGAACTGTTGTAGATTGCTGAGTCAAAGTCTGACCCGCTTCAGGTTCAAAACGGAAAATATGTTTTGGTTTCCAAACACGGAATAACAACGTCAGGCTGACCAATGAAGCAATTGCTGCGGTAATGTCTGGTAACTCAGGGCCAATAAAGTTAGAGGTGAGATACTGAGCAATCGCAAAAGCACCACCACCGACCAATACCGCAGGCCAAGTTTCCTTAACACCACGCCAGCCATCCATAATTGCCATAATCCAGAACAGCACAATAATGGTTAAAAATGGCAACTGACGACCCACCATCTGGCTAATTTCCATAGTGTCTACACCGGAAACCTGCCCCGCCACAATAATTGGAATACCCATTGCACCGAATGCAACTGGTGCTGTATTTACGATCAAACATAAACCAGCAGCGTAAAGTGGCTTAAACCCTAAGCCGACAAGTAGTGCTGCGGTAATTGCGACAGGAGCACCAAAGCCTGCAGCTCCTTCAAGGAAAGTACCAAATGCGAAACCAACGAGTAACATTTGCAGACGTTGGTCTTCGGTAATAGATAGAATGCTTGAGCGGATAACTTCAAACTGGCCTGTTTTTACCGAAATCTTGTATAGAAAAACTGCCCCGATAATGATCCATGAAATTGGCCATAGACCGTAGAAGAAACCGTAAATGATTGACGCAAAGGCCATTTGACCCGGCATTTGATAGAAAAATAGCGCAATCAGTAATGCAATAATAACTGTGCCCGTACCCGCGATACTGCCTTTTAAACGAAAAACAGCTAAGGCCAAAAAGAAGAAAATAATCGGGATTAATGCAACCGCACTAGACAGCCAAATATTATTTAAAGGGTCATAAAGTTGTTGCCACATATTGAGCATTGTCATCTCCTTGAAATGCCGGGGCGAATTTTTGTACCTTAAAATTTCAACATTCAACACAAATTGGTATGACCAATTAAAATTTAAGTGCAAATGTTTTTCCTTAAACCACAATGCGCATCATAAACACAGTTATTGGCAAGATCAATGATTAAATAATTACCACAATTGGTATGACCAATAGTGCTAAGTAAAATCAAGCTCTTTCTGATCTATAATTTTTTTTATTCGACTAAAGTCTTAAAAATACTTTCTTATAAACTTAAATATGACCTACAGAAATGAAGTGCAAAATTTTAATATAAAAACTATAAACGTACCAATTTGATGATCTATGTATAATGTGCACACAACTCAAACCACATGTATTGAATTGAATAATGACTACTTTAACGTGTTTTAAAGCTTATGATATCCGAGGCAAACTCGGCACCGAATTGAATGAAGAAATCGCCTATAAAATTGGCCGCGCTTACGGACAAATCTATAAACCAAAAACTGTGGTTGTAGGTTGTGATATTCGTCTAAGCAGTGAGGCTTTAAAACAAGCGGCCATCCGCGGTTTAAATGATGCAGGTGTGAATGTGCTTGATTTAGGCATGACGGGTACTGAAGAAGTGTACTTTGCAGCTTTTCATTTAGACGTACAAGGTGGTATAGAAGTAACTGCGAGTCATAACCCAATGGACTATAACGGTATGAAATTGGTTCGAGAAAATGCTCGTCCAATTAGTGCCGATACTGGTTTAAAAGAAATTCAGGCTTTAGCAGAGACCAATAACTTTGAAGAAGTTGGTCAAAAAGGTACAACGCAAAGCTATAACATTTTGCCTGAGTTCGTTGATCACTTAATTACCTATATTGAACCTGCAAAAATCCGTCCATTAAAGTTAGTGGTAAACGCGGGTAATGGTGCAGCTGGTCATGTGATTGATGCCATTGAAGAAAAATTTAAAGCGCTTAATGTACCGGTTGAATTTATTAAAATTCATCATGAAGCAGATGGCACTTTCCCAAATGGCATCCCTAACCCAATTTTAATTGAAAACCGTGACAGTACCCGAAATGCTGTTCTTGAGCATAAAGCAGATATGGGTATTGCATGGGACGGCGACTTTGACCGCTGTTTCTTGTTCGATGAAAAAGGTCAGTTTATTGAAGGCTATTATATTGTTGGTTTATTGGCTCAAGCTTTCTTAATCAAACAGTCAGGCGAAAAAATTGTGCATGACCCACGTTTAGTGTGGAACACATTTGATATCGTCGACGAATATAAAGGTGTTGCTGTACAGTCAAAATCGGGGCATGCATTTATTAAAGATGTTATGCGTGAACACAATGCCGTATACGGCGGTGAAATGAGTGCCCACCACTATTTCCGTGATTTTGCTTACTGTGACAGTGGTATGATTCCTTGGTTACTCACCATTGCTCTACTCTCTGAAACAGGACAATCTCTCTCAACACTCGTTGAAAATATGATTGCCAAGTTCCCTTGTAGTGGTGAAATCAACTTTAAAGTAGCCGATACGCAAACTACGATTCAAAAGATTTTCGACTTCTATGCCGATCAAAATCCACAAATTGACCGTACCGATGGTGTAAGCCTCGACTTTGGCGCATGGCGCTTTAACGTCCGTGCTTCAAATACTGAGCCTTTGTTACGTCTTAATATTGAAAGCCGTGCAGATCGTCAAGCTCAGCCAATGCAATATTATGTAGATGAGTTGACTGGATTAATTCAGAACTAATTAAAAATAAAAAAGGAGCAAATCGCTCCTTTTTTATCCGAATTTAATTGTAGCCATTAGGATTCTGCTTTTGCCAATTCCAGCTATCCTTAAGCATATCTTCTAAGCCATATTGAGGTTTCCAACCCAACTCAGCAACTGCGCGAGCATTGTCCGCAAAAGAAGTCGCAACATCCCCTGCTCTACGTGGAGCGAACTCAAAAGCAACAGGTACACCATTCACTTGTTCAAAGGTATTTTTGACTTGTAAAACAGATGAACCATTACCTGTACCAATATTCCATGCACGGCAACCTTGCGCCTGTAAGCGGTTATTTAAAGCGCATAAATGTGCATTCGCCAAGTCAACAACATGGATATAATCTCGCACACCTGTACCATCTATTGTATCGTAATCATTACCATAAATAGATAGTTTCTCACGGCGGCCCACAGCAACTTGAGTCACGTAAGGCATTAAATTATTTGGAATACCTTGCGGGTCTTCACCAATACGCCCACTCTTATGTGCACCTACTGGGTTAAAATAACGTAGTAAGGCAATAGACCATTTAGAGTCAGCTACTGAAAGTTTTTGTAATAATTGCTCAACAATTAGTTTTGTATATCCATAGTTATTACTTGGCATACCTGTTGGCATTTCTTCATTTAAAGGAGAGGTATTTGCTTCATCATATACTGTCGCAGAAGAGCTAAATACAAGTGTATAGACACCTGCCTTTTCCATCGATTTAACCAGTTGAATACTGCCCGCAATATTATTATCAAAATAAATAAGCGGTTTTTCCTGGCTTTCACCTACTGCTTTTAAACCTGCAAAATGAATAACCGCATCAATTGCGTGCTCTTGAAACACTTGGTCAAGCTCACCAGAATTCCGAATATCGCCCTCCACAAAAGTTAAACTTTTTTGTGTGATCTCTTGAACTCTATTTAAAGATTCTTTTGAGCTATTTGAAAGGTTATCAAATACAATAACTTCATGGCCTGCTTCTAAAAGCTCTACACAAGTGTGTGAACCAATATAACCTGCACCACCTGTAACTAAAATTTTAGCCATCGACTTTTCCTAATAAAATTTTAATCAAACCACGTGTTGAAGCATCAAGTGTTGAAAGATCATTTTGAGCACCATTTAAAATTGGAAGTAACTGATCAGCAATCTGCTTACCTTTTTCAACACCCCATTGATCAAACGGATTAATATTCCAAATTACCGACTGAACAAATACCTTATGTTCATATAAAGCAATTAACATCCCTAAACTATATGGATTTAGTTCTTTTAAAAGTAATGTCGAACTCGGCTGATTACCTTCATATTGTTTATAAATTGGTAAATTCTTTAGTTCAGCTGAATCCAAAGCTTCATTACCAAAAGCCAATAAACGTGATTGCGCCAAACAATTTGATAATGCGAGGTGATGTTGTTCAATCAATGCCTCAGCATTCTCCACATACGTAAAGTGATCTGCATTATAACGTTGGATCGGTGCAATGAAATCACAGCTTACTGCCTGTGTTCCTTGATGAAGTAGCTGATAAAATGCATGTTGGGCATTTGGACCAACCTCACCCCATACAATCGGACAAGTATCTAATTCAACTTTTTGGCCATCACGTTGTACCGACTTACCATTAGACTCCATTTCAAGCTGCTGCAAATAGGCAGCAAAATACTTTAATCTTCCGTCATAAGGTAATACCGCATGGGTTTGAATATTTAAAAAATTATTATTCCAGATACCGAGTAATGCCATGAGAACCGGTATATTTTGCTCAAAGCTTGTATTTTGAAAGTGTTCATCGACAGCATGTGCGCCAGCTAAAAGCTGTTGAAAGCCATCTATACCAATCGTCAGGGCTATAGGGAAACCAATACAAGACCAAAGAGAATAACGACCACCTACCCAGTCCCAAAGCAACAACTGATTTTCAGGAGCAATACCCCAATCAGTCATTTTTTCAGCTTTTGTAGATATACCAATGAAGTGACTTTTTACAACGCGGTCATGCTTTCCTAAAGCTTTTTCAAGCCACTGACGAACTGTTTGTGCATTTGATAAGGTATCAATAGTACCAAATGACTTTGAAGAAATAATAAATAAAGTTGTTTCCGGACGCAGTTGATGGAGTAAGTCTGATAACTGGCTACCATCCATAGTCGAAACAAAGTGTACATTAAGTGGTTTGGCAGTTTTTACTTTAAAATCGCATAGTGCATGGGTCACCATTTGAGGCCCTAAATCGGAACCACCTACACCAATATTAACGACATCCTGAATCACTTCACCCGTAGCACCGCGGTATTGCCCAGCATGGATTTTTTCAACCAAAGCGTACATACGCTGTAATTGAGTATGAACCTGTTTTGTGAGTTCAGGAAATTTAGAATATTCCGATGGTAAACGCAAAGCCCAGTGCATAGCTGCACGCTGCTCAGTACAGTTGACTTTGTCTTGGGAAAATAAGCGCTCAATCCAGTGAGTTAATTGTTTCGTCTTTGCTAAAGCAAACAATTGTTCTAAAACACTTTTTGTTATACGGTGTTTACTATAATCAAAAACCAATTGATCGAACTTTACCGAATAGTTTTGAAAGCGGTCTTGCTCGGCTGCAAATAATTCTTTGATATGTAATTTTGAATTCTTCTCAACTAATGAATGAAGCTGTGCTATAGGCGAGACTAACTCTTTAGGAAATTTCTCGATAGATTTACTCATAATCGACCTACTCCTTCATAAGCGAAACCTTTTGCTTTCACATATGCCGGATCGTAAATATTACGCCCATCCAAAATAAGAGGATGCTGCATTACTTGTTGTAACTGTTTAAAATCAGGGCTCCAATATTGTTTCCATGCTGTCACTAAGCATAAAGCATGAGCTCCCTGTGCAGCTTCATATTGGTCAGCACATAAAACCAGATCTTCACGGTCTCCATAAGTTGTTGCGATCTCATCTAAGGCTTGTGGGTCATGCAAACGCACTTTTACCCCTTGTGCCCATAATGCAGCTAACAAAATATGAATAGGTGAGTTATGAGTGCTAGAGGTGTTTTCCTTAAATGAAGCCCCCCAGATCGCAACAGTTTTACCGCTCAAATCACAGTGATAATAATTCCATAATTTACGGAATAAAATTTCTTTTTGTTGCTCATTAATCGCCCACACTTGCTCTAGCAACCGACTTTTAGCCCCTGTTCCAGATACAGTACTCGAAAGCGTTAAAATATCATGTGAAAAGTTTTCACCACCAAATCCAACACCTGCCGACAAATAGGCTGCACCAATACGTGTATCTGCAGCAATACCATGTTTTACATTAGCAATATCAATACCGAGTTTTTCGGCCACCATCGCCAAATCATTCATGTAGCTAATACGGGTTGCCAACATTCCCGAAATGCTGAGCTTTGTAAATTCAGCATCTAAAATTGGCATAAATAAATATTGATAGCTAAAACGGAAAAAAGGACGTAACAGCTCTTGCATAGTGTCTTGAGCATAACTCGATTCAACACCAACAATTACATGTTTTACGTTCAGCACGCTATTAATCGCATTTCCTTCTTGAATCACATCAGGAAAATAAACCCACTCATCTTTTGGCAAATGTTGTTTTAATTGATTCGTACCATGTAGACCAAAAGTAGAGCCATTGATCATTAAACGTGGATGAACTATCGGGCGCTCGCTCAACTTTTCAACGGTTTTTAAAGCAAGCTCGATTTGTGTTGGGCTAAAACAAAATAAATAAACTTCAATATCTAAAGGAATTTCAGAAAAAGGACTTTCTTTTAAAAAACCTGCTTTTCTCTGTTTATTTAAATAATGATTAACTTCTTGATCTTGATAAGAAAGTATAGAAATGTTTTCTTCACAGGTGACACTTGTACACCAATAGATCTGATTGCCATATTCAGCTAATAATGCTGCCATTACACCAGCATGTAAGGTGGTTCCAAATACCGCGATTTTCATTGTACACCTGATTTTAATATTCTATAAAATTCTCTTCCCTTTACAGGAAGAGAATATATTGCTCTGCTCATATATTCATTCGTTTTTACAAATAGTTAAGCAGAGCTACAAAATTTTATAATTTAAGTTCCTGAATTAACTGTTTAAAATCATTTCCTAACTTAGGGTGTTCAACTCCATAGTGTAGTACAGCTTTTAAATAGCCAATCTTACTACCACAATCAAACGTTTGACCTTGCATACGATAAGCTTCAACAGTATCTGTTTCTTGAAGCATTGCAATTGCATCAGTTAACTGAATTTCATTACCCGCACCTTTCGGCGTGTTCTCAAGTAATTGCATAATCTTGGCAGGTAACACATAGCGGCCAACCACAGATAAGTTTGATGGTGCAGAGCCTACTGCAGGCTTTTCAACAATACCCTGCATAGCAATACTTTCGCCTTCATTTGGAATATGTTTTACATCCACAATCCCATATTGATCCACTAAATGGTCTGGCACTGCCTCAACCATGATTTGAGCAGCTTGGCTTGAGTTATAGCGAGCAATCATACGAGATAGATCATTTTTTCCAGAGCTATCTTTCACTAGTACATCTGGTAATAGCACTGCAAAATCATCTTGACCAACAACACTTTTTGCACATAAAACAGCATGCCCTAGGCCTAAAGGCTGAGGTTGTCTAACACTTACTACACTCACATGCTCAGGCACAATTTGAGTAATCTCTGCAAGTAAATCGAATTTTTTCTTTTGCTCTAGAGTGGTTTCCAACTCAAAGTTACGATCAAAATAATTTTCAATTGATGCTTTCGATGAATGAGTAACCAAAATAATTTGCTCAATTCCAGCTTCTACCGCTTCTCGTACTACATATTCAATTGCAGGACGATCAACAACGGTAACCATTTCTTTTGGAATAGACTTACTTGCGGGTAGAAAACGTGTACCTAAACCGGCTACTGGTAAAACTGCTTTTTTAATCATAAGAAAGATTTCAAGATATAAAAATTTACTTAACAGAAGAATCAATATTTTCTTGGGTATCATTACCTTTAAATAAAGATGGCCCGACATGCCCAGGAGCATTGATTCCTTCACGTTTTAACATCACTTTGACTGTTTTAAACATGATTTTGAAATCAACCCAAACGTTGTGATTATCTACATACCATACATCACACTTAAATCGTTCTTCATAATCAAGTTCATTACGCCCGCTTACTTGAGCTAAACCCGTCATTCCAGGGCGTACTTCTAAACGACGCGCTTGTTCTGGTGAATATAAAGCAACAAAATCTTTTAGCATTGGACGCGGCCCTACCACACTCATGTCACCTTTTAGTACGTTAATGAGCTGTGGCATTTCATCTAGACTAGTTGAACGCAGTTTTTGTCCAAACGGAGTAATACGAGCTTCGTCTGGCAATGGATTTCCTTGAGCATCAAAAGCATCTTTCATTGAACGGAACTTAATCATTTTAAATAATTTTCCGTCTTTACCAGGTCTTTCTTGGTAAAAGAATATTGGTGAACCTAAATTTTTACGGACTTTATAAGCAACTATCAGAAATATTGGCGACAGTACAGTTAAAGCTATTAAAGAAATGACTATGTCTACTAGACGCTTCATATTTTCATTCACTCTTTTCTGAATCTTTCCTAGGAAAACATATAAATAAGAAAGTCATGTTAAACCATATATTATTAACTTCTCCTTAGTCATAAGGGAAGCTGACTCTATCGTGAGTTCACAGTATTATAAAGTATTGTATTACATCTTCCCTTTCAAATCTTGTAACTTTAATTAACTCAAAAAAACAAATATTTATAATAAATATTATATTGAAAATGATTAAGTCTACTCAGGCAGCGTTTAACCATCTGTTTTCGAAAATAATTTGTAAAAGACCCAATATTTTTTTTTGGATCTCTTACAAAATATACAAAAGTTATTGATTTAATTTATAACTTCTCCATTTATCTCATCCATTACTTCCTACCTCTACAAAAATTATTCTTTGGACGAATGCTCTAATAGTGCTTTCCATGATTGTATAATCTGTTCAGGATAATATTTACGTATTAACTCTGAATTTTGCTTTGATAAAGTTTTCCGCAAATCTTCATCTAAACAAAAAGAGGCTAATAATTTAGCAAATGCCTCGGGTGTATAGTCCGATACAATTTGTGTATTTCCTTCACCTAAAATTTCTCTAGCTCCTGTAGGGAAGTCGCTCACAAGAACAGGTAAAGAATTATTCATAGCTTCCAATAGAACCATAGGAAAAGCTTCAAATCTACTTGTCATGCACATAAGTGCTGAATCTTGATAATATTTTGATATATTTTTAGTAAATGGATGAATTCTAATGAACTCATTCATATTTAATAATTTAATTTTTTCTTCAAGCTCTTTCTGTTCCGAGCCCTCGCCTACGATATCGAGAACCCATCCATTCTCATAAATTTTAGATAAATGGAATGCTTCAATAAGAAAAGCAAAATTTTTCTGAAACTCCAATCGTCCTATTGATAAAATCTTTTTTGATTCGCTGTTATATTTACTATCTAGAGGATGAATAAAATTAGGAATTACTAGTGTACGGATGCCATCATTTAAGAACTTTCTCTTATCCGTCTCTGTTAAACAGACTAAGGTAACCGTATCTTGACTATAAAATTTTTTTCTAATGAGATTCCTAAACCCTTTATGATAGTTATATTCGATGTGCTCACAGACTATAGGGGTATAATTTAATATTTTTGAAAGTTTAATATTTACTAAATTTAAATCAAAAGAAAAACTTACAACCGTATCGTTTCTTTTGAGAATCGATTTCAGCTTACGGAAATAGTTTAATCTATGGATGATTTTAGCTAACTTATTATGGGTTGGAAATTCGCCAACTTCTAATGATTGTATATTTAAGTTTTCACATCCAGAAAAAGCACATTGCTCACTTCCTGGAACGAGAATAATGACATCTTCAAGAGCTTGTGCAAGTTGAACAATAACGCGCTCTGTACCAGCCATACGGTTAATGCCATTCGTTACAAAATAAATAGTCATTAGAAATGATCCATATTGTTACTAATTACTCGAGATGATTCATATGCTTGAACCGATTCAAAAGCTCGCTTTTGAATTGCATCTAAATCAAATTTTTTTAAATTTATCTCTTCAAATAATTTTAGAATTGAATCGGGAGATTTTGCTTCAACAATAAAACCATTTGAGTTGTGTTTTATAAAATCGGTTGGCCCTGGAATATTACAACACACTGGAATCACACCATGAGCGGCTGCTTCTAAATAAACTTGTCCAAAACCTTCATGGTGAGAAGGTACACAAAGTAAATCAGCATTTAAATAATAAGAACGCAAGTCAGATTGAAAGCCTTCAAATTTTACTTTTGATAAATCTAATTCTGTTTCCAACTCATTAGCTGTGCCACCCAAAACAGTTAATTCACAGTTCAGATTTGTATGATTTATTGCTTCAATTAAATCATAAATACCTTTTCGGTGCTCTAGACGCCCAACATATAATATTTTTAATATTGAGTTATCAGAGTTTGTTTTCAATAGCGCACGGGCAGATTGTAAGTCGGTATAACTTGAATAAGGGATTTTCACACCTACCAATGTACCAGGAATTAAAGCAGTAATTTCCTTTTTTTTATAATTTAAATGCTCAAGTAATTGCTTCATAGATTGAGTAATTGTAATAGACCGGTGAGAAAAATTAATATTAACAATCTCACATAATTTTAATATATATTGCATTATTGAGCTATAACCCAAATAGGGCACGCCATGATTCACATATACCAACTGAGCCGAACTAAACAAACTAAGAATAAAAATATTTAAAGTTGAATCTACTGTAGTATGAAAATATACTTTATTTATTTTGTACTTATGCACCATTTTCAAAATAAGAAAAAGCCTACCAATATGCTTAAAAATATTTTTATATTTACTGTTCCAAGAAACAAATTTAGCTTCGTCAAGCTCGGAAGTATTTTCTAGTACATTAGGAGCAGATATCCAAACTTTATTTCCTTGCTGTATTTGATAATTAGCAATAGGTAAAATAAAGATTTTAGACCACTTATATTCTGGAGCTATATGTAAAATATTCATCACTTCAAATAACCTATAAATGCGCCAACAGAAGAAAATATTTTATAACTATAAAATGCAAGTAAAGGGATAGTTGATAGAATAGCTACTTTTTTTATCCTAAATGTTAAAAATAAATATATCAGCAGTAAGTATTGAAATGGAATACCAAGTCGAACAAGAATTTCTAGCTCAGGAGTAATAAAATATGGCAAAAAGCCTAAAGCACCATAGATACGTAAAGAATTTAATTTCTCATCATTTAATCTTGGACAAAGTATTAAAGTTAAATAGCATATAAAGGAAATTACACTTGTTGCAATTGAAACACCTTCTAACTCATCATTAGTTAAATATCCAGTCAATCGCACATAAATAAAGTCAGGCAAAATACTAAATATTAAACTAAATTTAAAAGAAAGAAGAATTATAATAAAGCTTAAATGTATTAATTTATAACTTGGAGTCTGGAATAATTTATCTTTTATACGAATATAAAAAAGAGAAAATATAGCAAATATACTCGAATAATGAGTTAAAATACCTAAAACCCCTAACAAATAAGTTTTAAAAATTGACTTATTAGAATAAAACAAAGAAAATATATAAACAAATATAGCATTAGCCAAACCAAAACGTATTTGGATTAAACAATGCATTGTACCATATACTAACAACCATGCAAAAAGTAAAATATTTGAATTTATAATAGATTTTTTAGCAATATTATAAAAACCAAAAAGTAAAAATACTTGCAAGATAAAAATATAATTAAAATAGAATATTAAAATTGGATCAATACTTAAGAAAGAGGATAAGAGCTTTGCTAGAAAAGCTAATAAATACATCGTAGGTTCTACAGTAGATTCTGAGCTATCTCCATAGTAGAATAATGAAATATAAGGGCCTAAATCAGGATTTTCTATTAAATACAAAGATACCCAAGTAAGAACTAGAGCACTAAAAAAAGCTTCCAATGGAAATATGAGATTTTTTTTCTTAAGATTCATAAAAATACCTATCGAAATTATTTTAAAATTAGCATGATATGGAATACTAATTAATTGAATCCATGCCTACTGTAGTAGCTCCACTTTTAACAAATAACTGGACTAAATCAGGATACTTAATTTCAATAGTGCTAGTTTTAATCAATCTCACCTCAACATTATTTAAAGCAATTACATTTAGAGCAGCAGTACTACATAAAGTGTAAACAATTACTTTTCTATATTTACTTAACTCTTTAGCAAAAAAATCTTCAAATATGTAGGATGTTTTTATTTCTTCGAAAAAGGCCTCGCCTGTTTCTCGAGGATGTCTAAAATGATAATCTACACTCTCTTTAGCTAGAAATTTTTTTAGAGCAAGTATATCAAAATTTTTATCAATATCTTTTAAAGGTTGACCTAAAAATATTTTTATCTCTTTATTAATACAATTATCCTCACTTCTATTTTCTTTAAGTATAGAAACATACTCTGTTCGCTCTATAATATTTTGAATTCCCTTATAAATAGTATAATGCTTTTTTGATATTTTTTTGATCTTATTTAAGTTGAACATCACTCCCATAATATTAAAGAAAACGTCCTTTAGCTTAGACTTAAAAGACTGCTTAAAATAGACACTATCTTTAATTATATTTGCAGTACCATCATCATAAGTATATAAACTATTGAATTTCAGTGCACTTAAAATACTATGAGCATATTTATTATCTATACTAGATATATATATATTTTCATAAAACTCTTCAACAGCAAAGTTATTCTTAAAATTAATAATATTTAAAATTTTTGCAATTTTACTTTGATTAACATCTAATAAAAAATACTGTTTCTTCACATTTTTATGCTGAAAATTATTATAATAATATTTATATTTATCACTATTATTTAATGCTATAACTATAAGATCAACAGAAGGCTGTTGAGCAATAATTTTTTCAGCTATAAGCATTTGCAATGGAGTAAAACAAATCACCAAACTCTTTTTTTTATCTGACATATTTAATACTCCACCATAAACTACAAAGCAGCACGATATTACTTAAAATTAATGCATACGGGATTAAATATATATCTACTGAGCATAACAACCATAGTCCTAATAGATATATGAGAGAAGAAATAAGACTAATAGTTGAAATTGTCTTATTTTTTGCATAAAAGAAAAAATAATTTACTAAAATTAGATAAGGTAAATTACACCCAAATCCTAGCAAATACATGATAACGTAGTACTTTGATCCAATATAATCTGTCCCTAAAAACCAAAGGTATACTTGTTCAGGCAACAGCCAGCCCACTACTGCGGGTAGCACACTTAAAGGTAGACTAACCAATGTATATTTTTTTATTTTTTTTATAGTTAATGAACTATCCTTAAGTCCTTGATAGTAATAAGGTACAATTGCTTTATTGAGTGCCATAAGAATAATTGGTAGCACAGCCGCTATCTGCACCCCTGCCGAATAAATTCCAAGCTCTACTTTAGAGTATTGTTGATAAATAAAGATTCTGTCTAACTGACCTTTTATAAAAAAACTTGATTGATGCAGGATCAATGGTAACCCAAATGAGAAAATATAAAATAGGCCTAAACGCAATCTTTTCCATGTAAAGCGATTATGATCTCTAAACAGATCTCCTAATACCAAACTCGCAATTAGGAATGTTGTCATGTTAGCGATAACGATTGCTAATATACGGTAAGCTACTAAATCTTGACTGAAGTACTCAAGAGCAGCTATGGTGAATAAAACATTCGTTAAAGATAATATAATTTGAATTGTAATATATTTAAGTGGTTGCTTCTGGCACTGCCGTAAGGCAAGTTGGACGTTAACAAAAGACTGAAACATAGTAGCTAGTACAACATATGCCATAATTTCAGCTTTAAGCCACCAACAGCCGAGCAACAATATAAAAGAAATAACGATATTAAATAAATATCCTGCCTTAACCACAGTATTTAATGCTTTTTTTCCATAAAAATAGAAATATCGCGTAACCGCCCCATCTTGACTTAAACCAACAAAGATACCAAATAACGATAGCATGGTTAAATAGTAAGACAACTCACCAAAGCCATCTGGTCCAAGCTTTCTTGTTAGGTAAGGCAACATCAGAAAAGGGAGACTTTTTGCAAAAAGCTCCCCAATCAAATAAATAAAGCTATCTTTTAATATCCGCATTTAGCCAATAACATCCATCGTTACTGGTGTGTTTAAACTAATATTCTGCGTTACTTTTTTCCCTAGAATTTCATCATAAAATTTAGGTGGTAAACCGAACCCTGGGCGTACACTACGGATACTTGATTCGTCAATCACATCACCTGCTTTTAAGTCTTTTACAAAGTAAAGTGAACGTCTAAATTTAACATTACCTTGTTCACTTGATTTTCTGCCGTAGTCTACACGACCAAGTGCCTGCCATGCAGTTTTTGCAGATTGACACAAGTGTTGTAATTCTATGGGTTCCAAAGAGAAACTATCGTCTGGTCCGCCACCATTGCGGTCGAGTGTAAAATGTTTTTCAATAACACATGCACCTAATGTAACCGCTGCAATTGCTGTTGTATTATCTAAGGTATGATCAGATAATCCTACTTGAACATTAAAAGATTTTGCCATATCAACCATGGTTAGCAAATTATAATCTTCCGCTGGAGCAGGGTAACCACTTACACAATGCAAAACTACAAGCTCTTTGCAACCACCGTCATAAGCAGCTTGAATTGCTTCACCAATTTCTTCTTTGTCCGCCATACCTGTTGAAATAATCATTGGTTTGCCGGTTGAAGCTACATATTTAATTAATGGCAAATCGACCGCTTCAAAAGAGGCAATTTTATATGCTGGTGCATTAAGGTCTTCAAGTAAATCAACTGCAGTCCGATCAAATGGTGAGCTAAAAATCGTAATATCTAAAGCGCGCGCGTGGTCAAAAAGCGGTTTATGCCACTCCCATGGCATTTGTGCTTTTTGATAGAGCTCATATAGAGATTGCCCATCCCATAAACCACCACGAATCATAAATTCTTCGTTTTGGCTGTTTAATGTAATAGTATCCGCACTGTAAGTTTGTAACTTAACAGCATCTGCACCACAGCGCTTAGCTTCTTCAATAATTTTAAGTGCAGTTTCCAAATGCCCATTATGGTTTGCAGAGAGCTCAGCTATCACATAAGGTGGATACTGTATACCAATATTTCTATGATTTATTTGCATTTACTTCACCTATCTTATGGATAATACTAGCTTAATAAAAACTCGGATTCGCCTTGAGCTATAAGTTTTTCTTCCTGATAAACGCCATACTCAATAATGACATAACGTCCTATTTGTGTTTTTAACTTCGCCTTTCCGGTAAGCTCTACATTTGGATAAATCGGGGCTTTAAAATCAAGGTTTTGTCCTAAATAAATTGCATTTCTACTTGGATAGTCCATAGCTGCAACTTTTGATATCTCAGCAACAAGTAAAGCGCCATGCGCGATTCTATTTTCAAAACCCAGTGAAATCGCAGCCTCTTTATCCAAATGAACAGGATTTTTATCGCCAGACAAGGTAGCAAACTGATCAATTTTTTCCTCTGGAATAGAAAAACTCCATACATAGCTTTTCTCTATTGGGCTATAAGCTTGCGACTGTATTTTTTGATAATCTTTTTTGAACAGAGCTAACTGATAGATATCATAGAATTTACCGTCTCTATAGTAATCCTGCTTCTTAATGCCTTCCATTTTAAAACCAAATTTGCGATGGAAATTAACAACAGCAAAATTAAACTCTAAAACTTCACAACATAATTTATTTAAATCTAATTCATTAAAAGCATAATCTAATGCCAGTTGCTCCATCTCAGAACCAATACCTCGTACCGTGGTATCTCCAGAGTAAAAAGCCCAAGATGCTTTCTTATTTTTGAAATCGATATCATTGAAGGAGAGCACACCTAATGGTGTATTATTTTGTTCATAAATAAAATAACGACAAGTATCATTTACCAAAATAGAATTAAACCACTTCAGATGAGCATCTAATTCAATAATATCATGGTTATACATATTCATACGGACAGAATCTTGATTACGCCATGTTAAAATCATTTCTGCGTCTTTCAGTTGGACTGGTCTTATTTTTCCTTTAAACATTACTTAACTCCAAGATTTTTTCACATGTTCTGACAACACCAAGCCCATCAACAAGTTCCATTATTTTGATTCTTCTTTGACGGTAAGAAACACTGGTGAAATCTAATTTACTTAAAAATTCGAATAATCGATCTTCTGTTAAATCGTTACAATCGCCTAAATTATCAATTAAATCTTCCTCAGCCAAATATCCTAATAAGATACGCTGGTTATCTGCTACCTGTACTAACGCTGCATTTAACCCTAAACAAAAACGCTCCCAAACCGTTGAACCACAAGCCCCTATAGCAAAGCTTGAACTATTCATTAATTCAGCCATATTTGATGATGATTGCATAATTTTGATATTTGATTTATCAGTAACTAAACTCTCTAAATACTGAAATTGCTCTTTCTCCAACATTCCCGTAATTAAAATATAATCATACTTATCCACACGATTAATTACAGATATAACTTTTTGCAAAAGTGTAAAATTACCTACACCACCAAAGTTAATCAAAATCTTATTACTATTAATTTGTTCTTGATTTCTCAATGATCTAAACAGACTAAACTCTTTCTTAAGAAGGCAGTATTCCGGCCCCAACAACTTAATAGTTGTTAATGGCGTTGTAAGATCATAGCGCTGCTTATAATATGGGAAAAAGTTTTGATCTAATAGAATTTCACATTCATGTTCACGAGCTAAATCGTCTATAACAATTAACTTCGAAACATGCTTCCGAATAATCCGTTCCCAATTAACATTTAATGCATAATGATCAACGATACAGATATCTATTGTTTTCTCTTTTATTTTTTCAATAAAGTCTTCACTATCTTTTTCTATACTTACGCCTAACCAGTCTTTTTCCAACTTTGGCAAACTGCCAATTGTTGTTTGACCTATAATTTCAAGTTGGAAGCCTGCATTCAATACTAAATTATAAAAAGCTTGCCCATAGTCTCTACAATAGAAAATACATTGATGCCCCTTTGCCTTTAAATAATTAGCAAGAGTTAAACAGCGCTGTAGGTGACCAGTTCCAATATGTTTAGCAGCATCAACTCTAAAGCCTATCCGCATTATCATAATTTCAAAGCCCCAAATAACATCTCTGCTAATTGCCAATCCTCTAGGGTATCAATATCCTGCACACGTGTTCTAGGGAGCTCGACAATTCGAGACTTGCTTGAGAAAACTGGATATTTTTCCTGCCATGCCTGTGCCGTTCCCCAGTAGAACTGCCCCGCGTCATGCCACGCTTCTTCTAAATCCTGAGAACGCTTATTAAAGTTTTCTGGTTGGAACATTTCAACATTACCCTCCTTATTCAATTTAATAGCTCTTTGAATCGGGAAAGCAAAAGTCGTTGCACTAAAAGCATAATCTAGTGGATGAGATTGTAATAGCTGTAACCCAGTTTTCAGATCATCAACCTGTACAAACGGCGCGGTGGCATATAAACAACAAACAAAGTCTGGCGATTGTCCCCGTAATTGTGCAAAAGCTTGTGTCGCATGCTGCATGACATCTGCTGTAGTTGCATAATCATCAGACAAATGAGCTGGTCGCAGAAATGGAACTTTCGCTCCAAACTCTACTGCAATATCTGCAATTTCTTGATCATCAGTCGAGACCCAGACCTCGTCAAAACATTCACTTTTCAGTGCTGCTTCTATAGACCATGCAATCATGGGCTTACCGTAGAAGTCTTTAATGTTTTTACGAGGAATTCTTTTGCTTCCACCTCGCGCAGGAATAACCGCCAGTTGCATTATTATACCAACACCTCTTTTAGTGTCTGGTAAATGTACTGAATTTGCTCATCAGTCAAATCAGGGAACATTGGTAAGCTAATAGCAGCTTCATAATAAGCTTCTGCTTCAGGGAAATCGCCTTGTTTGAATCCTAATTGTTGATAATAAGGTTGGGTATGCACTGGAATATAATGTACATTTACTCCAATACCCTTTTCTCTTAATATTTCAAAAATTTCTTTACGCCCTTTACTCAATTCATCTAGCTTTAAACGTATAACGTATAAATGCAAACCAGAATATGTTTCCGGTAATTGGTATGGAGTAATTAATGGTAAATCTTTTAAAAGCTCATTATATTTTTTAGCAATCTCATGTCGTTTAGCTACAAATGTTTCTAAGCGAGTCAACTGTGTAACCCCTAATGCAGCTTGTAACTCGGTCATGCGATAGTTATAACCTAACTCAACCTGTTGGTAGTACCAAGGGCCTTCAGATGGTTTGGTCATAAATTCCGGGTTTCTTGTAACACCATGGCTACGCAATAAATCGATTTTCTTAGCTAAATCTTCATTATTGGTAAGCGCCATTCCACCTTCAGCCGTTGTAATAATTTTGACTGGGTGAAAACTAAAGATTGTAATATCGGAATACTGGTTAGAACCAATATAACGTTCTTTATATTTACCCCCAATTGCATGGGATGCGTCTTCAATAACACTAAAACCATATTCTTTCGAAAGTGCATGGATTTTTTCCATATCACATGGCTGCCCACATAAATGCACAGGCACTACAATTTTTGGTAATTTATTATTTTTCTTAGCAATTTCTAATTTTTCTTTTAGAGCATCAACTGAAAGATTATAGGTATCTGGGTCAATATCAACGAAGTCGACATCTGCTTCACAGTACAATGCACAATTAGCCGATGCAACAAAAGTAATCGGAGATGTCCAAAGGACATCTCCTTTTTTCAATCCCAATGCCAAACAAGCTACATGTAAAGCTGATGTTGCACTATTCATAGCAAAGGCATATTTTGCCCCAACTAATTCTGCTACTGATTTTTCAAATAAAGGAACTTGAGGACCTTGTGTCAAAAAGTCAGATTGGAGAACTTGAACCACTGCATCAACATCAGCCTGATTTATATTTTGTTTGCCATATGGGATAAACATGTTAGATATTTCCTACTTTCTCAGCGTTTTCAATTAACCATTGTTGTAAATCTTCTGGACTCATCCATTCAGTATTATTATCACTAGAATAGTGGAAACCTTCTGGAACTCGTTTACCGTCTTTAATACGTTCTTGTGTTTCCGCCCAATCATTGATTACAGGCAGGATTTTATAATGCTCTGGATATTCATAAGTATAATAAGCGTCTTCAACACTGATCATTTGCTCATGTAATTTTTCGCCTGGACGAATACCTACAACTTCTTGTTTAGCTTCAGGAGCAACCACTGCAGCAAGATCAGTCACTTTCATTGATGGAATTTTTTTCACATAAATTTCACCACCAACCATATCTTCAAATGCATGCCAAACAAGCTCTACACCTTGTTCTAACGAGATCATAAAGCGAGTCATACGGTCATCTGTAATTGGTAGCACACCTTTATCTTTAATTGACATAAAGAAAGGAATAACTGACCCACGAGATCCCATTACGTTACCGTAACGTACAACAGAGAATTTTGTACCATGTTCACCAGAGTATGCATTACCAGCAACAAATAATTTGTCAGATGCAAGTTTTGTTGCACCATATAAATTAATTGGACTGCTTGCCTTATCTGTTGAAAGGGCAACAACACCTTTTACCTTTTTATCGATACATGCATCAATCAAGTTCATTGCACCATTAATATTGGTCTTGATACATTCAAAAGGGTTGTATTCAGCAGTTGGTACAATTTTTGTTGCTGCAGCATGCACAACATAATCAACCCCATCTAAAGCACGATATAAGCGCTCTTTATCACGCACATCACCAATGAAAAAGCGAACACGTTTATCATCTTTAAATTTCTTCGCCATTTCCCATTGTTTCATTTCATCGCGAGAAAAAATAATTATTTTTTTAGGATTATATTTTTCCAATGTCATTGGAACAAATGTATTACCAAAAGAACCTGTTCCACCAGTTACTAATATTGTTGAGCCTTGTAACATCTCTTCCTCATTTTTAAACAAATTAAAATTATTAGCCTAAATAATATCAAAGTCTGATATCGGTCTCTGATTTATCTAAAACATACTTCAAATCATAAAGTACATGCTTTTCTTTACCTAAGGCATGAAACTCATGTGCACTCATTGATTTAAACTGATTATGGGCAACGGCAATAACGATCGCATCATACAAGCCTTGTTGTAATTCTTTAATTGGCGCTAAACCATATTCGTGTTGTACTTCTGTATCATCTACCCACGGGTCATAGATATCTAAATCTAAATCGTACTCTTTCAACGCTTTAATAAAATCAACAATTTTTGTATTACGAATATCAGGGCAATTTTCTTTAAAACTAAGACCCATTACTAAAATACGGGCACCAACGACCTGAATTCGCTGTTTAACCATCTCTTTAATGAGCTGAGTCGCCACATGCTCACCCATACGATCATTTAAGCGCCGAGCTGCTAAAATAATTTCGGGATGCAAGCCGATAGACTGGGCTTTATGTGTAAGGTAATAGGGATCTACACCTATACAATGCCCCCCAACCAATCCAGGTCGGAATGGTAAAAAGTTCCATTTCGTGCCAGCAGCCTTGAGTACATCTTCGGTATCAATATCTAGTTTATTAAAAATAAGTGCCAATTCATTAATCAGAGCGATATTGACATCACGTTGTGTGTTTTCGATTACTTTAGCTGCTTCTGCTACTTTTATATTCGGCGCCTTATGAGTGCCCGCCTCAATAATTAAATTATAAACTTCATCAATATAATCAGCCACCTCAGGTGTGGAACCCGATGTGATTTTTAAAATATTAGTTACGCGGTGCTGCTTATCACCAGGATTAATTCGCTCAGGGCTATAACCTGCAAAAAAGTCTTGATTAAATTTTAAACCTGAAACTTTTTCCAAAACAGGAATACATACTTCTTCTGTTGCACCTGGATATACGGTGGACTCATATACCACTACATCACCTTTTTTTAAAACCTGCCCAATACTCGTCGAGGCTTTAATTAAAGGGGTTAAATCAGGCTGCTTAAAGTCATCAATTGGTGTAGGTACTGTGACTATGAAAAAATTAGAGTCCTGTAAATCATCTAAATGAGCAGTATATTTGAGGTGAACAGCTTGCTTTAATTCTTCAGGTGAAACTTCTAAGGTATGATCTTGACCATTCTTAAGCTCATCTATACGTTTTTGATAAATATCAAAGCCGACAACCGGTACCTTTTTCCCAAACTCAACTGCCAACGGCAAGCCAACATAGCCTAACCCAATAATTGCTATTTTTAATTTGGCAATTTGCATATAAACGAGCCTTTTTCCTTAGAGTTTATATCTAATAAATCATGCTTTTGGCACTAACAGTGCAGCGTACTATATCAGATTTTCATTTAGCGCCGTACGTCAATTGTATAAATGTGTTTACAACATTCATAAGTAATCTTTTCTAATTTAGCCAAAATTATACATTATTAATATTTCTACACGGTGACCACCGCTTAAAAGCCTCGCCTAGATAAACTAAACATACAAAGCCTTGCGATTTTTCTATGTTTTTTCATTTCTTTTCAGCTAGAATCAGTTCAGCCTGCGTTTAATAGACACTTGTCGCTATGCAGTGGACAATATCAATTAAAGATAAATACACAAAGGGTCGCGTGTGAAGTATTGCCAGTTTTTCTCTGTTCTTGCCTTAAGTTTAAGTGCTGCCAGCTGTGCGGTTACTTCCGGTTTACAAACTTATGATATTCCGAGTGAGGGAGTTTATAAAACGGACCTCGGAACTACGGTTAATGTAGTTAAAATTTCTCAAGAGACATTACCGGCAATACAACCAGCTCAAATCGATTATCAACGGGACTACGCATCATTATTTAAAAATCAACAAACTATTTATCGTTTAAGTCCAGGTGATGTTCTCTCTATCCAGCTATGGGCTTATCCGGAAATTACCCCTCCTGTAAACAATATTAGTAATGAACAATCTATTCAAGCGAATGGTTACCCAATCGACCAAACGGGTTATATTCAGTTTCCATTAGTTGGCCGCTATAAAGCAGCCGGTAAGACACTTGCTCAAGTCAACCGTGAGTTACATAGTCAACTTGCTCGTTTTTTAAAAAATCCGGATGTTGTAGTGCGTGTAGTCTCTTATGAAGGACAGCGCTTCTCTGTTCAAGGTAGTGTTACCAAAGGCGGTCAATTTTATTTAAGCGACCAACCTGTGAGTATTTATACTGCATTGGGTATGGCAGGTGGCGTAACTACAACAGGCGATAATACTTATATTCAACTGATTCGGAATGGCCGAACTTATAACCTAAATACGATTGATTTAGAAAAAGCAGGCTATTCACTGCACAAACTTTTGGTTCAGCCGAACGATACCATTTATGTCAGTACTCGTGAGAACCAAAAAATTTATGTGATGGGTGAATCAGGTAAAAATCAAGCACTACCTATGCGTGATCAAGGCATGACATTGACTGATGCCCTAGGTGAAAGTTTAGGAATAAATCCCTTATCTGGAAGTGCTAGCCGTATCTATGTAGTACGGACTAACCCAAATGATCGTACAACCGAAATTTACCATTTAAATTTAATGAGTATTGGTGATTTTGGTTTAGCGAATCAATTTAGACTACGTAGTAATGATGTCGTTTATGTTGATGCAACTGGCTTAACTCGTTGGCAACGTATTGTCAACCAAATCATTCCTTTCTCAAATGCTTTATATAACATAGACCGTTTGGGACAATAAATTTATGCAAATTAAAAATATTTTGGTGGTTTGTATTGGAAATATTTGCCGTAGCCCCATGGCAGAATATTTATTAAAACAGCAATATCCTCAACTTAATATTGAGTCTGCCGGTATTTCAGGACTCATTGGACATCAGGCTGACGAAAAAGCTCGGCTCTGTATGGAACGTTTAGGCATTGATATGCAACCTCATATTGCAAAAAAACTCAATGCTGAGCTCATTAAAAAAGCTGATCTTATTTTAGTGATGAGTACCAACCAACAGAAACATATTGAACAAACCTGGCCCTTTGCGAAAGGTAAAACCTATCGCTTAGGCCATTGGCAAAATAAAAATGTGCCCGATCCTTACCAGCATGAGCAAGCTGTATTTGATGAAACTTGCCAGCTCATTCAGCAATGCGTAGCTGACTGGGAACCTTATATTTAACGTCTAGATTTTTAAGCATATGAACCAACAGAATACTAATACCGAAGATACAATTGACTTAAAAGAACTGTTTTTTTCATTGATTGCTCAGTGGAAACTCATTGCTCTATGCGTTATTTTAAGCGTTGTATGTGCCCTACTCTATTTACGTGTAACGCCAGATACCTATTCGGTAGATGCTTTGGTTCAGGTTGAGGATAGTAAAGGGGCTTCTGCTGCGCTTTTAGGTGATTTATCACAAATGATCGAGCAAAAATCACCAGCTCAGGCAGAAATAGAAATTTTAAAATCACGTCTGGTTTTAGGTTCTGTTATTAAGGATTTACATCTTAATATACAGGTCTCTAGCACTGAAAATACGCTTACCCATCGCTTATTGAGTGATACTGACTATAAAACTGAATATACTACGAAATCAGTCATTTTTAAGGATGGCTTAAAAAGTTTTGATATCCGTCAGTTTGAGATTCCTACTTATTACCTAGATAAGAACTTACTTCTTGATTTTGATAAACAATCTTTACGTTTAACAAACCCAGATACTGAAGAAGTCATCTTAACTGTTCCATTAAACCAAGTTAATCACGTTGCTGGTCCTCATGGTTTATGGAAAGTTGCTATCTTTACAAAAGATCAATTTGACGCGACCTATAATATTAAAAGTTTATCTTTACCTATTGCTGTAAATGCTATTAGTGCGAATTATGCTGTGGCCGAACGTGGTAAACTTACTGGGGTTTTAGGTCTAAGTTACCAAGGGCAAGACAAAGAACATATCACTAAAGTTTTAAACGCTATTTTAGCGACTTATAGTGCACAAAATATTGAGCGTCGTTCGGCAGAATCTGCTCAAACCTTAAAATTTTTGGATGAACAACTACCTGACCTGAAAAAACAGCTAGATGATGCAGAGCGTCAATTTAATAAATTCCGTCAGCAATACAATACAGTTGATGTGACTAAGGAATCTGAGCTGTATTTAACTCAAAGTATTACTTTGGAAACTAAAAAAGCAGAACTTGAGCAAAAACAAGCGGAAATGGCAGCTAAATATACGGCTGAGCATCCGGCAATGCGTGAAATTAATGGCCAGCTCGCTGCGATTAATAAGCAAATTGGTGAACTTAATAGTACTTTAAAACAATTACCCGATGTTCAACGCCAGTATTTACAGCTTTATCGTGAAGTTGAAGTTAAGACACAGCTCTATACAGCTCTTTTAAATTCATACCAACAACTTCGTATTGCCAAAGCCGGTGAAATTGGTAATGTACGTATTGTCGACACTGCAGTTGAGCCAGTTGAACCAATTAAACCTAAAAAACTGTTAGTTCTTATTTTATCGGTATTTGTAGGTGGTTTTCTTGGAGCTCTAATAGCCTTATTACGTAATATGTTACGTACAGGTATTAAAGATTCTGGCCAAATTGAAAATGAATTGGATTTACCAGTTTATGCAACCGTTCCTCGTTCTCCAATTCAAGAAAGCCGCATCAAGATTTTAAAGAAGAAGAAGAGTATTCCTATTCTTGCGGTTAAAAACAGTGATGATATTGCCATTGAGAGCTTACGTAGTATCCGTACAGCTATTCACTTTGCATTAGCAAATGCAAAAAATAATATCATTATGATTGCAGGCCCCTCTCCTGAAGTAGGTAAATCGTTTATTTCAACTAACTTGGCGACTATTTTTGCACAAGGAGATAAACGAGTACTATTGATCGATGCCGATATGCGCCGTGGTTATATGCATAAATATTTCGATGTTGATGTAAAACCAGGCCTATCAGAACTTTTAAGTGGACAAACTGATTTACAAAAAGTATTGCACAAAACTCAGGTAGCCAATCTAGATGTGATCACTCGTGGTAAGAGCCCAACAAATCCTTCAGAGATTTTAAGCTCAAATCAGTTTAAGGAATTACTTGAGCAGCTACAAAGCCAATACGACCACATCATTATTGATACTCCACCAGTACTTGCAGTAACCGATGGTATTATTATTTCGCAATATACTGGTGTGAACTTAATTGTTGCACGCTACGCCAAGTCACAAATGAAAGAGCTTGAACTAACTGTTAATCGTTTTGAACAAGCGGGTGTTAAAGTCAACGGCTTTATTCTCAATGATATTCAACGTGCTAGCGCTGGCTATGGTTATGGCTATAACTATGCTTATGCCTATAAGGCACAAAAAGAAGACTAATTAAAACTCTTCATAAAAACCGGATCAAATGATCCGGTTTTTTATTTGCTTTTTAAGTTTTGCCACATTAAAACTAACTAAAATATATAAAAAACCACTCGTTTTTTTTGTTAAACATTCTATGCTTAAGTCGAAGCATGCTAAGATCGAAGCAGCCTTTTAGACTCAAATGATTATTTTTGGAACCCTTTATGAGTAAAGCCTTACCCATTGCTGTCGCTGTAGTTTTAGGCGGTGCTGCACTTGTACCTGTATATTATGCAACTCAACATCCGACCACAGAAGTCGGACGTAAAGCAGACAAAAATGCTTCTCCAATTCAAAAAATCAGTTATGTTCTTGGGTATGAAGTTGCTCAACAAACCCCTCCTGAGCTGGATACCAAAGCATTTGTTCAAGGGATCCATGATGCGCGTAATAAGCAGCCTAGTGCTTATACTCAAGAAGATTTAAAAGCTGCCGTTGCTGCTTATGAAAAAGAGTTACAACAAAAAATGCAGCATCAAGACAAACCTGAGCAAGCGGGTACAGCTACTGACTCTGCAGATGCACAGTTCCTTGCAGAAAACAAAACGAAAGCTGGCGTAAAAACCACTGCATCAGGTTTGCAATATATCATTACTAAAGAAGGTACTGGTAAACAGCCAACTGCTCAGTCTATTGTTAAAGTACATTATGAAGGCCGCTTAATTAATGGACAGGTTTTCGATAGTTCTTATAAGCGTGGTCAACCAGTAGAATTCCCGCTTAATCAGGTCATTCCGGGTTGGACTGAAGGTCTTCAACTCATGAAAGAAGGTGGAAAAGCGACTTTCTTCATACCATCAAATCTTGCATATGGCCCACAAGAGCTTCCTGGAATTCCAGCAAACAGTACACTGATTTTTGATGTAGAACTCATTTCAGTGAAATAATAACAATCCAGGAGAGTCGTTATACTCTCCTGTTTTTTTGGAAAATGACATGAAAAAAATCAGTTTGGTTATTGCAGCGTCAACAATGAGTTTATCTGTTTTTGCTGCTGCACCGATAACAAATAAAAGTCCGGCGAAAGATCAGTTTAGTTATAGTTATGGTTATTTAATGGGCCGTAATAATACTGATGCATTAACAGATTTAAATCTTGATATTTTTTACCAAGGTTTACAAGAAGGTGCTCAAAATAAGACAGCACGCCTAACTGATGAAGAAATGGCGAAAGCAATTAATGATTATAAAAAAACATTAGAAGCTAAACAGCTAGTCGAATTTCAAAAACAAGGTCAACAAAACGCTCAGGCTGGTGCAGCTTTTCTGGCAGAAAATGCTAAAAAATCTGGTGTGGTTACGACTAAATCAGGTCTGCAATATCAGGTATTAAAAGAAGGCTCTGGTAAAACACCTAAAGCCACCTCTCGTGTAAAAGTAAACTATGAAGGACGTTTACTCGACGGAACTGTATTTGATAGCTCAATTGCACGTAATCACCCTGTTGATTTCCAGTTAAATCAAGTGATCGCCGGATGGACTGAAGGCTTACAAACTATGAAAGAAGGCGGTAAAACCCGTTTCTTCATTCCAGCAAAACTTGCTTATGGTGAAGTTGGCGCTGGGGATAGTATTGGTCCAAATAGCACTTTAATTTTTGATATTGAGTTGCTACAAGTTTTGCCAAAATAATTTTCGAAGATAAAAAAAGCGATCTAAATTGATCGCTTTTTATTTTAGTGTTTTAAATCTCTCGGTCTAAAGCCTGTCAGTAATAAGCCAATTAAGTAAGCGATTACACCTACAACGCATAAACCTACTACCTCTGCAACACGAATCCATTGAGAGAGTTCACCGTTATACCAATTTAGCCCGAACCAAAGCGCTGCAATCATCGCAAGGTTGGCCAAGCCATATTGAAGTGCCAGTTTTTTCCAATGTGCACCAAATCGGAAAATATTACGCTTATGCAGATAAAAATAGAGCAAACCTGCATTTACTAAAGCTGAACCAGAGGAGGCTAAAGCAAGCGCCATATGCTCTGCATGCCAATTGATTAGTTTAAAGAATCCAATGAATACAACGTTTAAAATCGCATTAGCTGCAACCGACATTAAACCCACACGCACTGGTGTTTTTGTATCTTGCTGCGCATAGAAACCTGGTGCAAATACTTTAATTAACATAAAGGAAATTACACCAGCGCTCATACACTGCAATGCGAGTGCTGTCATTTGTGTATCGCGTAAATCAAACTCACCGCGTTGGAACAATGCCTGAATAATCGGTGTAGAAAGCATAAATAAAGCAATACTTGCTGGTAACCCCACCAATACAATCACTTTCGCTGCCCAATCAATCATGCTACGAAACTTCGCTTGGTCTTGTTCAGCATGACGTGCTGACAGTGAAGGTAAAATCACTGTACCAATCGCAACACCGATTAATCCTAAAGGTAACTCGGTCATACGTTCGGCACTGTAGAGCCAAGACACTGAACCATCTTGCATGAAAGATGCCCAAATCGTATTTAGCAATAGGTTAATCTGAGTCACAGATACACCAAATAATGCTGGAAGCATTAATTTTAA
This sequence comes from Acinetobacter sp. EKM10A, assembly GCF_011075215.1. Taxonomy (NCBI): domain Bacteria; kingdom Pseudomonadati; phylum Pseudomonadota; class Gammaproteobacteria; order Moraxellales; family Moraxellaceae; genus Acinetobacter; species Acinetobacter sp. EKM10A. The sequence continues at coordinate 30,068 of NZ_JAALLK010000008.1, read as the reverse complement.
AATACGTTCTACACCTTCATGTTTAAAATCAACTTTCGGTGGGATCAGTAAGTTTTTACGCCATAACTCAGGAATTTGTATCGCTAACTGTAAAATACCAGCCGCAACAACTGACCAACCTAAAGCTTTGATTGGCTCAGCCATATACGGTGTAAGCCACCAAGCCCCTGCAATCATTGCTACGTTCAGTAAAACAGGTGAAAAAGCTGGCGAGGCAAACGAGCCATAACTGTTTAAGATGCTACTGGCAAAAGCCGTAAGCGACATAAACATTAAATAGGGAATGGTCAGACGGAACATACTGACCGCTAAATCAAACTTTTCAGGGTCATTATGGAAGCCCGGCGCATACATATAGATAATTGCTGGAGCTAAAACCATAGCCACGAAAGTCAGTAAAGTCATGACTGTCAGCAAACAGCCAAATACCCGACTAATCAGGATTTGAACTTCTGCATGCGCACGACCTGTTTTATATTCGGTCAATACCGGAATAAAAGCCTGTGAAAAAGCCCCTTCGGCAAACAACCGTCGAAAGAAGTTGGGAATACGAAAAGCCACAACGAAGGTATCGAAATCTTTACCCGCACCAAACACGTTGAGCAATACGACATCTCGTACTAAGCCCAATACCCGTGACAACATCGTCATCGCACTGACAATAAAAGTCGATCGCCATAATGCCATCGTACTCACCTACAGCTATATTCGAAAGTCGCTATTGTAATGAAACTAGAAAATCTTTTCGTTGTGAAATGATGAATGAACTCAAGTTTTTTTCTGTGCTAACAACTGCCTAAAGTGCTGCCATTTAAAATAAGGTCCCGGATCGGTTTTTCGGCCCGGTGCAATGTCTGAATGCCCTGCAATATGGTTTTTAATTTCAGGATAGGCCTGACGAATAGCAGTAACAACGTCAGTTAGCACTTCATATTGTACGTCTTCAAAAGGTAAATCATCACTTCCTTCAAGCTCAATACCAATTGAATAATCATTGCATTCAACTTTGGCTAAGTAGCTTGAACGCCCTGCATGCCATGCACGATCATTAAAGTTAACAAACTGTAGGACTTCACCTGTTCGTAAAATTAACAGGTGTGTAGAGACTTGCATACCTTCAATAGTCTGAAAATAGGGATGAACGGACCAATCTAATTTATTCTGGAAAAACTGTTCAATATAGCCTCCCCCAAACTGAGAAGGCGGCAAGCTTATATTATGAACCACAATCATTTGTATTTCGGTACCAGCGGGACGCTGGTTAAAATTTGGAGAAGGTACTTGTCTCGCCCCTTTTAATTGTCCATTTATAACTTCATACGGTGTGATTTGCTTCATTGAGATGCCAATAAATTGCTTGCCAATTGTTTTAGTTTAAAACAGTTAATTGCTTTTCAGAGTAGTCAGCATGATTGTTTATCGCGATTAATCTGATAAAACAGCTTATTTTTAAAGTCGACGGTGCTAATATATCGCAAGTTTTAGGGTCATCGACAAAATGGAAACCGTATGAGCATACCTCAGTCTTTGCTTGAACAGTCAATTCAAATCAATATTCAACAAGCATTACAAGAAGATATTGGGGACGGTGACATTACCGCCATGCTCACACCTGAAGATGAACAAGCTACCGCAACTATCATCAGCCGTGAAGATATGGTTTTAGCTGGACAGCCGTGGGTGAATGCGCTCATCTCAGCGTATGACAACACTGTACAGGTGACTTGGTTAAAACAAGAAGGTGACCGTGTTGCTGCAAATGAAGCCTTTTTAAAGCTTGCTGGTTCTGCACGTAGCTTACTGACTGTAGAGCGCCCTGCTTTAAACTTTATTCAAACATTATCGGCTGTTGCAACAAAAACTGCTGAATATGTTCAGCATCTTGAAGGTTTAAACACAAAGCTTCTCGATACACGTAAAACTTTACCGGGCTTACGTATTGCACAAAAATACGCCGTAACCGTCGGTGGCGGACAAAATCACCGCCTCGGTTTATTTGATGCATTCTTAATTAAAGAAAATCATATTATGGCAGCGGGCGGTATTGCCCAAGCGATTGCAAAAGCACATCAAATTGCGCCGGGTAAACCTGTTGAAGTCGAAGTTGAAACTTGGGATGAGCTAAACCAAGCGCTTGAAGCAGGTGCGGACATTGTCATGCTCGACAACTTTAGCCAACAACAAATGATTGATGCTGTAAAACACGTGGCGGGTCGCTGTAAACTCGAAGCTTCGGGCAATATCACTATTGAAAACTTACGCGAAGTAGCGACTACTGGTGTCGACTATATTTCTATGGGCGTGTTGACTAAAGATGTCAAAGCCGTTGATTTATCAATGCGTTTTAATGCCTAAATAAAATCAGCATCATTATTGGTATTTTTTTGCGACTTGGTCATGTCTGCCGCTTGTGTTTTTTGCCATGCTGACTGAGTCGCTTGTGCCCCACTATCCCGTGGATCGGCAGCCATTAAAACAAAAGTAACTACTGCTAATAATACAATAAAACCTTGTAGCATAAGTTTTCCCCATCACTTTTAAAAAATTTAGGGTTTCAAGGTAAAAGATAAATATGACCAGGCTTAGGAGATTCTGTTACAAAAGGTAAGCCTTTATTTTTATTATTCATCTATACGACAGCATCTTCCCCCATAGTATTTTATATAAACATCCTATTCCCTTTATTTACTATCGTGATGTGGATATCTCGTTTCTCTATTCGGCCTACGCGGCAGAGTCTTACCGCTTAGAATTTTTTTGCCAACAGCTCATTCTGTTACTTTGGTTTTGCCCAAAGTAACCAAAGGCATTGTCATCTGCAAAACCTGTCCACTTTCATCCTCTATCCTATTTTGTTGCAAAAATAAGATCCTTATAGATTATAGACAGGTTGCAGATGACTTTTAGCACCAGTTAATGAGGAATAAATTTCAATACCTTCATTAAGGAAAATAACCTACCAACCTAAGACTCTAAATATCCCATATATGGATCAGAAATTGAATCTTCTTGAGTTTCTATACGCCCTGCAAAACGGCGACTAAACGTCGCATCGTCCGCTAATGTCACTGTAAAATCATACCAACCACCAAATTCAGACATATCCCAAACCAGTTCTTTTTCAGAACTATTAGTTTCTATCATCCATGTCTTGTTTGGTAGATAAGCATTTGCCTTGACAGTGAGCTTGACTGACTTATTACCATCATGACGCACTTTTAAATATAAATTCGCATCACATTCTTCTACACATACTCTAATTTCCGGTAATGCTTGAGTCTGATTAGCTTGACTTAAATTACCTTTAAACGCACGGTGAAAACCATTTGGTCCAAGTACCCATAAATCATACTGTCCATTGATAGTATTCCACACGTCATCAAGCTGTTTGCCCGCCTCAACCATATAACGGCGTGGAATTGCTGTTAGATCTAATCGGTTATAGACATGGAAAACGGCTGCCTGTTTACCCGTATTGGAGAACATCAGCTTAACCGTTTTTTGAGTGACATCGACTTTGGCACTGGTGTGCAAAATATAAGGTAAAGCACGCGATGGTCGAATTCCCATTTCCTGCTGAGGAAATTGTTGCTGGCTCGGAACAGGAACTTGGGGCAATAAAGCTTGAGCGACACGAATCGCATCGGCTTCGGCTTTTGTTTTCTTCCCATCTAGTTCAGCAACAGGCAAAAGATTCGGTGTTTTAAAATTAAATGCCGTTGTTAAATCACCACATACAGCACGGCGGTATGGGCTAATGTTAGGTTCTTGCACACCAAAACGTTTTTCTAAGAATTGTAAAATAGAAGTATGATCAAAGACTTGAGAATTTACCCATCCTCCACGGCTCCACGGCGAAATCACATACATTGGAACACGTACACCCGGACCATACACTCGACCATCTGGCTTAGGTTGAGATTTTGAAGTCGCTACTGCTGGATGGTTAAAGTATTCAAAAGATACTTGTTGGTCCGTTAAAGTAGTTTTTCCATATACAACACCGTTTATATCTTTAGACGGTGCACTTGGTGAAGGGACATGGTCAAAGAAACCGTCATTTTCATCGAAGTTCACCAATAAAACGGTTTGGCTCCACACTTGAGGGTTTTCAGTTAAAGCATTTAATACTTCCTGAATATACCAAGCGCCCTGTACAGGACTCGATGGTCCCGGATGCTCACTGTAGGTCGCTGGAGCAACTAACCAACTCACTTGCGGTAATTTACCTTGGGCGATATCAGCTTTAAAAGTTCCTAAAAAACCACCGTCCGGCATGGTATTGGCAATACCTTTGTAAAGTGGTTGGGTCGCATCAATCTTTTCATCATATGCTGGGCATATTGGCGTGTCGTTACTGACAGGCTGACCAGATTGCTCGTTTGCACGGCGATATTGCTTGAAACCAGCTAAAGGGTTATCGGTAAAGTTATCCGGCATGTTTTGATAAACTTTCCATGTCACGCCAGCCTGCTGTAGTCGCTCAGGATACGTCGTCCACTCATAACCTTCTGTTGATGGGCCAATTCCATCAAATTCATTGACCACACTGGCAACACCTGCGCCTGTAGGTCCATTCGTTCCAGTCCAAATAAACTTACGGTTCGGGTTAGTCCCTGCATGCATAGCACAGTGGTAGGCATCACAAATCGTAAAAGCGTTGGCTAAGGCAAATTGATATTCGACTTCTTGTTTTTTGTAGTAGCCCATCGACTGTGGTTTTTTATAAGCGACCCAATCACTCATACGACCATTGTCCCAAGCTGCTTGGCCATCAGACCATGAGTGAGGTGTACCTGAAACACGCTGAGCATTTCCTAAACGACTATCTAAATGGTAAGGCAATACTTTCTTTTTATTCGCATCATATTGTTCCCAAACCTTTCGGCTTTCCGTCATTGGAATGGTAAAACGGTCACCAAAGCCACGTACACCTTTTAGTGTTCCAAAGTAATTATCAAATGAACGGTTTTCCTGAGTCAAAATCACGATGTGTTTAACATCTTGAATAGTTCCACTTTCAACTTTGGCGTCAATTGCTAACGCTTTTTGAATACTCAGCGGGAAACTCGCCAGAGCAGCGGTCCCAAACATTGTTTTTGTAGAATTTAAAAGAAATTCGCGACGATTCATTAGTTTCTATCCTGAGTTCTTATTATGGTGCACAGTGCATTTTGCAATTACTGGTAGGCGGTGTTGTTGGCGATGAATTATCTGAGTCGTTATCATCGTTACAAGCACTGAGCATGAGTGCTAAAGATGTAATTAATAAAATTGAAAGTTTTCGCATTGGTTTTTTCCAAACGGTTTAAATGCGAACTACTAATAAAGCGAAAAGGTGACAGGCAAGTGATGTTTTTATGTCGATTTGATGAAGGCATAAAAAAACGCATCCAAAGATGCGTTTTTTAGAAAACTTAAACTTACCAGCCTAAAGCTTCTTGTTGCTTTTTAATGAGCTCGGCAATTCCTTTTTCGGCCATTTCTAACATGGCATTGCTCTGAGCACGGGTAAACGGTTTATCTTCAGCTGTACCTTGAATTTCAATAAACTCACCTGCTTGTGTCATCACGACATTTAAGTCAGTTTGACAGTTCGAGTCTTCTTCATAGCAAAGATCAAGCAATACTTCATCTTGATACATACCTACAGAAATTGCAGCAACTAAGCCTTTAAGCGGATCTTGCTTAATTTTTTTCTGTGCAAGTAAAACATTCATCGCATCAACCAATGCTACAGCAGCACCAGTGATTGAAGCAGTACGTGTACCACCATCAGCCTGAATTACATCGCAGTCGATCGTAATCGTGTTTTCACCAAGCTTTTTCAAATCAACCATCGCACGTAGGCTACGGCCAATCAGACGTTGGATTTCTTGAGTACGACCAGTTTGTTTACCACGAGCAGCTTCACGGTCACAACGTGAGTGTGTTGAGCGCGGTAACATGCCATATTCTGCTGTTACCCAGCCTTGACCTTGGCCTTTTAGAAAGCGTGGCACTGAGTTATCAATGCTTGCAGTACAAAGGACTTTGGTGTGACCAAATTCGACCAGCACAGAACCTTCAGCATAACGGGTGTAGTTTCGTGTAATTTTCACTTCACGTAATTGGTCTAATGCACGTTGGTCAATACGCATAATCCTTCCTAAATTCTCTTAAATACAAACTTGGGCATAGTATAGCAAAGGATTTTGACAGGTTGAGTTTATTCCCTACTTTCAAATGTAAGTCTGCACTTTTCATGACTTAAAAATAAAAATAGCCCCTTTTTAGGAGCTATTTATTGGTCTATTTATTAGGCAAATTTGAATTTTGCTTTTAATTTTTCTAATGTCTGCATCACTTTTGCAGTGGTGTGGTTTGGTAATGAGCATTTTGCTAAACGCACCCATACACTCCAGAACTGACGCATGAAATTAGCTTCATTGTAGTTAATGCCGTATTCTGCACAGAGTGCCTTAATTTTCGGTGCTACTTCTTTATAGCGGTTGGCAGGCATATCAGGGAATAAATGGTGTTCGATTTGATGGCTTAAATTACCACTCATAAAATGAAGCCATTCTGTACCACTAAAATTACTTGAACCACGAATCTGACGTAAGTACCACTCTGCCTTAGTTTCAGTATCGGTATTATCCGGCTCAAACGTTTCTGCATCTTCAGTAAAGTGACCATTAAAAATCACAGCAGATGACCACAAGTTACGAATAATATTAGCAACTACATTGCCTGCAAAAACCGGTAAAAACATAGGACCAGAGATCACAGGGAAAAACACATAATCCTTTAAAACTTGGCGTGTTGCTTTTTTACGGACCTTAGCCGCATCTTCCCACACCTTTTTCCAGCTTTTGGTTTTATAAACTAATGCATCTTCAAGATGTAGATTTTGTACACCTACATACCATTCAAAGAAAAACATTAACTGTAGAGCCAGAGGAATATTAAATAGGTGACGAGGTTCCCATTTCTGTTGATCGCTTACTCGCAAAATACCATATCCGACATCATGATCTTTGCCGACAATATTGGTATAGGTGTGGTGTACATAGTTGTGTGTTTCACGCCAGTCATCACCAGAGGCAATGGTATCCCAATCATAGGTATTACCATTCAGACTTGGTTCATTTAACCAGTCAAACTGACCGTGCATAACGTTATGACCAAGTTCCATGTTTTCTACAATTTTAGAAATACCCAGTAAACCTGTACCCAATAACCAGACAGGAGGAATCCAGCCACCAAACATCAACATGCCACGTGATACGATTTCGGTATAGCGAACGAAGTTACGGACTTTATAGATATATTTTGCATCTTGCTCACCAAGGCTTTGCATAACATCTTGACGAATCTGTTCAACACGGCGGCCAAATTCTTCAATTTGCTCAGGGGTTAAATGAGCAGATTTAGAAACAGTAGAAAATTCTAATGCCATATTCATAAGGTTAATCCTCTTTAATTCTTTTTATAGATCAATCGTGACTGGGCTTAATGCCTGGCTCACGCATAGTTTAATTGGACGGTTAGGTTGGTCTTCAATTTCACCGGTTAACAGGTTTTGAGTAACACCACTTACTTTGGTACAGCTGCATTTATTGCAGACACCCATACGGCAACCATGTTGTGGGCGTAAACCGGCTTGCTCTGCACTGCTCAGTAAATTTGTTTCAGCTAAAAACTCGTGTTGAGCACGGCGGAAAATAACAGGATGCGCTGCATGTGTACCACTCACTTGAAGTGGTTGGAAATATTCTTGATGAAGCTGCGACTGAGCACCTTTTTGTGCATAAATTTCATTCGCCTGCTGCATCATGCCGTGATGACCACAAACATAAGTTGCTGTCTGCGCATAATCAGGAACCAGCTTTTGCAGTAAGCTTTCAGTTAAATGCTGCTTTTGCGAGGTGGTATTAAAAAAGTGATATTGAAGCTGTGGGTGCTGTTCTGCCAAAGCTTTTAATTCAGCATGAAAAATTTCCGCACGATTAAAATAAATGACATGAATTTGTTCAAGCTGCTGTTTCAAAGCTTGCTGCAAGAGTGAATAAATTGCAGTAATGCCACTTCCTGACGCAATTAAGATGGCAGGCTGCTGGCCTTGATGCAAAATAAAATCACCTTGTGGCTGTGAAATCTCAACACACTCACCCACATGTAATAGTTGAGCTGCACGAGACACCAAACCTTGTACTTTAATACCTAAAGCGATTTCACCCTGAGTAGTCACTTCAATAATCGAGTAACTACGCTGTTGGTAAACGCCATCGATGAGCAAAGTCAGCAGAATACTTTGACCTGCGCGGACCTGATCGAAATTAAAATTACGATTTGGTTTAAGCTTGATCAGTACCATATCGGTATGAAGCGGCTGAACAGCGGTAACTTCTGCAAGTACCCTTTTCCAAGCCCAAGTCGCGTTAATTTTCTGCAAAACAAAATCAACGAAATCTTCTCGAACCCAATGTGGTTGATAGTTAAGTGTTGCGTTCATACGTTCCTCTTTTGTTTCTGGCTATTTATTTGAGTGAACACATGTTCGTATAGTGAACATATGTACACTATATTTATAAGTGTTCACTCAGTCAACACTTGTTCACTATTTTTTTTATGAAAGTTTGCTCTTTTTTGTTAGACTTTGGCTCACGGTTTAAATAGGTTTTTTTAATGTCGATACGGGATGAACGAAAACAGCAAAGTCATCAGGCACTTCTCGATGCAGCCTTGCATCTGAGCACGTCTGGGCGTTCGTTCAGTAGTATCAGTTTGCGTGAAGTTGCACGTGAAGTGGGTTTAGTGCCAACAGCGTTCTATCGTCATTTTCAAGACATGGATGAACTCGGGAAAGAGTTGGTTGACCAAGTTGCCCTACATTTAAAAAGCGTTTTACATCAACTTGGCCAGAGTTATTTACAGCACAAGTCTGCAAAAACCCAAACCAGTATTGAACTATTTGTACAGGCAGTGAACCATAGCCCTAAACAGTGGCAATTTATGATTGCTGAACGTTGGGGTGGTTCAGAAACGGTCCGTGCAGCCATTGCTAGAGAAATTGAATTTTTGATTGAAGATCTCACAACAGATCTGACTAAACTCGAAAATTTTAAACATATTCAAAATCCTCAAGACTTAAATGTCTTATCTACCATTTTGACCAATATGTCATTTACATGGGCAATGACGTGGCTCAACCTCGCCAAACAATATCAAGGTGAGCAACTTAAACAGCAACAAACCGCGTTTATTGAAAATGCGTCTACACAAGTTCGCTTACTGTTTAGAGGTATTGCTAACTGGGAACGGTAAAACTGGCAAATGACAAAAAACAGGTTATGTGTTAATACGTAAAGAGTGAAAGAAAAAGGCGAAAATTTCGAGAAAAGTCTTTTTCTTTTTACAGGAAGTAAACTATTCGTTAGGCCAAACTGGTGTGGGAATACCTATGAATCTTGATCGTCATACACAGTTTTTGATGCGCAAAGAAAAAATTCTAAGCGTTGCAGAAAAATTGTTACTAGAAAACAATCAGGAAATTACTCTAGATGAATTAGTGGCCGAGCTAGATATTGCAAAAGGTACGCTTTATAAGCACTTTAGAAGTAAAAATGAACTTCTGCTTGAATTGATTATTCAAAATGAAAAACAAATTTTAGAAATTTCTCAAAAATATAATACTGATTTTAAAGAGTATGCACCACGGTACATGCTCCACCATTTGCTCACACCGGGAAAAACGATTTTATTGCATCAACTTGAAGAAAATCTGACGATGACAGAGTCTAAGTTGAAGCATCTTTTTGAAGAGCTTTATGAAGTTCGTCAACAACGTATTCTAGCGATTAAAGACATTACAGAAAGTTATTTAAAATCATTAAATTATGATATGTCGATTCGTGACTATTTATCTTATATCTGGTCACTCACTTACGGTGCATCGTTGCTTTTAAACTCGACTTATTATCAGCGCTCGATTGGTTCTCGCCAAAAATTAATTAATTTATATATTAACCAAGCATTATCACTACCTACCCAAACCACCAATTTTGATGCGCTAAATTTTCAGATTGAAGACGAGACTTCTCAAAATTAATTGAATTATTTCGTGATTATGAAATAAATTTTATAAAAAAAGGGCTTCTTATGAAGCCCTTTTTAAAGCAAAAAACTATTATTTTGCCTTACGTTCTTTTTCAATTAAGTAATTAAGGACTTGAGTGACTTTACCATCTTCACCCTGTACAACATATTTACCATTAACGACAACTGCTGGAACACCTGTTAATTGGTACTGTTGAGCAAGTTTATTTGACTCGGCAACTTTTGCAGTTACAGCAAATGAGTTGTAAGTGCTATTAAATTTTTGTTCAGGCACACCGTAACGAGTAAAGAATTTAGCCGCAGAAGCCTGGTCAAAAATCTGCTGACCATTCACCTGAATTGCATGGAATAATGGTAAATGCGTGCGCTTACGTACACCTAATGCCTCAGATGTATAGTAAGTACGTGCCCCTTGTTCCCATACTTTGTTCATGGCTGCTGGCGTACGCACAAAACGTACATCACTCGGAATTTGTTTTAACCACGTTTGCATATGTGGTTCAAGTTTAAAACAGTGCGGACAGCCATACCAAAAGAACTCACGAACTTCGATTTTCCCCGGTACTTCCACTTTGCCTGGATTGGCGATGACGGTGTAGTCTTTACCAGCAACAAAATCTGCTGCCATTGCACTACCCGATACGGCCATAATTGCTGCACTCAAACCACCCAAAACCAATTTTTTCATTGTTACAGCTTTTCCTCTAAGTTGTTATGCATTAGCTTATGCCCTAAATATAAAACAAATATGCTAAATTCGTTTTGCTTCTGTGAAGTTTTTTATTGGGTTTATCGCTTTTTTCCCAATAATCGCTACACTAACGGCGAACTACATCAAAAAGATAACCCAAGTTTAGAGGTGACACCATGTCGCAATTGAATGTTGATTTACAAGAAATCGCAAAATTTGAAGCACTTGCTGCCAAATGGTGGGATCAACATTCTGAATTTCGCCCACTTCATCAAATCAATCCTTTACGCTTGAACTGGATTGATGAACGTGCAGGTGGCCTTGCCGGTAAAAAAGTACTTGATGTCGGCTGTGGCGGCGGTATTTTGGCTGAAAGCATGGCACGTCGTGGAGCAGATGTACTGGGCATTGATATGGGTGAAGCACCTTTAGCCGTAGGTCGTTTGCATGCTCAACAAGAAAATGTTCAAAATATTGAATATCGTCAAATTCCAGTTGAAGAGTTGGCGCAAGAACAAGCAGGCCAATATGATGTGGTCACTTGTATGGAAATGATGGAACATGTTCCAGACCCGGCATCCATTGTGAAAGCATGTCAGACTTTGGTTAAACCAGGTGGCCATGTGTTCTTCTCGACCATCAACCGTAACCCGAAATCTTATTTATTCGCCATTATTGGTGCTGAATATGTGCTGCGCATGCTGCCAAAAGGTACGCATGATTATCACAAGTTTATTCGCCCATCTGAAATGGCACATGACATTCGTAATGCAGGCTTAACTTTAAAAGAAATGACAGGCTTGCACTACAACCCAATTACGAAGCGTTATTGGTTAGCACCAAATGTTGATGTTAACTATATGGTTCACACAATAAAGACAGGTGCATGATGAAAGCTGTTTTATTTGATTTAGACGGCACTCTCATCGATACGGCTGCCGACTTTATTCGTATTATTCAACAAATGTGCCGTGATGCAAGACGCCCTGTTGTAGAAGCCGATCTTATTCGTACACAAGTGTCTGAAGGTGCCCGTGCCATGGTCAAATTGGTCTACCCAGAGCTGGATGTGACCAATCCAATTTTCTCGGCACATCGACAAAATTTTTTAGATTTGTATGGCAATAATATAGTTGTCGATACTGACCTGTTTGAAGGGATGTATCCACTTTTAGAAGAGTTAGAAGCTCAGCAAATTCCGTGGGGTATTGTCACCAATAAACCACGTGGTTTAAGTGAATCTCTTCTAGAAAAGTTAAACCTGACGGAACGCTGTGCGGTTTTGGTATGTCCTGAAGATGTTTCTAAAACCAAGCCAGACCCGGAACCAATGTATTTGGCTGCAAAGCAGTTAAATATCCCGGCAAATGAAATCATTTATGTGGGGGATCACCCACGTGATATCGATGCTGGCCGCAATGCTGATATGTATACCATCTTGGCAGCTTATGGCTATTTACCTATCGAACATCGGGATGATTTAAACGCTTGGCAAGCCGATTCGATTGTAAATACGGTGACAGAATTACACGAGTTGTTACGTCAAAAGCTTCCTGCTCTACAGGAAAATCAGCGTATGATAAGTTAACACAAGAGTTTTATAAGCTTTTTTAACGGTTACTTATATCAATATAAAAAGAAGGAGGTTTACCAATGAAATATTCAGAATATCAACCTCGTCCGGATCTACTCAAAGATCGAATTATTTTAATCACTGGTGCTGGTGATGGAATTGGGCGAGCTGTGGCCCTCAGTTATGCTTTACATGGTGCAACTGTAGTCTTGCATGGTAGAACCTTAAATAAACTTGAAGTAATTTATGATGAAATTGAAGGTTTAGGCGCACCTCAGCCTGCTATTTTACCCCTCCAGCTTTCGAGTGCTTCCGATCGCGATTATGACTTTTTAGTAAGTACGCTAGAAAAACAATTTGGTCGTCTGGATGGCATTTTGCATAATGCGGGTATTTTGGGTGAGCGAGTAGAACTTGCACATTATCCAGCAGAAGTATGGGATGATGTGATGGCAGTCAATTTACGTGCACCTTTTGCTTTAACCCAAGCTTTATTACCGCTATTACAAAAGTCAGAAAACGCTTCTGTCGTATTTACCAGCTCAGGTGTAGGCCGTGAGGCACGCGCGCTCTGGGGTGCGTATTCTGTCTCGAAAGTCGCGATAGAAGCGGTGAGCAAGATTTTTGCGGCTGAGCATACTTATCCAAATATTCGCTTTAATTGTATTAACCCAGGGGCTACACGTACTGCCATGCGTGCTAAAGCTTATCCTGAAGAAGATCCGAAAACATTACCAACACCTGAGTCCATCATGCCAGCTTATCTTTATTTAATGGGTGAAGATAGCTTAACGCTCAATGGACAAAGTATTGATGCACAGGATTAAATAATTACAGATGAAAAGCTAAAATAATTTATAGCCGATCATCACATCTGGCTTGGCTATACCTGAAAAGATATATACAAGCCTTTTTTATTATTGAGAAAAACGCTGGATTTATCCGTAATTTTAATTGAAGCATTAAATGATCTTCACAGTTTCTCTGCATTTTGCGCGTACAGTATTCAACATGAGAGACATCAGATGTAAACGAGGATGCATCATGAAAAAGTTGTTCACCATCTTAGCCCTTTGCATCACTGTACTGACCACCAGTATGGCAAGCTTTGCTGATCCTCCTTTTGACCGAGGACATGGCCCGAAAGGTCCTAAAGGCGGACCTCGTGGTGAATGGAATGATCGTGGGCATAAATTTGACCGTGACGATAATGGTGATCGTGTTCGCGATGAACGCCGTATGCGTGAGGAACGTGGCTTTGAGCGTCTGAAACAACATCGTTGGCAGCCAGGTTATGTGATGCCACAGCACTATCGTGGTAATGGTTATAAAGTCGACTATAAAGACAATAACTTACCTAAACCGGATCGTAACCAGCAGTGGTACAAAATTAACAATGACTATATTTTAGTCGACACGGACTCTAATAGTATTGTGAGTATTCGCGGTTTCTAAGATAGATAGCTCCTCACTATCGCTTAGTAGGAAAGGATGAAGCTGATCGGCTTTATCCTTTTTTTATTTTTATATCAATATGATATAAAAATTTAAATCTTCTAAATTTCTTCTTATTTCATAGAAAATTTTCACATTTATTATTCTTCGCCTTCACGATTTATCTGTAATTTTTCACTAATCTTCAATTATCGAAATTTAATAGATCATTCGAGGTTTACGATGAAAAAGATAACAACAGCAATTGTTCTTTCAATGAGTGGTTTAATCGCAACAACAGCAATGGCTGCGCCTCACGACCATTATCACCACCAAGGTTATGAGACAAAAACCGTTAAAGTCATTCATAAAGATGACCATGCGAATATCTGGCGTGCAGGCCAAGTCGTACCGCATCAATACCAACATCCACGTTATGTCATTGACTACCGCTCACACCAGAAATTGACTAAGCCAGGTCGTTATCAAAAATGGTATAAGGTGAACGGAAATTATGTACTCGTAAATGAGCAAAGCCATAAAATTATTAAAGTAATTCGTTAAGTTCATAAAACATCTAACACCCAAAGCTAATTTGGGTGTTTTTTTATCTAAAACATGCGGCTTTAATCTTTTTTGTTTAGAATCCTCTTTATATCTTTTTGCTGTTGATTCGAGATCGGTATGCCAACTAAGTCTTTAGAGAAATCACATAATAATACCCAGCATTATGTACATTGGTTCCGACATTCAGCACCCTACATCAATGCGCATCGTGATAAAACTTTTGTTTTAATGTTTGGCGGTGAAGCAGTCCGCGATCCTAATTTCGAACATATTATTCACGATATTGCCTTATTACATTCTCTTGGCATTCGCTTAATCTTAGTGCATGGCGCACGTCCACAAATTAATCACAACCTTAAAGAAAAAGGGATTGAAACCCCTTTTTATGATAACTGCCGTATTACTACACGCGAATCTTTAAGCTGTGTTATGAGTGCTGTAGGATCTATTCGGTTAGAAATCGAAGCATTGTTATCTATGGGTTTAGCTAACTCTCCAATGTATGGCGCTCGAATAGATGTCGTATCAGGTAATTTTGTAACCGCTAAACCTTATGGTATTCGTGAAGGAATGGATTTTCAGCTTACAGGCGAAGTTCGTTCAATAGATACAGACGCGATTGAACGTCATCTTGATAACAATAATATTGTTTTACTTGGCCCAACGGGCTATTCAACCACAGGTGAAGTATTTAATTTAAGAGCTGAAGAAGTTGCAACCAAAACTGCGACTTATTTAAAGGCAGATAAATTAATATTTTTAGGTGAGCAACAAGGTTTACCTAACGAAGATGGGCAATTACTGCGTGAATTAAGCCCACACCAGCTTGATTACTATATTCAACAATACCAAACCACACACCCAACCCTAACCCTACATTTGCAAGAAGCAAAAAAAGCATCTTTATCGGGTGTACATCGTGTCCATCTAATTTCTTATTCTTATGATGGTGCACTTATTGAAGAACTCTTTACGCGTGATGGTGTGGGTACCATGATTACCGATGCGCATTATGAAGAAGTTCGTATGGCGCATATTCAAGATGTCGGCGGCTTAATGAACCTATTACGCCCGTTAGAAGAAGAAGGCATTTTGGTGTATCGCTCACGTGAACGTTTAGAACAAGAAATTAACCAGTTCGCTGTCATTGAACGAGACGGTATGATTTTGGCCTGTGCTGCCCTTTATCCAATTCCGACTGAGTTTAATGAAACACGTTCAGCAGAAATTGCTTGTGTAGCAGTACACCCAAGTTATCGTAAATCGAACCGTGGCAGCCAAATTCTGCAATTTCTCGAAGAAAAGGCCAAACAACAAGGCATTCGTCAATTGTTCGTTTTAACCACCCGTACCGCGCACTGGTTCTTAGAGCACGGTTTCCATCAGGTGAGTGTGGATGACTTACCAAATGCCCGTCAGGCACTTTATAACTATCAAAGAAATTCTTTAGTCTTTAAAAAATTGCTTCCTTAGACTATGCATTTTTTAAGATATTCTTATTTCAGATAAGCTTAGTCTAAAAAGTACAACCATAAAGGTAATTAATGTATGGTTGTACTTTTTTTAAATCTTTAAATTTTATTCTTTTAATAATTTTTACTTTATTTACATATACTTAAATATCTTTTTATAAATATTGTCCTGTTCAATAAATCATTTTTTTGCATAAGTTTATCGCCGAAAGTTTTTAGCTTTTTTTTGCATAAATAAAGACTGAATATTTATTTTTTACGAAATAAAAATCCCTTTAGGGTATCTGCTCATCCAATTATTTTTCTTTTTCTCTTTCGGGGAGCACGAAACCACATGGCACTTTTTAATTCCACTTCATGGGCAAAATATTCAGTCATTGCTGCCAGCCTTGCGGGAGTGATGATGCTAGGTGGTTGTGCCAAAAAAGAGGAGCACACCACGACAACTTTAAATATCGGCTATCAGAAATATGGCATCCTTCCTATTCTAAAAGCACGTGGTGACTTGGAAAAAGCGCTCAAAGATCAAGGCGTACAAGTGAAATGGGTCGAGTTTCCTGCGGGACCTCAATTACTTGAAGGCCTAAATGTAGGAAGTGTTTCGTTAGGCGAAGCAGGCGAAGCACCACCTATTTTTGCTCAAGCAGCCAATCCAAATTTAGTCTATGTCGCAAATCAACCTGCTGCACCAAAAGCAGAAGCGTTATTAGTACAAAAAGATTCTCCAATCCAGTCTATTAAAGACTTAAAAGGAAAACGTGTCGCACTGAATAAAGGTTCGAATGTTCACTACCTTTTATTAAAAGTCTTAGAAGCAAATCACTTGAGCTTAAGTGATATTCAACCTGTTTATTTACCACCATCAGATGCGCGTGCAGCCTTTGAAAAAGGAGCTGTCGACGCATGGGTGATTTGGGATCCGTTCTTTGCAGCAGCTGAACATCAGATTCAGGCCCGCGTTCTGGCAACAGGTGAAAACTTGGTAAGCAATCATCAGTTCTACTTAGCTGATCGTAAATTTGCAGAAAATAATCCAAAAGTTTTGAACGCGGTTGTACAAACGCTAAACCAGACAACTGAATGGGTCAGCACACACCAAGATGAGGCTGCCAAGCTACTCGAAAAACCTACGGCACTTGAATTTGATGTACTCAAAACATCCATTTCACGTATGGGTTTTGGAGTTCAGCCAATATCTGACAAGGTAGCCCAAGAACAACAATATGTAGCTGATGCCTTCTACGCGCAAAAGCTCATTCCCAACAAGCTCACCATTCAAGAAGCCATTTTAAAACTGAAATAAACCCAGCTTGGGCACAGCTTAAATAACGATATAAATGCTGTGCCTTGTGTTAAGGGAACAAGGATATCAATATGCAACATCAGTCATTATTTAATAAGAGTCAGTGGACTCAGTTAGTTAAGCGCTTTAGCGCGGTCGCTGTATTAGGTTTAACAATCGCAGCACCTGCTTGGGCAATTGACCCAACAGTGAAAGAACTTCGTATTGGTTTTCAAAAAAGTTCGATTAACTTCGCGATTGCCAAACAGCAAAAACTATTTGAACAAGAATTTCCAAATGCCAAAATCACTTGGAATGAGTTCCCCGCTGGCCCTCAAATTTTAGAAGCCTTAGCTGTTGGCTCACTCGATGTTGGCGTTACTGGAGACACGCCCCCGGTCTACGCTCAAGCCGCTGGCAAGCCTTTATATTACATTGCTTATGAAGCAGCCAAACCATTGGCCTCAGCAATTTTAGTTCCCAAAAACTCACAACTAAAACAGCTTAAGGACCTAAAAGGTAAACGTATTGCGCTACAGAAAGGTTCTAGCTCACATTACCTACTTGTACAGGCCGTACGTAAAGCAGGCTTAAAATGGAGCGACATTACCCCAATTTGGCTCACACCTGCCGATGCTCGCGCTGCATTCCAAAAAGGAGCCGTTGATGCATGGGCAATATGGGATCCGTACTACGCTTCAGCACAACTAGAAGACCAAGCTCGTGTTCTTGCATCTGGTAAAGGCCTAAGCCCGAACTATACCTTTTACTTAGCCGCTCCAAATTTTGTTAAGCAATATCCAAAAGCTGTTCCAGGACTCATCAAACAGATCAATCAAGCTGACAAATGGGTTCAAATCCATCAAGCAGAAACGGCAAGTGCGATTGGCCAAAGTACAGGCCTAAAACCTGCGACCAGTGACTTATTTATTAAACGCCGTCCACGTCCGTCATCGGCAGCTCCACTTAACAGCAAAGTCATTGCTGAACAACAGCAGCTTGCAGACATCTTTACTCAACAAGGCATCATCCCTAAACCAATCAGCATTAAACAAGCTGTTTGGGGTGCCAAGTAATTTCAATAGATATATAGGTAATGCACATGAAAATTTTCTGGTTTATTCCTACCCACGGTGATAGTCGCTATTTAGGTACAAGTAAAGGCGCTCGTCAGGTTGACCATGCCTATATGAAGCAAATTGCTGTGGCAGTAGATAACTTGGGTTACGAAGGTGTACTTATTCCAACGGGCCGTTCATGTGAAGACCCATGGATTACGGCGGCAAGCCTAATCGATGCAACTCAACACCTTAAGTTTTTAGTTGCGTTACGTCCGGGGGTAACAACACCAGCGTTGGCAGCTCGTATGGCTGCAACATTTGACCGCTTGTCGAATGGTCGTGTTCTACTCAACTTAGTGACTGGTGGTGATGAAGCAGAACTACGTGGGGATGGTTTATATGAAGATCACTCAACGCGTTATCAAACAGCCAATGAATACGTAAAAATCTGGCGTGAAATTTTGACGCGTTCACATACGGGTGAAGCTTTTACATTCCACGGTGAACGCTTACAAGTAGATGATGCAAAGCTACTTTACCCACCTGTACAAAAGCCTTATCCACCTCTTTGGTTCGGTGGTTCTTCAGATGTTGCTGTTGAACTCGCGGCTGAGCAAGTCGACACCTACCTGACTTGGGGTGAACCACCTGCAGCCGTGAAAGAAAAGATCGAACATGTTCGTGCCAAAGCTGAGGCTAAGGGCCGTAAATTAACTTATGGCATTCGTTTGCATGTCATTGTTCGTGAAACCAATGAACAAGCATGGGCAGCAGCTAACGAGCTTATCCAATATCTGGATGATGCAACTATTGCTGCAGCACAGAAAAAATTTGCACAAATGGACTCAGTGGGTCAGCAACGTATGGCTGCTCTACACGGCGGTAATCGAGACAAACTTGAAGTATCTCCAAATCTTTGGGCAGGCATCGGTCTAGTCCGCGGTGGTGCAGGTACAGCACTTGTCGGCGATCCTGAAACCGTTGCTGCACGTATTCAGGAATATGCGGATTTAGGTATCGATACCTTTATTTTCTCAGGCTATCCACACCTTGAAGAGTCAATCCGTTTTGCAGAGTTAGTATTCCCATTATTACCAATCGAGACCCGAGCTAAACTTGCTCAACCAAACTTAACCGGTCCATTCGGTGAAATCATTGCCAACAACTATGTTCCAGACGAGAAGAAACAAAATAGTTCCGTCAAGGAGCCTGCATGAGCAAAGATATAAGTATTGTTTCACGTGGAACGAAGCAAGTCGGGCAGCGTCTGCTGCCTTGGATTTTCCCGATTGTTCTATTGGTTGTCTGGCAAATTGCATCGAGTTCAGGGCTTTTAGAAAATCGTATTCTGCCGGCTCCTACGGCTGTCGTTTCTGCTTTTTGGCATCTACTCATTAGCGGCGAGCTTTGGCAACACGTTAAAGTCAGTGCAGGACGAGCCTTACTCGGACTATTTATTGGTGGTGGTTTAGGTTTGCTATTGGGTCTGCTCAATGGGTCTTCACGTTTCGCCTCTACCCTGCTCGATACAACCTTGCAAATGATTCGTAACATCCCAGCATTAGCACTTATTCCACTGGTTATCTTGTGGTTCGGTATTGATGAAACAGCCAAATTATTTTTGGTGGCGGTCGGAGTCTTCTTCCCTATTTATATCAACACCTATCACGGTATCCGTTCAGTCGATCCACAATTAATTGAGATGGGTAAAAGCTATGGTCTTTCACGTTGGCAGCTTTACAAAGAAATTATTCTACCGGGTGCGATGCCCTCTATTTTAGTTGGTTTACGTTTTGCTTTAGGCCTGGTTTGGGTATTGCTCATTGTAGCTGAGACTATTTCAGCACAAGCAGGTATTGGCTATATGACTATGAATGCCCGAGAATTTTTGCAAACTGATGTGGTTCTGGTCGGTATTCTTCTTTATGCCCTATTAGGCAAATTAGCCGATGTTCTAGCGCAACTTTTGGAACGTTATTTACTACGCTGGCATGCTGGTTATCAAAAATAAAGGAGCTTAAAATATGACAAATCTGAATTTAAATATTAATCAGAATGACGTAGAGCTCATTCCAGAAAATCATCCAGAGACACAAGAACCTGTGGTAGGCGCAGAGATTCTGATTGAACAGCTTTATAAGTTTTATGGTGAAGTTAAAGTTCTTGAAGATCTTAACCTTCATATTCAACCGGGCGAATTTTTAGCTATTGTTGGACGTAGTGGATGCGGTAAAAGTACTTTATTGCGCTTAATTGCCCAACTTGAAAAAGCCAGTTTTGGAGAAATAAAATTTAAATCTGCCCGACATTTGCGTGAAGGTATTACTAACGATGACATACGGGTTATGTTTCAAGACCCACGGTTACTGCCTTGGAGAAATATTCTTCAGAACGTTCAACTTGGGCTACCAAAATCGCAACATGCTTTGGCAGAAGAATTATTAGAGAAAGTAGGTTTAAAAGAAAAAGCGGGACAATGGCCTTCACAGCTCTCAGGTGGTCAACGACAACGTACTGCCCTAGCCCGTGCGTTATCTCATACTCCCCGTATTTTATTGTTAGATGAACCTTTGGGTGCATTAGACGCGTTAACTCGTCTTGAGATGCAAAGCTTGATTGAACGTTTATGGAAAGAGCAAGGTTTTACTGCCATTTTAGTCACACACGATGTAAGTGAAGCAGTGCAACTGGCTGACCGCATTATATTGTTAGATAAAGGTCAGATTGCTCAAAGTTTTCAAGTTAATTTGCCGCGTCCACGGAAAAAGAGCATTACTTTTGCTCAGCTTGAACAACAAGTACTCGATGCCGTTTTAGCCACTTAAGGTTGAGATGAGTAATGAGAACCATTCAACCGAAAAATGCCCAATTAACGAGCAATAAAACTGATGATTTATTGCTCTTTTTTAGGGCGAAGAATAAAAAATATTTTTAAGAATAACAATAAACTAGTGAATCTCTCTATTTTTTGCACAATAGTATATCTATTGCTCAAATAACTATCCGTTTTTTCACTAAAAAAGTGAGACACCTGTGCACAAATCAAACGATTTACCTTACAATGGGAACACTATCTTTTTAATTTATGCAGCAAATGGAACAAAAGAAGAGTACCCAAAAGCGCAATCAGCTTCTTGCTGCCGCCCTTGATGTGTTTTCACTATATGGGTTCAGTGGCGCAAGTCTGGATGAAATTGCCCAACTCGCTGACATGCATAAGTCGAATATTTTCTATTACTATGAAAATAAAGAGTCTTTATATGTGGAAGTGCTGACCACAGTTTTACAAAAATGGCTAGCTCCCTTACAAACCTTAGAAGCTGAGTTAGAACCAGCCGAAGCCTTGTCTCATTATTTAATTCAAAAAATCGAACTTTCTCGTAGCCAACCAAAAGCTTCGCGACTATTTGCTTTAGAAATTATCCAAGGGGCACCGCATATTTTGCCTATACTGAAAGGGCCCTTGAAAAAGCTATTTAAGCGCAAAGCTAAGGTCATTCAAACTTGGCAAGAGCAAGGAAAAATTTCACCGGATATCGACCCGGAACTTTTAATTCTCAATATTTGGGGGCTTACGCAAAACTATGCCGATTTTGCAACTCAAATGGAAATGGTAACCGGGAAAACGCTTCGTAACCGCAGTATGTTCCAGCGCTCGATTGAGCATACGGTACATATGATGCTCTACGGCGTATTACCTCGCTAAAATAAAAAAGATCGGCAAATTTGCCGATCTTTTTTTAGAAATGATTTTGATAAAGTGCTAAAAGCTTTTGTGCACCCAATAATAAGTTTTCTTCCCAATCCAAATGGGCCGTATCATCTGCCCCATCAGTAATATATTTCACCGAAATTAAACGTACACCTAACTTGTGGCA
This sequence comes from Acinetobacter sp. EKM10A, assembly GCF_011075215.1. Classification (NCBI taxonomy): domain Bacteria; kingdom Pseudomonadati; phylum Pseudomonadota; class Gammaproteobacteria; order Moraxellales; family Moraxellaceae; genus Acinetobacter; species Acinetobacter sp. EKM10A. The sequence continues at coordinate 8,009 of NZ_JAALLK010000008.1, read as the reverse complement.
AACTTTTGCTAACGCATAGCCTTCCATATCGACCACATCACAAGCGACCTTCGGCTGACCCGTTTCAAATGAGTCCCCTGTCCCACAAATTCCTTTTGGTAAATCCGCAAAATGCGTTTGGAGATGAATTTCAGCCGCCAAGTGATCATCTAACGGCGTTACCCCGACTTCAAATCCTAAAGGTGAAACGTCCATATCACGTTGTACAAAAGTTTTTATTTCTACTAAATCGTGCCGATTAAAAGATGAACTTCCTGCTGTACCTAAGTTAATTAAAGTTTTACAGCCTGTTTTTTGAATAACTTCAAACGCTTTAAAAGCAGCATTGATCTTACCAATACCACTGTAATGGACTTCGATACCTGCTTGCTCGAATAAACCTTTAGACTCGTTGGGAAGTGCCATAATTAAAGCGGTATCTGTGTTCATTCAAAAAGCTCAAATCAGAATTAACAAAATTAGAAAGTAAGTATAAATCAGGTGCAAAAGCTTTTTGCACCTTTTCCCCTTTACTGCATTCTTTGTTGTAAAGCCACTAAACATGGAGAGAAGAATAGCTTGCCACTGTATGCTCCGGCTAAGGTTTTCTTCATTACCACGCTCCACATCACTAATAATAAAATACTGAATGCTACAGCGACATATTGTAAAAATACAACTTCAATCTGATGACCTAAATTAAATAAAGCCAAAATAAACACACCAAATGGGAAGGTTAAACCCCACCAACCCAAGTTAAATGGAATACCTGTCTTTGCATGACGAAGTGTTGTTAAAATCGCAAGGCCAAGCCACCATAACCCAAAGCCTAAAAGTACCAGACTACCCACAACGCCCAAGGCTTTAAATACATGGGCCAACTCAGGAAAGCCAACATTTACAAATACTCTTTGTGCCTGCTCACCTAGCAACAATAGACCTAAAGCACCTGTCCCAATCGGACCTAAAGAAAGCCAGCTAGAAATCGCGACTTCTTTTTCTGGTAACTGATGCAAAGCCATACGCAACATTAAAATCGTTAAAATGGCAAATGCAGGTAAAACAGAGATTCCCCAAAGTACGTAACCCGCTAACAATAAATGAAAGCTATGCACATCTGCTGGTAAATGTGCAACCAACATGCCCGCAGAACTTGCTGCGACTTCACATGCAACCACCGGTAAAAGCCAAATTGCAGTCATGGTATGTAGTTGATGATTCTGACGGCTAAACATACAAAATGGTACGATCCACGCAATAGCCAGTGCTAAAAAGACGTCGATATACCATAAAGCTTGGGCGATATGAACTGCCACTTCGCCGTAAAGCCCGATTCCGAAGCTTAAAAAGCCATTTAGTATGGTTGCAAGCCCCATCGGTATAGCACCTAAAAACAAGCTCATATTTGGATGATTAAATATTTGCTTCGCTTCATGAGGGAAAAGAAACCACCGCAATAAATAGAGAACTGAAAAAACACTAAATAGAACAATATTAAATTGCCATAACAGCGTAGCCAGCATAAATAAAAATGATTTGGCAAATGGAAGCTGAATTAAAATCATACTGACCACGCCAGTACCCATAGTTGCTGTAAACCAATTTGGGGTAAAATGCCGTATAACATCTTTACTTTGATTTAATTGGTAAAAGGGTCTTTTCATCTTAAGTCTCTAATCAAAGAGTGGATGAGGCTATAGTAGGATAAATTAATAATAAGAAAAATTGATTTATTTTTATTTAATTCATCAATTTTTTAGATATAAAAAGTATTCGTATTGAAAAATACCTGAGTAAAAACACAACAACAAGACGAATCTGTGAGATTATGGCAATATATAGCCCTTGCAAAAATAGCCATATTTTAAGTTCATGAAACTGCTTCGTCTTAATGCGTTATCGCCCAATTTCCAGTTACCACAAACAGCGGTAACTATTGGTAATTTTGATGGTGTCCATTTAGGTCACCAAGCGATGATTGCTCAACTCAAAAAAATTGCTGCAGCACAAGGCTTAAAAACATTGGTCATGATTTTTGAGCCCCAACCGCTTGAGTTCTTTAAAGGCTACGATGCCCCACCTCGTATTAATTCATTACGGGAAAAAGTTGAATATCTAGCTGAACTTGGGGTGGATTACATCGCGGTTGCCAAGTTTGACCAGCATTTCCGTAGCATGAGTGCTTCTGAGTTTGCAGATCTATTAAAAGACAAATTAAATGCTCAAGCTTTGGTTTTAGGAGATGACTTTCATTTCGGCAAAGACCGTCAAGGCAATAGCGAATTTTTAAAGAATTACGGCTTTCAAGTCACAAATTTACATACGATTGAACTCGAAGGTGAACGCGTCAGTTCAACCCGTATTCGCCAAGTGCTTCAAGTGGGTAATCTCGCTTTAGCAGCTAAATTATTAGGCCGTCCGTACAGTATTACCGGTCGTGTTCAATATGGTGACCAAATTGGACGAACTTTAGATTTCCCAACGATTAATGTTCGTCTCAACCGTCATAAGCCTTGTTTAAATGGTATTTATGGCGTTGAAGTCATTTGCGAAACAACTTCGCTAACTCAAAAAGTGCTTCAGGATAATCCTGAAAAGCCCGGAATTGCCGGATATCATGAAAACAGCCTCTATGGTGCAGGTCATGTCGGTACACGTCCAGCCATTCAGCAAGAACATCCAGAGTGGAGATTAGAAGTACATTTCCCTGATGTTTCTGCTAATCTGTATGGCTTATTTATGCGGGTGACTTTTCTTCACTATCTTCATGGTGAATTGAACTACCCTTCGCTTGAAGCACTTAAGGCAGGAATTGATAATGACGTGCAGCAATTACGACAATATCGTAACGACACGACACAATTTCCTTTTTAATTCGAATTTTGATTGTAAAACATGTCGGCTCCCAAGCTGATTAAACTGGAAGACAACTTGCATGAGCGATAAGCAAACTACTGAAAATGCAGTGGACTACAAAGCCACGCTAAACCTGCCGGATACTCAATTTGCAATGAAAGCAAATTTGGCAGTACGTGAAGTGAAATGGTTAGAAGAGTGGTATACCGACAACATTTATCAGCAGATTCGTGCATCGCGTATTGGCAAGAAAAAATATATTTTGCATGATGGCCCTCCATATGCGAACGGTACAATTCACTTGGGCCATGCGGTTAACAAAGTACTTAAGGACATCATCGTAAAAAGCCGTACTTTGGCAGGTTTCGATGCGCCATATGTACCAGGTTGGGACTGTCATGGTTTGCCAATCGAACTAAAAGTTGAAGAAAAAGTAGGTAAAGTTGGTGAAAAAGTTGATGCAGCCACTTTCCGTAAACACTGCCGTGAATATGCGCTAAAGCAAATTGATTTACAGCGTACTGACTTTAAACGTCTTGGTATTTTAGGGGACTGGGATAATCCTTACCTCACCATGAACTACAAACAAGAAGCCGATATCGTTCGTGCTTTAGGTTTAATCCAAAAAAATGGCCATATCCAGCCGGGCTTAAAGCCAGTGAACTGGTGTATGGACTGTGGCTCAGCACTTGCTGAAGCTGAAGTTGAATACGAAGATAAAAAATCAGACGCAATTGACGTTGGTTTTGGCGTTGTAGATTTAAAAGATTTAAGCGCTCGTGTAAATGTAGAAGTTCAAGATCCAACGGATATCGTGATCTGGACCACTACTCCTTGGACATTACCCGCGAACCAAGCAGTTGCATTGCATGCCGAAATTGAATATCAATTGGTACAAGTGACTACTGAACGTGGTAAGCAAAACTTTATTCTTGCTAAAGACTTAGTTGCTTCTGCAATTGAGCGTTACAAGCTTGAAAACCCAGTTGTTTTAGCTGACTTTACTGGTTCAGCTCTTGAGAACCTTACCCTACAACATCCTTTACTAACCGATCGTCAAGTTCCGGTTATTTTAGGTGAACACGTTATCGCAACAAGCGGTACAGGTGCTGTACACACTGCTCCTGGCCACGGTGCAGATGACTATAAAGTAGGTCTTCAATACAACCTTAAAGTTGAAAACCCAGTGGGTGGTAACGGTGTTTACTTACCAACCGCACCAATCTTTGCTGGCGAGCACATCTATAAAGCCAATCCAAAGATTATTGAAGCTTTAGGTGCTGTAGGTCGCTTATGGGCTCATCAACCGATTAAACACAGCTACCCACACTGCTGGCGTCATAAGACTCCGATTATTTTCCGTGCTACACCACAATGGTTTATCAGCATGGATCAAAAAGGTTTACGTGACGGTGCGCTTAATGCCATTGAAAACGATATCGAGTTTGTACCGAACTGGGGTAAAAACCGTATTGAATCAATGATCGAAGGCCGTCCGGACTGGTGTATCTCACGTCAACGTACTTGGGGTGTACCAATTCCTTTCTTCGTTCATAAAGATACGAACGAATTGCACCCTCGTACGCCTGAGCTCATCGAAGAAGTTGCCAAACTTATCGAGAAAGAAGGTATTGATGCATGGTTTAACCGTGATGCGAAAGACTTCATTGGTGAAGATGCTGAACAGTACAATGCTGTTCGCGATACACTTGATGTATGGTTTGACTCTGGTACAACGCATTACGCTGTACTTGAGCAACGCGACGAATTAGAAAGTCCTGCTGACTTATATTTAGAAGGTTCAGACCAACACCGTGGTTGGTTCCAATCTTCTTTATTAACGTCTATGGCAATTCACAATCGTGCGCCATACAAAGCCTTGTTAACACATGGTTTCACAGTGGATGAAAATGGCCGTAAATTGTCGAAATCTTTAGGCAACTATATTCCGCTTGAAGAAATCATCAAACACCTTGGTGCCGATGGTTTACGTTTATATGTAGCATCTAGCGACTATCGCTATGAAATTGCAGCATCGAAAGAAATCTTTAGCCGTGTAAGTGATAGCTACCGTCGTATTCGTAATACGCTACGCTTCTTACTTGCAAACTTAAATGGTTTCAAACCAAGTACTGATGCTCTGGCAGTAGATGACCTTATTGCCCTCGATCAATACATCTTGCAACGTGCGAATGAAGTACAACAAACTATTATCGCGGCCTATGAAGAAATGAACTTCCATGTCGTGTGTAGTGCATTAACAAGCTTCTGTATTAATGACTTAGGTGGCTTCTACCTAGACATTATCAAAGACCGTCAATACACCACTAAGGCTGACTCACAAGCACGTCGTTCCGCACAAACAGCGCTTTACCATATCGTACAAGCATTTGTTCGCTGGATGAGCCCTATTCTTAGCTTCACAGCTCAAGAAGCTTGGCCACTTATCCCAGAACAAACTGAGAAGTATGTATTTACAGCTGAATGGTATGACCTACCTGTTTCATCAAAAGCAAACTTGCTTTCTGAAGCAGATTGGCAAACATTGATTAGCGTAAAATCTGCAGTAAATAAACAGATTGAAGCAGCTCGTAACGCTAAACTTGTCGGTAGTAATCTTTCAGCCAAAGTTGAACTTTGGGCAAATGAATCATTACAAACAGTTTTAAACCAACTGGCTGATGAACTCCGTTTTGTTCTTATTACTTCGCAAGTAGTAGTACATCCATTTGCTGAACAAGGTGAAGCAACTGAAATGGAAGGCTTACGTGTACAAGTATCTGCAGCTGAAGGTGAAAAATGTGCACGTTGCTGGCATGTCCTTCCGGATGTAAATACACATGCCGATCATCCTGGTTTATGTGGTCGTTGTATTGTGAACGTCACTGGTCGTGGCGAAGTGAGAAAATATGCCTAATTCACAAGCTAAAAAAGGCTTATTCCAGTTTTATCCTCACAACCTCATTTGGCTTGGACTTTCTGTCCTTGCCATTGTGTTGGATCAATGGACAAAATGGATTGCAAGTACACATCTGAACTACGCAGATCCTGTACCTGTACTTCCATTTTTAAACTGGACACTATTACATAATTATGGTGCAGCTTTTAGCTTTTTATCTGATGCTGGAGGATGGCAACGCTATTTCTTCACATCTTTGGCAGGCTTAGTTTCAATACTTTTTGTATTTTGGTTGCTACGTATGCCTAAAAAAATGGTGGTGCTGCCTGTAGCTATCGCTTTAATTTTAGGTGGAGCACTTGGTAATCTAATTGACCGTATTACTTTAGGGTATGTGGTCGATTTTATTCATGTTTATTACCAAAATCATCACTTTCCAGCTTTTAATATTGCGGACAGTGCCATTACTCTAGGTACCATTTTGCTACTCATTGATACATTCTTCCTTGAGAAGCAAAGACCTAAAAATTCGGATGCATAATATGACCGAAATTATTCAACCTAATGAAGAAATTCGTATTACTGACGGTTCTAAAGTTGACCTACACTTTTCTGTTGCTATTGAAAATGGTGTAGAAATTGACAATACACGTAGCCGTGAAGAACCTGTTAGCTTAACTATTGGCGACGGTAACTTGTTACCAGGCTTTGAGAAAGCGCTTCTTGGCTTACGTGCAGGCGATCGACGTACAGTACATCTACCACCAGAAGATGCTTTTGGTCCGTGGAATCCTGAAAATATACAAACTTTTGATACGGTTAAATTCGAACAACGACCTATTCCTGGTCATATGATTGAATTTGAAGATAAAGCAAAAGCAACTTTATTTGGTGTTGTGAAGTCAGTAAATGATGATATTACTGAAATTGATTTCAACCATCCTCTAGCCGGCAAGAATATTACTTTTGAAGTAGAGATATTTAAAGTGACTCCAGCTGGTCAGCAAGGCATTAAGATCATGTAAAAAAAGCCCTCGATTGAGGGCTTTTTTATTATTTAACTTTTATTGATGACATAAGAATCCTTACAAATTCTATATTCTCACGCACCTATATAATGAATTAAGTTATAAAGATAAAAATCCTTAGGAAAAACATATGCTGGTCTATATTATCGTCGGAAGTGTTCGCGAAGGGCGCACAGCTATTAAAATTGCCAATTGGTTAGAAACAACAATACCCTCATTTAATCTAAAAGATTTTCAAACAGAAGTAATTGATTTAAAAGAATGGAATCTACCCTTATTTTCAGGTTCTCACCCACCTGCTACAGGTATTTATGATCAACCTAAACAACAAGAATGGGCTGATAAAATTGCCCAAGCTGATGCATTTATCTTTATTAGCCCAGAATATAACCACGGTTATAGCCCAGCTTTAAAAAATGCAATAGACTATGTTGGTAAGGAATGGAGCGGTAAACCAGCAGCATTTATAGGTTATGGCTCAACAAATGGTTCTCGTTCTATTAGCCAAATACGCCAAGTCACTTCAAGTTTAAGTATTGTTGACCCCAATGCTGTAATAGAAATTCGGGATATATTTAAGCGTAATAAAGATGAAAAATTCGAAGCCAATGAATTTGAAGTAAAAGGACTTCAATCAATTGTTGAGAAACTACAGAAATATCATTTGTCTTAAATTGAACAAAAAGCCTCCTTTCTAAATAAAAGGGGCTTTTTAATTTTATAAACTTTTTAAATAATTCACTATGTCAGTATTACCCGCCATTTCTGCAAGCTGTAGTGCTGTATATTCGCTTTTATAAGGGACATGCGCCCCTTTTTCAACTAATAGCTTCACTATATCTAAATGATCATTCTCAGCCGCTGCTTGCAAAGCACTATACCCTTCATCATCAGTCTGATTAGGGTCTTCTCCATCTATTAATAATTGTTTTACTTGCTCTAGATCACCTAAAGATGCCCAATAAATCAGTTCTGGAAGAGAGAGTTCTTCATCGTCTTCAGGTATGGGAGAGAAAGAATTAATTTTCACGGGGACACCAAAAATAAAAAACCTCCTCATTATATCCATAGTATCGAGTAAGCATCCAAAAATGATTTGTAGTTCTATATTTAAATAATTCTTTATTGATTGATTTCTCATATAAAAAAACACCCCAACCTCTTTTGAGATTGGGGTGTTTAGAATAATGAGCTGGCGATGACTTACTCTCACATGGGTAATCCCACACTACCATCAGCGCTAAGAG
>NZ_JAALLK010000007.1:155103-188859 GCF_011075215.1 Acinetobacter sp. EKM10A | reverse complement strand
CAGAAGTGAAACCTCTTAGCGCTGATGGTAGTGTGGGATTACCCATGTGAGAGTAAGTCATCGCCAGCTCATTATTCCAAACACCCCAATCTCAAAAGAGGTTGGGGTGTTTTTTTATATGGGAAATAAAAATTTCAAAGAATCATCGATACTAAAGAATAAGACAGAATAAAATTCTATCGTTTTTAATAAATAAATTTCTATTTTTCTCATGAATTGATGAGTCAATGTATAGGATAAATCATTACTCTATGCTATAAATAATTAATAGGCATGATTTTTGCTTGTTTTTTGGAAAGAGAAATATATGAAATTATCTGTTGGATTGAAAGTTGCGAATTCTTTATCGTTAACGCCTCAATTGCAGCAGGCAATCCGTTTACTACAACTTTCTAGCCTAGAGTTAGAGCAAGAAATCCAAATTCAATTAGATAGTAATCCATTACTTGAAAAAGTAGAAGATGAATCACTAGCAGAAAGTTTATCTACTTTAGAACACAAAGAAACTGATGACCTTACAACAGAGTTGAATGCTGATCACTTACCTGATGACTTGCCTGTTGATACTGAATGGGATGACATTTATACACATCAATCCACTGCTTTGGGTACTCCTGAGTTCGAAGAGCGTGAAGATAATCGCCAAGTTCACCTGACGCTTAAAGAACATATTTTGGAGCAAGTGAACTTACTACATTTTTCAAAAATAGATCAGTTGATTGCTTATTGCATAGTTGATGCTTTAGATGATAAAGGTTTTCTGGATGCTGAATTAGAAGAGATTATTTTGGCAGTACAGCATTTATTAAGTGAGATGGATATAGATGAGGAAGTGGAAGAGGATGAAGTTTTAGTAGTCTTAAAATATATTCAACGTCTTGATCCAATTGGTATTGGAGCTCGTAATTTAGCTGAATGTTTAAAAGTTCAGTTGGAGTTCTTGCCTAGAGAAACTGAATATTTGAAAGAAGCTAGAAGTCTACTTCAATATTACGAATTACTGATTGCGAATGATCTTAATAAATTATTGAAGCAAACCGGGCTTTCCAAAGAACAATTAAAATTTGCAGTTGATTTATTAAAAACATTAAAGCCTTATCCAGGCATGGATTTTGAAAAGCAAGAATCAGAATATCAAATTCCTGACGTAGTCGTTGCCAAGAAGGACTTGCATTGGCAAGTTCAGTTAAATCCTGATGTGATGCCAAAATTAAGAATCAATTCTTTTTATTCGAGTATGATTCGTAGGGCAGATCAAAGTGATGATAATTTATACCTACGTAATCAAATGCTTGAGGCTAAAAATTTTATAAAAAGTATTGATGAACGGCACAAAACATTATTAAAAGTTGCGACTTGTATTGTTGAGCATCAAAAAGCATTTCTTGAAATAGGTCCCGAAGCAATGAAACCCTTAGTACTAAGGGATGTTGCAGAAGAAGTAGAATTACATGAGTCGACCGTTTCTCGCGTTACCACAAATAAGTATATGCTTACTCCACGTGGACTTTTTGAGTTGAAATACTTCTTTTCTAGTCATGTGGGGACAACCACAGGAGGTGAGGCTTCTTCTACCGCAATTCGGGCGATGATTAAAAAGTTAGTTTCTAATGAAAATCCGCGTAAACCTTTGTCTGATAATACAATTGCTGCTTTATTGAAAGAAGAGGGAATAGAAGTAGCTAGAAGGACTGTAGCAAAATATAGAGAATCGTTACATATTCCATCGTCATCCGAGAGAAAAGTCTTGATCTAAATTTTGAAGTATGGCTATTCTACTCATTCATTATGACGAAATAATGAAATTTCATTTTCACCAAGAGGAGTAGCTAAAATGGTTTAATTGTCCCAAATCATCTTTTTAGATTGCATTAAATCGTTTTAGTTCTTCTTTATATAACCCAAAAAGGTGAGGGATAGAATTATGCAAATAACGATTCGTGGACATCATTTAGCAATTACACCAGCTATAGAAGAAAATATTAAAGCAAAATTTAATCAGTTAACGAAACATCTTGATCAGGTGAATAGTATGCAGATTAAATTAACGAAAGATCATCAGATTGATAAGCGCTCACATAAGGGTAGCTCTAATCATGTGGCTGAAGCGATAGTTCGATTACCTGGAATTGAGCTATTTGCTCAAGCAACAGCGGATGATATGTATACTTCAATAAAAAAACTGACTGAAAAATTAAAAAAACAATTGTTAAAATATCGGAAAATGCAATGTACGTATTCTCAAGTTGCTGTTTCTATTTAATAAGTTTTTAATAATTAAGAGAGGCTTGAAATATAGCCTCTTTTTTATTGATAAAATATAAACACGTACTGAATTCTTTGAAAAAGTTATAGTAAAATACTTCGTTTTACACCGTAGGTTGTGTCAGAGGTCTTTGCAATGAATAGTGAACAGCTCACTCAAATTTTAAAAGAAGCTTTTCCTGAGGCGGAAGTAGTGGTGAGCGGACAGGCTGGAAAATTTGACCTCCGTATTGTGGATGATCAATTTGAAGGTAAGCGTACTGTTGCCCGCCAACAAGCAGTTTATGCACCATTAAATACTTATATTGCAAGTGGCGAAGTTCATGCCGTAACAATTCGTGCGATGACCAAAGATGAATGGCGCAAAGCAAGCCTTTTCGGAGCTTAAATATTAATGGATAAATTTTTAATCACGGGCGGTGTTAAGCTCGAAGGGGAAGTACGCATTTCTGGTGCTAAAAATGCGGCTTTACCGTTACTTGCGGCAATGATTCTTGCTGACTCTCCAATTACATTAACCAATGTTCCAAATCTTAAAGATGTAAATACTTTGGTGAAATTAATTGGTGGACTGGGTGTCACAATTAGTTATGAAAATGACACGGTTAAGGCAGATACTTCTACTTTAGATAACCAGTTTGCTCCTTATGAGCTTGTCAAAACAATGCGTGCATCTATTTTGGTATTAGGGCCATTATTAGCGCGTTACGGAAATGCCAAGGTTTCATTACCTGGTGGATGTGCTATTGGCTCTCGTCCAGTAGATCAACACTTAAAAGCCCTAGAAGCATTGGGTGCACATATCGAAGTTGAAAATGGTTATGTACATGCCACTGTTGATGGTCGTCTGAAAGGCGGCGAAGTGGTTTTTGATATGGTTACTGTTGGTGGTACCGAAAATATTTTAATGGCAGCTGCTTTGGCAGACGGTGTAACCACAATTCGTAATGCTGCACGTGAACCTGAAATTACTGATCTTGCGCAAATGCTTATTAAAATGGGCGCAAGAATTGAAGGTTTAGATACGGATACATTGGTTGTTACTGGTGTAGAAAGTCTACATGGCTGTGAATATGCAGTTGTTGCAGACCGCATCGAAACAGGTTCTTACTTAGCTGCTGCTGCGATTACTGGTGGACGTGTAAAAACCACCCATACAGATCCTTCATTGCTTGAGGCTGTTTTAGATAAATTTGAAGAAATGGGGGCTGAAGTTACCCGTGGCGATGACTGGATTGAATTGGATATGTTGGGTAAGCGTCCTAAAGCAGTAAGCTTTAGAACACTACCTCACCCAGAATTCCCGACCGACATGCAAGCACAAATTATGGCTGTAAATGCAATTGGTCGCGGGTTTGCAACGATTTCTGAGACCATTTTTGAAAATCGTTTCATGCATGTTCCTGAATTGTCACGTATGGGTGCTAATATTCAGGTCGAAGGCCATGATGCTGTTGTGACGGGTGTTGAAAAATTACAGGCAGCACCTGTAATGGCAACAGATTTACGTGCCTCATTCTCTTTGGTTTTAGCGGCTTTGGTTGCTGAAGGTGATACATTAATTGACCGTATCTACCATATTGACCGTGGTTATGAGCATGTCGAAGAAAAACTTCAAGGTTTAGGTGCTAAAATTAAGCGAGTAAGTTAATGAATGACGTAAGAAACGATGATCCTAATTTTAACGTAATGGGTAATTTCGATCATGGTTTGACCTTGGCACTGAGTAAAGGACGTATTTTAAAAGAAACTTTACCTTTACTTGCTACAGCCGGTATTAACTTGCTTGAAGACCCGGAAAAATCGCGTAAGTTGATTTTTCCAACCACACATAAGCAGGTTCGTATTTTAATTTTACGTGCATCTGATGTGCCAACTTATGTTGAGAATGGTGCAGCTGACTTAGGTGTAGCTGGTAAAGATGTACTTATGGAACATGGCGCTCAGCATGTCTATGAGTTATTGGACCTGCAGATTGCGAAATGTAAATTAATGACTGCTGGTAAAGTAGGAATGGAACGCCCAAAAGGTCGTTTAAAAATTGCCACTAAGTATGTCAATCTTACACGTCAATATTATGCAAGCTTAGGCGAGCAGGTGGATGTTATTAAACTTTATGGTTCTATGGAGTTAGCACCATTAGTTGGTTTGGGCGATTATATTGTTGACGTAGTGGATACTGGAAATACTTTACGAGCAAATGGTCTTGAGCCATTGGAAGAAATTTGCAAAGTATCTTCACGTCTTATTGTCAATAAAGCGAGCTTTAAGCGTAAACAGGTTTTATTGAACCCAATCATTTCCCAACTTGAACAAGCTGTTCAATCACGTTAAAAGTAATTTCCTATCATGCTTTTGCGATAGTTGTAGATATGATGCCCACAAGAGCTTAGAAAAAGAGTAAACTTGGTTTTTCTTTTTCGCCTTGTGGGTAAATTGATGCGACGTTTATCGACTCAAGATCAGAACTTCAAACAGGTTTTTGCCGAGCTTTTAGCTTTTGAAACCGTTAATGATCCTAATTTAGTTCAAACAGTAGATCAAATTATTGCTGATGTTCGTCAGCATGGTGATGATCATGTTTTAAAACTTACTCAACAGTTCGATCGACATCCAGCGCATCAATTTTCCGATTTAGAATTGTCTCAACAACAACTTAAAGCTGCTTTTGATGGTTTAAATCAAGAGATTCGTGAAGCCCTGCAACTTGCAGCTGATCGTATTCGTACTTTTCATGAAGCTCAAAAACAAGATAGCTGGACTTATGTAGATGATTTGGGTAATACCTTGGGACAAAAAGTGACGCCACTTGACCGTGTTGGTATTTATGTACCAGGCGGACTTGCATCTTATCCTTCATCTGTACTTATGAATGCGGTACCAGCACATGTGGCCGGTGTACCTGAAATTATTATGGTTGTGCCAGCGCCAAATGGTGAACTAAATCCACTCGTTTTAGCTGCCGCCTATCTAGCAGGTGTTAGCCGAGTATTTACCATTGGTGGGGCACAAGCTGTTGCTGCTTTAGCTTATGGTACGCAAACTGTTCCACGTGTTGATAAAATTACGGGTCCTGGAAACCGATTTGTGGCAGCTGCTAAACGTGCTGTATTTGGTCAGGTGGGTATCGACATGATTGCTGGGCCTTCTGAAATATTAGTTTATGCAGAAGGTGTGAATAATGCTGAATGGTTAGCGATGGATGTATTATCTCAAGCTGAACATGACACAGTAGCTCAAGCTATTTTCATTACTCCAGATGAAGCATTATTAGAAGCAGTAGAGTCTGCAATTGAGAAACATTTAAATGAATTGCCTAAAGCCGAAATTGCGCGTACATCGATTGAAAATCGTGGTGCATTAGTTTTGGTAAAAGACCGTGCTGAGGCAGTTGATTTGATTAATCAGGTTGCACCAGAGCATTTGGAATTATGTCTTGATGATGCCGAAGCGATGAGCCAAGACATTCGTCATGCAGGGGCAATTTTTATGGGTCGCTATACACCTGAAGCAATTGGTGATTATTGTGCTGGCCCAAACCACGTATTACCGACATCTGGCACAGCTCGTTTCTCTTCGCCACTTGGTGTATATGATTTTCAAAAACGCTCTAGTTTGATCATGTGTTCAAAAGATGGCGTTAAGACTTTGGCTAAAACAGCTGATGTACTTGCTGTTCAAGAAAATCTCGATGCCCATGCACGCTCGGCGCGTTATCGTTATCAATAAGTTTTAAGCCTATCAGTGTTTTTCATGATTATTCAGGGCTGACTTTCAGCCCTTTTTTGAGATAAGACTATGACTGTATCTACAGCACAAATGCGTTTTTGGAGTCCTGAGGTTCGTGAATTAGAGCCGTATGTGCCAGGTGAACAACCTAAAATCCAGAATCTATTAAAGTTAAATACCAATGAAAACCCATATCCACCATCACCAAAAGTAGTAGAAGCAGTTCAAGCGGTGTTACATGCACAAGCCGATGTGCTGCGCCTATATCCAGATCCGGATGCGACAGCGTTAAAGCAAGCAATTGCGAAACAACAGAATATTAATGTATCTCAAGTTTTTGTAGGTAACGGTTCTGATGAGGTATTGGCTCATATCTTTAAAGCATTTTTTCTTCAAGATGAACCAATCCTGTATCCGGACATCACTTATAGTTTCTATCCAGTTTATAGCCAATTTTTTGGCACAAAAACAAAAGAAATTCCTCTCAATGAGAATTTTGAAATTGATGTGCGAGATTATACCCAGCCAAATGGTGGGGTTATTATTACCAACCCAAATGCACCAACCAGTATTGCGCTCAGCTTGGCAGAAATCGAACAAGTATTACAGGCAAATCCGGACCGCGTGGTTGTGATTGATGAAGCTTATGTTGATTTTGGTGCTGAGTCAGCTGTAAGTTTGATAAACCGCTATGAAAATCTTGTGGTATGCCAAACGACTTCAAAGTCTCGTTCTTTAGCAGGTCTACGAGTCGGGTTTGCGATTGCTCAGTCGCACTTGATTGCAGCACTTGAGGCTGTAAAAAATAGTTTTAATTCATATCCAATTGATCGCTTTGCTATTGCAGCAGCGGTAGCTTCTTTTGAAGACCAGGCTTATTTTGAAGAGCAGTGCCAAAAAGTTATAACAAGTCGAGAGAAACTTGTTCGTGATTTAACTGAACTTGGTTTTAACGTTTTGCCATCGAAAGCGAATTTTATTTTTGCTACGCATTCACAGCATGATGCTGGGCAACTTGCACAAAAATTACGTGAGCAGGGCATTATTGTTCGTTACTTCAATAAGCCTCGCATTAATCAGTTTTTACGTATCACGGTTGGAACTGATGAGCAAAACGCGCGTTTAGTTCAAACTTTGAAGCAAGATATTCTTTAATACTTATTCTGCTGTGCTGTTCATCAAGTTCAGCATAGCAGAGATTTTATCAAGGCTTTCCTGATATTCAGCCTCAGCCTCTGAAGCAATAGTAATACCGCCGCCTGCCCAAATAGAGAGCTGGTTTTGATATTGTTGAAAACTACGAATCAGAATATTCCAGCGCCCAGTACCATCAAAATTAAAATATCCCAAAGTCCCACAATATGCTCCTCTTGGCGCACCTTCTAACTCTTCAATAATTTGCATTGCCCGAATTTTAGGAGCTCCTGTAATTGAACCTCCTGGTAAAGCAGTGAGTAACATCTGCATAGGATTAATATCATTTTTAAGTGTAGCCGTAATCTCACTCACCATATGATGAACTTGATTGAAGCTCTCAATTTCGAATAGTTTTGTTGTTTTTACCGAACCTGTATTGGCATAAATGCTCAAATCATTACGTAATAGATCAACGATCATCACATTTTCTGCTTGATCTTTTTTAGAATTTTTTAAAGTTTGTTTTGAAAGTAAATCCTGCTCTTTATTCTCATAACGAGGCATTGTACCTTTAATGGGTCTGGTTTTAATTTGCTTATCTACATTAAATTCAATAAATAATTCAGGAGAGCAACTTAACAACTCAAATTCTGTTAATTTTAAATAACCAGAATATGGTGCATTGGTTAAATTCCATAGCTCATCTGCTTTATTTAATAATGAACCAGTAAAATTCGCTTTGAATTCTTGAGTAAGGTTAATTTGATAACAATCTCCTGCCTTAATATATTCTTGTATTTTGTGAAAAACAGTTAAGTATGTATTCTTAGACCAGCGAGGATAAATATTTTGTTCTAGTTTAAAATTGTTTTTTTGTAGTTTGCTAGAAGGTTTATTGAGTAGAGCTGAAAGATAGTTAAAAATTTCAAAAGCATTATTTTCATCGCTAAAAAAATACCATTCATTATTTATTTTTTTAATAAAAGAATAATAGGAACCTATAAATAAAGACGGTTGTTTATGTGATTGATTATTTATAAATTGATGTGCAGAAAAGTCATAGCTAATAAAACCAATATACCCCCCCTTAAAACTTATTTTTTCTCTATTGCTATTTTCTATTTCTTGAGATTGGAATTGTGTAAAATCTAAAAGATTTTCTATATAAGATGAAAACTTATATTTGTTTAAATCAGTTTTAGTAAATAAAAATTTTTGGTTATTTTGAGTGATTAAATAATTTTTTGGTAAAAAACCAATAACAGGATTGTTATCATCTTGAAGATATACAAGTCCAGTTAACTCTTCTAATTTATTTAAAATATCGGCAGCAGAGTAATAGCTTTCTAAAGAGATTTTTTTCTTTAAATGAGACATTTTAAACATGTGAGAGTTTGGAAGAGGTGGCATAGTTTACTACAAGTTAGAGTTCAACAGGCAGTTGAGTGAAAAGACCCTAACATTTCGTGGAAAAAATAACCGAATTATCCTTCAGATTTCAGAATAGTAATAAATCTTTTTAGTCAGTTTGATGCCGTACCGTTTGTCGGGTAATTGGCAAAAAATGCATTACACTAGTTGAACAAAAATTAACGTAGCTGTAATTTAGTAATTGCTAAGCAAAACTACTCAAGGATTGGAAGTTTCGGTTGCCATAAAAGAAAAATGCAACTTGAGACAGTGAGAGTGGTTAAAGTCAAAAAATAAATGCTCTTGGGAGAGTGCTCAATGAAAATGTTCACTAAACTTGCTTTAGTTTCTTCTTTAGCTATCAGTGCAAATGCAATGGCGATGCAATCAATGGATGATGCTGCGCTTAGTGCTGCTACAGGTCAAGATGGTATTAATATTGGTATCGCTCTAGGTTCAGGTGGTATTTCTATCGACAAATTATTTATTCATGACAATGATGGCTTGGATCCGGCTACTGGTATTACAGGTGCAGCAGCAACTGCTGGTGCAATTACAATTACGGGTACAACTGCAACTGGTGGTAAAGCAATAACTCTTACACAAGTTGATCCAACTACTAATTTATTAGATCTTAAAATTGATAGTGTTGGTGCATCAGGTACTAATGGCGCATTTTTAAATGTAGCTGCAAATGTTGGTGCAGTTAATGTAAAAGTTGGCTCAATTGGCGTAGGTTCTTCTAATACTTTAAATGAGACAACTGCTGTTCGTGGTATTACAGAAGCAGCTCCAACTGAAATTATTTCTGGTTTAGATTTATCTTTAGGTGCAATTTCAGCTAATGTTCAGTTAGGTTCGACACCACAAGGTGCAATGATCAAAGTAAATTCAAGTTTGCAAGGGGGCTTAACACTATCTAACTTTGGTATTAATGATGCTGCAGGTGGTGGTCAAATCTTCCTTGATAAGGTTATGGTTCGTGGTGCAGGCAATACAACTGGGAATTTAGATGTTAATGCTAATATTTCAGTTGTTCCAACCGGTTTAAAAATTCAAAATAATAGTGCTCAAGGTATGAATGTTTATGTACAAGGAGTACATTTAGGTTCTAACACTGCTGCTTCGATTGGTGATGTAGAAATTCAAGGTTTAAATGTAGGTACCTCTACGATTACAATCGCGGGCCATTAATTTAAATATAAAAAAGCGCGTTTTATACGCGCTTTTTTTATAAAAATAAAAAGCTTCTTCATATGGTTATAATAAAAATTATTATATAAGTTTTAAATATATTTAAATTATTTATAGAAAAATGAGGGGTAATTATCATTCTATCTATAGTAAAACTATACATTCATCAAAAAGATTAAAAAAAAGCTGTTTTTTACATAAAAAAAAGGTATCTTCAACACACAGGGATGTAGAGCTATTGCTCTAAGAATAAAATGAATAAGGCCAGTTAGGCTACCATTTAGACCAAGTGCTTATGTTAGAGATTGCTTTAGGCTCAGCATTGATATATTACTTTGCAACAGAAGCCTTCGAAATAGAAAAAAAACCGCCGGGAACTGTTTATTATACAGAGACTGCCGATTCACGTAATTTATCATTTCATCGAAATCATATTGAACCAGTTACTATAAAACCAGCTGTTGAAGACCAGTTTCGTGGAATTGTTCGACAAGCCTACGATTATAGTTGTGGGTCTGCTGCCCTTACGACTTTATTAAATGGTTATGTTGGTACGAGTTTAACGGAACAGCAAACAATGAGTGGTTTGCTACAGTACGGTGAGTATCAACGTATTATTGAACGCCGAAGCTTTTCGCTACTTGATATGAAACGCTTTGTCACAGCAATTGGCTTAGAGAGTGGTGGTTACCGAGGGGAGTTTTCTGATTTAGTTAAACTCGGTCAACCTGCAATTGTTCCGATTTCATATGCTGGTTTTAAACATTTTGTCGTATATAAAGCTTATAAAGATGGACGAGTATATGTAGCTGATCCAGCTTTAGGGAATATCAGTTTTGACGAAAATCGTTTTAAGGAAATTTGGGATAATAATACGTTATTTGTAATTTCAGTTCCTGAATCTCAGCGTAAAGACTTATTAGCATTAAAAGATTCGGATATGCGTCATGTAGAGGATGCAACAGTCAATAGATATGCTTTTGTTGATGTGCAATATCCCACATATAAATATGACCGTTTAGCAAATAAGGCTTCTACGATGCGGCGAGTTTTGGATACTGATACTCATTCCTCAACTTATAATCAGCCGATAGATACTTATATGCGTCTTTATTACAAGCGTAAATAGTCAGATTTTAATTTAATAAAATAAATAAATTGGGTGGGAAGAAATATGGATAATCGATGGATTAAAATGAGTGTTTTGGCCTTAAGTATGAGTGCCATTACAGGGACAATCTATGCTGAGGATCAGGTACAACAAACACAGGTAGAATCATCAAATCAGAGCACAGAGGCAGGAGTTGAGGTAAATTCTCTAGCTACTGAAGCGACAAATTCTTCTTCTGTTAGTACAGATGCGGGAACACAAGCTTCTGAGACATCATCTACGAATGTACCTGAAAATAATAGCGGGGCAAATCAAGCTGCTAGCGCCCTGCAGAAGAAAGAAGGTGATGCAAGTCAAGAGACAAATCTACAAGAAGTATTTACTTCAAATGAACGTCAATATTCTTTAATTAAGAAGGGGGTAATTTCCTCTTATTATGATCTCGATTATACCTATTATCGTGATACAAGAATTGATTTGGCATTAGATAGTAGTTCTACCCGTTTAAACAGATTACGGGTTGAAGAAGATGCAAACCATACTTTGACTAATAGCTTCACAGTCCAGTACGGGGTACTAGATAACTTAACTTTATCAGCAACTTTACCTTTTGTTGCGAAGTCTGAAATTATTCGGGATACAACAACCGCAGGATTGGGCGATATTTCATTAGGGGCGCGTTGGGAACCTTTTCCTTTAAAACAAGGCCGTTTACCACTCGTTCTTTTTGGTAGCCTATCAACGAAGACTGGTGATAGTCCGTATGAAATTGGTTTAGATGAGCTTTCAACAGGTAAAGGATATTATTCTGTAGGTGTCGGCGCCAGTACCCGTAAGTATATTGACCCAGTTGTTTTATTTGCATCAGCCTCGGCAAATTACGGATTTAAGGAAACTGGTTTAAATCAAAACAGAGGGGGAGGTGATGATGAAACCGGTCCTCGTATTCTAAAAAGTTTTGATCCAGGGATTAGCGGTGGTTTTTCTTTCGGTTTTGCATATTCATTTAACTATGATGTGTCTTTAACCATGTCGTATCAGCAAAGCTTCAATATGGATGCCGAATTCCAGTTTGAAAATGGGGAAAGCTATAAATCACCTGATCAAAGTAGCGCAATGTTGTCTTTTGCTTTAGGTGTTCGAGTTTCTCCTGAGACTATTGTTAATGGTACGGTTGGAATTGGTTTAACTGAAGATGCGCCAGATATTTCACTTGGCTTGTCATTCCCGTTAGATATTTTAGGTTTTAATAAAAAACAAAAATAAGGAGATATGCAGGTGAAATATCCTAAATTATGTCCTTTAACGGCGGCAATTGTTATCTCCGGTTTTTCTAGCTTTGCCAATGCTCAATTAGGACAAAACCTAGCTGTTGATATTCGCTCGTTATCCATGGGGAATGCAGTAACTGCAGACCCTCCTGGTATTAGTGCAGTTCATTTTAACCCTGCAGCTTTAGCAAAAATTGATGGGTTGCAAACAGATGTACAGGGGATTCTTGCAAACTTTGATATTCAAAGAGAATTCTCAGCACCGCCTGGATATAACGTTTTTGGTTATTCAGATGACCCGATTGTTTGTAATGATGGTCCAGAAGTTTCAGCCAATATTTGTACAGATTTTAAAGACTCTGTTCACGGTGATGTGGAGTACGCGAGCCTGTATGTACCTATTCTTAAAAAAATGGTAGATCTCGGAGCAGGTTATCCACTAGTTGCCCCTACAGCAGGAATTGCCTATAAACCACCAGGCTCAAAAGTAACCTATGCAACAGCCGTGTATGCACCGTTGGTTGCAGGATTTGGAGCTGAAAATGGAAACCCTGGTAACTACATGGGTCAGCAAGTTGCTGTTGAGCGGATCACCTATTTATCACCATCTTTTGGTTATCAGGTAAATGATCATTTATCGATTGGCGCTTCTGTAGGGATGTCATATAACGCCCTTGCATTAAAAACCGACTTACGTTTCCCTAATGAGATGATAGGGGTATTACGTATGGTTGATGAGGTGGTTTGTAAACCTTTTAAAAATAATAGTGACATGATCACCGACTTACTATTATTTGGGATTTGTAACACACAAGAAGGTATGAATCCATTTGGTAAGATGGGAGCACTACAGGTTTCATTAGAACAATCTTTAAGCCCAAGTTACAACTTAGGATTGCTTTGGGAACCAACAGATAATTTTGGGTTTGGTATGGTATACCAGAGCTCTGCCAAGATGCGTTTAAAAGGCAAATATATGATTGATAATGCCAAAGCGCCTCAGCAACTTGTGTCAGGACTTAACTCATCTGCTACGGGTCAAATTTTAGCTAGAATTCTTGGGTTGCCAGGTTATGTTCCTGATATTGAGTCAGGCTTAGTAGCAATGGATTTAGAATATCCAGCCCATTTTCAGGCGGGTATTAAATATAAGATATTGCCAGATTTACAATTGAACTTAGATGTTGGATGGACTGACTATTCAGCATGGGATAAATTTAAATTTGAATTTGATCGCCAGATTTCATTACTTAAAGTTGCAAAATTACTATCTAATAATGTGACTGATAACTCCTTGGCATTACCATTGAAGTTTACTTCCCCATGGAGTTGGGGTATCGGTTTAGAGTATTCCGCAACAGATCGTTTAAAATTACGTGCAGGTTATGAACCGCGTGCTAGTGCTATTCCTGATGATAAACGTAATACCATGGTTCCAATTAATAATGCGCAATTATTTGGTCTCGGCGTGGGTTATCGTTTTGATGCGGATACAGATCTAGATCTTTCAGTCGGTTTCCTACGTAGTCGTGACAATATTCCAGCTTGTACGAGTACATTATCGAATAAATGTGGTGTCGATAATATCTTATTAAACCCATACGCTGGTTTGGATGTGAAAACTAATACCAAAGTTACAGTACTTGGTTTGAGCTATAGAACGAAATGGTAAGACTATATAAATGGATGTTTAGCCCTAAATTTGCTATCACAACTTTATGCGTTGCGATAGCAAGTATTTCTGTATCTTATGCAGACGGTTTTTATACAATTATTGGGCCAGATGGGCGGCCTATGATTGTACCAAGTAAAAGAATTGATCAGAAAAAACAACCTATCCCTAAAATAGAGGAAAGAAAACCACAAACTCAGCAGAATCAACCTATAGTAGATGTTGTACAAAAAACATCTAAAGAAAAAGAACAAACTAAAAATTTACCGAAAAAACTGGAACAACATGTCCAAGAAAAATTAAATACTGCACCGACTGCACCGACTGCACCGACTGCACCGACTGCACCGACTGCACCGACTGCACCGACTGCACCGACTGCACCGCAAAAAACTCAGAAAAATACAAAAACTGTTTCAGTAGTCAGTGATGATTTAAAAACATCCACAGAAAAAAATAAAATTATTGAGAGCGGAAATGCCCCTTCAGTATCTAATAATGAATGGCAAAAAAAGTTAGTTCTCGTTCCTCCACCAATAAAGAGTACATCTCAAGCTGCACCATCCTCCGATTCTTCACTCGATAAATCTAAATTTACAACTATTGATGGCGTAGAGTATGTAAATAATGAATATCTTGAAGATCAAGAATTTAACATTGAAGGTAAGAAGCGGTTTTACCTTATGCCTGATGGTTTGGGGCGCACTGAATCAGTAGAGCGGAAAAAGGGGGTAAGTCGATCAACTTTAGATCAGCTTTTCAATCGACAAACTCAAGACCAAGACTCTACTGTTGTTTTAGCGCCGACGTATATGCGTTTGTCTTCACAAGAGCTAGAAGCGGCTTTTGAACAAGATAAGTGCTTTATTAAAGATTATAAAAAATCAATTAAAACGCTTAGCACAAATAAGGAAGTAAACTTATGGCCACGGAAGCCATTGAAAGAAAAATTTGAATATGAGTTGGTACAGTTAAATCCTTCTGTTCAGCATTTAAAAGTTATGTCTTTTGCTTCTAGTAATGAGAAGCCTCTATATTATTGGCCACTCGTTGTATTTTTGGATGATAAAGGCTGTATTCTGGAAGGAGTGAGCGGGTTTAAAAGTAAATCTTATCCTTCGACTATGTTACAACATGCATCGATTCAAGGAGTTTTAAAAGTACCGCCTTCAGCACATTATATTATGATGACGCCTTTATCTTCTGCTGTGGATGTTACAGAAAAAGAGTTAACAAATCAGGGACAAATTCAAATTTCGGTATTGCGTTAAAAATAAGTAGGGTAGCTAAATGAATAAAAAAATTTTATGGCCTTTTGCTCTTACCACAATTGCATTGATGTTAAATGGTTGTGGTGGAGGAAGTTCGACAATTAATGAGAATCCTTCTAATGGATCAGGAGGAGCTAGTTCTAGTGGAAGCTGTTCTGTAACGAATAGCGATTGTCTACAATTTTTTTTAGATTACCCGATTGCTGGTCTTAATTTTACCTGTAGTAGTACTGGCAGCCAAAGTTTTATTACTAAAGCTTCAGGAAATATTGTCATAGGTTCTTGTAAAGTTGGTGATACAGCGACCTTCTATTTGCAAGGTGCTAAGAATCCAAGAAAAGTAGAATTAGGTTCAGTTAAGTTAGATTCAGTCTCAAAAATTCAAATGACTGTGCCACCTCGTCTAAAAGTCATAGATATGGCAATAGGATTAACAGGGCAGACTCCAACATCGCTTAGTCCTAGTGACCCTACTATTCGCGTAGCAATGGCATTAGTAAAAGTTTTCCAAAGCATTGGCTTGGAAAGAGGAGATCATGTAGTTGGTGATTTACAACCAACGCAATTTACTGAAGATAAGAAAAATACATTAAATGTTGTACTGCAAAATATCACGGCAACAGAATGGAAAAATGGTGCCTATGTCAATTTGTTAAAACCATGGTTAGATGTAAGCCAGATTTCAGATGAGCAGGCTTTCGACCTTATAACCCAGTTAGCAAACTTAAGTTTGGTTGGATTATATCAATCAGATTATATTACTTTGGCAAAACCTAATTTAGTTGCTGAAAACTTTTATGGATGTAATTTAACGAATTTAAAAGATTGCTCAAAAAATAGTGCGAATACCCAACATGTATTTGGCAACTTATTTTTGCTATCTGACCGTCAAGGTTATACATTTGGTTATGGGTTACAATGGAAAGGGACTAGCACTACCTCAAGCCAGCTAGCAATTGGAGCCGTGTTGGAGGTATTGACAAAAGCTAAGCCAACTCAAATGATTGCCAATGCACAGACTACTTGGCTTGACCCAATAAAAACAGAAATTAGATCAACTCAGCCGTTCCGTTTGAAAACTTCTAATAATACAAATGAAGATTTAGTAATTTACCAAGGTAAATTATTAAATGATTCACTTATTGCCGGACATGATAGTTCGTATTTAGCTTTAACCAATACTGAAACTCCGAACCCACAACATTATGCATTATGGAGACAGTCCGTAGGTACCCAAAATTATAATGGCTCTATGGATATTTATAAGGTCAGCCCTGCTAGTTTCCTCTTAAAAGATATTTTTAAGACTTCTAAAAATGTAGCAACAGGCCAAACATATATTTTCCCTTTATATGCAACATTAAGATTTCAGTTCAATACGGCTGGTATTGCACCAATTGATTTAGGTATTGTGGTTGATGAATATGGGGATATTCGGACTGATATCAAACCTAATGCAACGGCGACCGATATGTCTGGGCAATGTGGTGTTGTTTCTGATAATACTATGATCGATAACAATGGGGTTCAACAGTATCGTATAGGAACAACTGGAGGAACAGAATCTTCCACAAATGATAAATCCGTTACTGTAAGAATGATTCTTGCTGAGCCTCAATTAGGGAATCTGAATGGGATTGTGGTAGGCCTTAACTCAAATGTCATACAAGCAATTAAAGAAACAGGTAGCCAATCTTTAACAGTAAGTGGGGCAAAAATTAACGTTGCCAATCTATTACAAGGTCAGGCAAGTGGTGCAAATCTTACGACTTATGATAATAAGACAGTTAATTGGTTGAATCCATATGCCTTTTATCAACAAGTTTATAACAATATTGAAAATGTCTCACCTGCACCAACTGAAGCTGAAAAAGCACTGGGACAGCGTATGGCTGGAACAGTAACCCTTAGAACCGCTGATTGTTATCAAATTAAGACAAAATAAGAGTTTAAAAAAGACCGCAAAAGCGGTCTTTTTTATTATCTAATTGATTAGCCTGTATGGTCTAAACGAGTTCCTAACGTCTCTAGATGTGTTGGAAAAACTTGTTGTTTACGGTCTTCAAAATAATGTCTTAATGTGTGTTCAACACTAGGAAAGGCAAGTTCACCCCATGGGATTTCATGTTCTTCAAACAGTCGACATTCGATACTTTCTTCGCCAGCACCGAAAAGGCCATCTTTAAGCTGTGCTTTGAACAACACATAAATTTGCCCAATACGGGGAATATTATACATGCAATAAAGTTGTTCTATTTCAATCTCGGCTTCTGCCTCTTCACGAGTTTCACGCGCCGCACCTTGTTCCATAGTTTCGAACAATTCCATATAACCAGCAGGCAAAGTCCATAAGCCATAACGAGGTTCAATCGCGCGACGACAAAGTAATACTTTGTCTTCCCATAACGCTAAGGCACCGCAGATTACTTTGGGGTTTTCATAGTGAATATTTCCACAATGAGTACAAACACGGCGTACTTTATGATCACCTAAAGGAATTTTTTGTTCGGTTTTATGCCCACACGCTACACAGAAACTCATAATTATCATTGAGTATAGAGATGCCTCAGCATAACTGAATTTTTAGACTTACGCATCAACTCTATTCCCTAAGTTTGATTTTCAGATATGATGCAAAGAGAGACAGAATAATAGGTGAATGGTATGGAAGAGCACTTGCTAACACAAAAGTTACAGCAAAGATTGCGCTTTTCCACCCGCATACAAGAAGCACAAGCTGCGGTACTTATTGCGATTACGAATGAAAATAATCCTAAGGTACTGCTTACACGCCGTTCAATACATATGAACAACCATGCGGGGGAAGTTTCTTTTCCTGGTGGCAAGCGTGACCCTAGTGATACTAGTAATATTGTTGTAGCGCTAAGAGAAGCTCAAGAAGAGACGGCTTTAAATCCGTTTGATGTGCAGTTGTTAGGCGATTTGCCGATGCAACGTGCAAGAAGTGGCTTGTCTGTAAAACCGATTGTTGGGCTTATTCCTCCTGAGGTAACTTTAATTCCTCAGCCCACTGAAATTGATCGAATTTTCTTTGTGCCTTTACAGCAACTTATAGAGACGCGTCCGACGCCATATGAAGTGCGATATGCTCATCAATCTTTATACTTCCCAAGCTTGCAGATTGATAATGAAATTATTTGGGGTCTCACAGCGCGAATGTTAATTGCCTTATTTAAATATGGTTTAGGCTACCAAAAAGAATGGCCATTTCTACTGAATGCACCAACGTTTGGAATGCCAAAATTTTCTCATAAAAAATAAAGATCAGGACTGATAAATTATGATGTATAGCTATCAAGGACAGCATCCAAAAGCCTTACATGAGCCATGGGATGGCTGGGTTGCTCCAACTGCAACGCTTATTGGACAAGTAGAACTAGGCCGTCAGGTCAGTATTTGGTTTGGTGCTGTAGTGCGTGCCGATAATTGTGTCGTTCGGATTGGTAATTTTTCTAATATTCAAGAAAATTCGGTATTACATACTGATGCGGGCCTTGAGCTAAATATTGGCGAATATGTCACCGTTGGACATAAAGTCATGTTGCATGGTTGTACAATTGGCGATAACAGTTTGATCGGTATGAATGCTGTCATTTTAAATCGAGCTGTGATTGGTAAGAACTGTATTATTGGTGCTAATGCTTTAATACCGGAAGGTAAAGTGATTCCAGATAACTCAGTGGTAATGGGCTCACCTGGAAAAATTGTAAAAACTTTAGATGAAGAAGGCGCAGCAAAAATACGCTTAAGCGCACTACATTATGCTGAACACTTTAAAAGCTATACCGATTTGAAAGAATTCCACTTTTAAAATTTTAGCGAGATATTTTCTATGCCAAGCACCAGCTTGGCATTTTTATTTAGATAGGAACAACTCGCCTATCAGAGCCGAGTGGGGTATCATAACTTCCGTTTTTAATCTGATTGAATACTAAGGTTGTGCATGAAACTGCTGGCGTTGGAAACTGCAAACGAGCAATGTTCCATTTCATTAATCGATGAAACCCAAGAACTCTTTTTCCAACTCGATACGCGAGCGAAAGCACAAACCCAGACCATTTTGCCAATGATTGAGCAAGGGTTACAACAAACTGGACTTGACGTAGCTGGTTTAGATGCAATTGCCTTTAGTCGAGGGCCCGGTTCTTTTAGTGGTGTTCGAATTAATGCTGCTGTTGCTCAGGCTTTAGCTTGGTCACAAGATTTACCAGTAATTCCAGTTTCTACCTTACAGGCTTTAGCACAAGCGGCTTACCGACTTGAAGGTTTAGAGCAGGTGACTGCGGTACTCGATGCACGTATGAATGAAGTTTACATTGCAAGTTTTGTTCTAGATGAGCAAGGCATCATGCAGTGTATAGATGAAGAAAAATTAATGAACTACGAGCAAGCGGCTGCTTATGCAAAGCATTGCTTAATCGGTTCGGGTGCTAAGCTTCTTCAAACTGATGCAGAACATCAAACAATCACTGCCACTGCACAAGACATTGCTTCGATTGCACGTGTGTATGCAGCGCAAAAGCAGTGGGTTGATGCTGAACATGCTTTACCGGTTTACTTGCGTGATGATGCATGGAAAAAAATTGCGGATCAGGGCAAAGCAAATTAAAGGCACTGCGCATGCATATATATTTTGAAGTAGATTTTCAAGAACAAGCACAGCACTACCAAGCTGTGCTTTATTCTAGAGGCGTGACTGTCGATTTACAGCCTATTGAAAAACTTAATGCCCGTTTTATACGTTTAAATCCTGACTTGGCTCTTTGTGTAGATGAAAACGGACTTTGGTTATCTGCTAATGGCATGAAAATGCAGCCTGACTGGAAAGCTGAAATTTCTCGTTTAAAACGAGCAAGTCTTAAATCGGAAATGATTGCTCGTGCTTGTCAGTTAGGTGAAAAGCCAGTACTGGTCGATGCTACAGCGGGCTTAGGTCATGACAGCTTACTTATGGCTTATCTAGGAGCCCAAATTCAGCTTGTTGAGCGTCATCCGATTTTATTTACTTTACTTGAAGATTCAAAAGCTCAGGCACAGCATGATCCATTTTTAAGCCAATTTATGGGTCGTATTCAACTGATCTTCGCTGACTCTGCAAGCTATTTACAGCAATTAGATCAAGAAGAAAAAACAGTTGATGTGGTCTACCTTGACCCGATGTTCCCACAGCGCGATCAAAATCAACAAGCAATTAAAAAACAAGCCCAAGTCAAAAAGCAGATGCAGCTTTTGCATTTACTTTTACCCGAAGATGGAGAAATGGATTTGGGTGATCATTTGCTGGAGCTAGCCAAAAAAGTTGCAAAGCGAGTGATTGTAAAACGTCCACGACATGCTATTTTTTTAGCAAATCAAGAGCCAGCCCATCAGTGGCAGGGGGATGCTTGTCGTTTTGATGCTTACTTTCAGTAAGCTTATGTAAGGTTAAGTTTTATTGCTTGAATAATGCACAAATATATGTGATATAGTTCAAAAGCATGATTGCTAAAATTCTTAGCAGGCATACACTTATGGTGCCTGACAAAAACGAAATTTTTGAAACCTTTTTATGATTGATCTCAAACCTTCCATTAACTTTTGGCATGATTTTAAAAGTAACCAGCTTGCCGGAATGTGGTTATTTTTGGGGTCAAGACGTTCCTTACAGATCGTACATCCCTCTATTCTTCAGCTCATTGTTTGGGGAATATTAGGTGGGTGTACCAACTCACTTTATAGTTGGCTTGTTGCCGGTCAAATTGGCGACTTCAACTCACAAGGTCTAATTGGATACGCACTTTGGCCTTTTATTGCGCTTATTGTTGGTATTTTCTTATCACAGCGTATTAATCAGCCGCGTTTAATGTTGGTTCCAGCCTTATTGTGGTTGGTTTTAGATACCAATATTTTATTAATACAGTGTTTAATTCAATATTTGGGATCTAATGGTTATCTAAACTTTATTCCGGATGCTATTTATAACGGTATTTTACCTGGTTTGTTTGTAGCACTTTTTGTGTGGCAAAGTTTGGCGGTCATTTGGGTGTTCTCACGTGAGCTTAAGTGGCCTTGGTGGGAGCGGGCATTGGTTATGGTTGCGACCATTGCGACCATGGTGGTTTGGCAACTTTCAGTAAAAGATCAGCCTATTTGGAAAGTGGAAGATTCTCCACCTACTTTTGCCGAAGATGCTTTTTATGCACAAAGTAAATTACTTCATGATGCTTTAGAGCAAGTTCAATATGGTGAGTTAGCTAAAAGTCATTGGTATTTCTTGGGTGTTGCAGGCGATAGTTATCAAGACGTTTTTAAATCGGAAGTGGTTCGTATTAAAGAACAATTTGATACGCGTTTTGGTACAGTCGGGCGTTCAATGATGCTGGTCAATAATCCGGATACCCGAACCGAAATCCCGATTGCATCTAAAACCAGTATAGAGTTGGCCTTACGCCGTATGGGCCAGCAAATGAACCGTGATAGTGATGTGTTATTTTTATATATGACATCGCACGGTGAGCAAAACCATTTTGAAATTGAAAATGCACCTCTAGATTTGGGGCAAGTCGATCCGAAATGGTTACGTGAAACGCTCGATAAAGCGGGGATACGTTGGCGTGTGATTGTCATTTCTGCTTGTTACTCAGGAAGTTTTATTCCGGCGTTACAGTCACCTGATACTTTAATTATTACGGCATCTGCTGCGGATAAAACTTCGTTCGGTTGTAATAACGAAGCAGACTATACTTATTTTGGACGAGCTTTCTTTGATTTGGCGATGCGAGAGCAGTCTTCTATGAAAGATTCGTTTAATGCCGCTAAGCAAACCGTAACCAAATGGGAAGTAGCTCAAGGTGTAGAACCTTCAGAGCCACAATGGATGATTGGTAAAAATATGGAACTTATGCTACCTCAGTTGGAAAAATATCTTTTTCCTCAACCAAATACAGGTAGCGTAAATATTGCTCAGACACAAACAGAGGCTAAAAACGATGCAACTCCTGCAAAAAAACCGCTGCTTTGAAGGTGAGCAGCGAATTTATCAGTTTGATTCTCAATTATTAAAAGGTTCTACTAAGTTTGGGGTGTATTTGCCACCTGCTGCTTTAGAAGGTAAACCTTGCTCAACTTTGTTTTACTTAGCGGGTTTAACATGTACTGAAGAAACTTTTGCCATTAAGGCACATGCACAGCATATGGCAGCCCAGCTTAGTCTTATACTGATTACACCTGATACTTCACCTCGTGGTGAACAAGTTGCAGTAGGTGACCATTGGGATTTAGGTCAAGGCGCAGGTTTTTATATTAATGCGACGCAAGCGCCTTGGTCTGAGCATTATCAGATGGAAAGCTATTTAATCGATGAGTTATATCCACTTATTTTAAAAAGTTTTCCAGTCAATGCTCAACAGATCGGTATCTTTGGGCATTCGATGGGAGGACATGGCGCCTTAACTTTAGCTTTTAAATATCCTGAGAAGTTTAAGTCAGTGTCTGCATTTGCACCGATTTGCGCGCCAACCGAATGTGCATGGGGTGAAAAAGCATTTAGCCATTATTTAGGTACAGACCGCGATAGCTGGTTGGCTCATGATGCCACGGCTTTAGTCTCAAAAAATGGTGCGGTATTTAATGAAATTTTGGTGGATCAGGGGTTAGATGACCAATTTTATGAACAACTTCACCCTGAAAAATTTAAACAAGCATGTTTAAAGGCAGGACAGCCTTTAACTTTAAGACAACATGCTGGCTATGATCATGGCTATTATTTTATCCAGACCTTTATGGATGAGCATTTGCAGTTTCATGCAATCCAGTTGGAAAAAGTCGCTGGCGAATAATTAGTGCTGCCATTCCACCTGAAATTCTTGTTGAGCCATGCGGTTTAGATGATCAAGGACAACTTTTTCCAAGTGGTTGTGGTCATCTAACTGACTATCAATAGCAACATTTAACTGCTCTGTTTCTGGTGCAAGCGTAATGGTTGCGGTAGGCATTAAGATTTTAAAATCTTGTTCAGTTTCTTGTACTTCAAACTTATGTTTCCAATGATTAACTAGACGTTTTGCAATGCGTTTTCCATCATTTGTTAATAGATGAGTTGTGCTTTTCATTATCAATCCTCACATTGGTTTAATGTACCTTAACAAATTCGTTTGGCACTTGGCATTCTATAGTAGCAACGTTACGTTGCAAGTTTGAAATGTTGTCATTTAAGCAAGGAAGAGCGGGCCAAGTAGGTTCTTTTTTGTTATAATTTTTAGCCTCTCCTTAAATTTTTAGCCAGGTCATCCACCTATGTCCAAGCCTTATTTGATTGCTCCTTCTATTTTATCTGCCGATTTTGCTCGTTTAGGCGAAGATGTAGACAAAGTGTTAGCTGCAGGTGCCGATGTAGTGCATTTTGATGTGATGGATAATCACTATGTTCCAAATTTAACTTTTGGTGCAGGTGTGTGTAAGGCTTTAAAAAATTATGGAATTACTGCTCCTGTTGATGTGCATTTAATGGTATCTCCAGTTGACCGTATTATTGGTGATTTCCTAGAAGCAGGCGCAGATATCATTACGTTTCACCCAGAAGCTTCTCATCACATTGACCGTTCATTACAGCTTATTAAGTCTGGTGGTGCTAAAGCAGGATTAGTTTTTAACCCAGCAACACCATTGCATTATCTAGACTATGTTCTTGATAAAGTTGACCAAATTTTATTAATGAGTGTAAACCCAGGTTTTGGTGGACAAAAGTTCATTCCAATGACTTTAGAAAAATTACGTGAAGCGCGTAAAATTATTGATGCAAGTGGCCGTGATATCCGTTTAGAAGTAGACGGTGGTGTTGGTCCTGCAAACATCCGTGAAATTGCAGAAGCTGGTGCAGATATGTTCGTTGCTGGTTCGGCAATTTTTGGTCAACCAGATTATAAAGTTGTGATTGATCAAATGCGTGCAGAGCTGGCAAAAGTCGGTAGTGTAGACGCTTAAAAAAAGAATATTAAGCTGAGAGTAAACTTGTGGATAACTTTGTTTATAACTGTATGGATAACTGTGTTGATAACCATATGGATAAGATGTTGGTAAAATAAACAAAATCAGATCAACCGTTTATTCTCTAAGCAAAATGTATGAAAAAAGAACGCCTTGGCGTTCTTTTTCTATTCTATCGGGATATTTTTGGATCTGTTTTTTTATTAAGCTTTGCTAAAAAATAACCTGTGCAAAAAACGAGAGGGCTTGTGTAAAACTTTTTAAAATATATTGAATAGAAAACTGTAAAAGTGTCATGAAAAATAAAGCTAAATTTGATTTAATAAGATTTTAGTAAGAGACCTAGATCATTAATGACAGTAAAAATTTTAGCGGTAGATATGGATGGGACTTTTCTTAATTCTAAGAAGCAGTACAACAAAGCACGTTTTTTAAAACAGTATGAACAACTAAAACAAAATAATATCCGTTTTGTAGTCGCTAGTGGTAACCAGCTTGCAAAGCTTGTTACGTATTTTCCAGAAATTAATCATGAGATTGCTTTTATTGCCGAAAATGGTGCTCATGTTGTAGATGCGGGGCAAGAGTTAGCTTTTGCTCATTTAAGCAAAGAGCAATTCATTGAGATTTTAAATGCGATTGACCCAGTGTATACCTCTAAAATGGTGATCTGCGGAAAACAGAGTGCTTATGTGCATAGCAGTATGAACGCGGAAGATTATGCTAAAGTCGCTCGCTATTTTGAAAAGCTGACAGTTATAGATGACTTTTATGCACTAGATGACTTGGTGTGTAAAATTACTTTTACTGCGCAGGAAAATGAAAGTTTTACAATTTTTGAGCATTTTCAGAAGCAAAGTTTTGTAAAAGACAAGGTTTTGGTACCAGTCTCAAGTGGCTTTAATTTTATCGATTTGATTCTTCCGGACCAGCACAAAGCACATGGTTTGAAGCTATTATTGCAAAAATGGCAGGTTCAACCCGATCAAGTCGTTGCGATTGGTGATAACAATAATGATATCCAGATGATTAAAGCAGCAGGTTATGGGTTTGCAGTCGAAAATGCAGTTGAAGCCTTAAAAGCCGTTGCTTCTTACACAACTGCAAATAATGAGCAAGAAGGTGCATTACAGGTAATTGATTTGGTTCTTCAGCATCAACCTCCATTTGCTTAATGACCTTAATAACAATCATCTAAGATGGAAAATTGTATCTAATTTAAAACTTGGTTATGCTAAACAACTAAGATAAGTAGATTGCTCAAGGCAATAAATGATGACACTGCAACACTTACACAAGTATGCTTGGTTTGTGTTCCTGATGACTTTAGTTATTGGGTGGAGTGGTGTGTCTATTGCTCAGACACCTATGCAGCATGATCTTCATACTATGCCGTGTCATAGTGAGCAAATGAAACATCACTCTATGCATATTCAAGCTGATGAGCAGGCAACGTGTCATCAATCTATGGGGCAGGTTTCTCACCAACATGGTGAACACTGCCAAGACTGTAACCCGGTCCATTGTCAGATGGTAAATCTGGCTTTACAGCAAGCTGTACCAGATATTGAATCATCATTTATTCCTATTCCATCTCAATTTAGTAGTATTTATCAGGCACAGCATTTAGCCGGATACTGGCAAGAAATCTTACGTCCACCAAAAGCTTAATCCTTTCTTACTTATTTTTTTAGTTAAAAGGATTAAAGCAATGTCTCATAAAACGATTAGCAGCCTCGTCGCTGTATTTGGTCTATTGGTTTCACCATGGACTCTCGCGGCAATTAAGGAATATCACCTTAATATTAATGAACAACAAGTCAATGTTACGGGCAAATCCCTTAAACGAATTACCGTAAATGGAAAATTTACAGCACCACTCCTTGAGTTTGAAGAGGGGGATGAGGCTGTTATTCACGTCCATAATCAATTAAAGAATCAAGATACCTCTTTACACTGGCATGGGTTGTTACTGCCGGGGTTAATGGATGGTGTGCCGGGTTTTAATAATTTTAAAGGGATTGCTCCAAATGGAGATTTTGTTTACCGCTTTAAGGTGAAACAAAATGGCACATATTGGTATCACGCCCATAGTAAAGGCCAAGAACAAGACGGTTTATATGGGCCGCTTGTGATTTACCCAAAAGGCAAAATACCAGTTGCGGCGCATGAAAAAACTGATCGTGATTATGTAGTGATGCTTTCAGATTTCCATGGTTCTTCTAGCGATAGCATTATGAAGAATTTGAAGAAATCTGCTGAGTATTATCAAAACCGCCGTGAAACCGTATCTGATGTTTTGAAGCAAGTTAAAACACAAGGCTTAAAAGCAACTTGGCAAGATCGTTCAATGTGGAATCAGATGCGGATGTTAAAAACCGATATGTCTGATGTGACGGGTTATACCTTCTTAGTTAACGGCAAGACACCTCAGCAAAACTGGACAGGTAACTTTAAAGCTGGTGATAAGGTTCGATTGCGATTTATTAATGCATCAGCAATGTCATTTTTTGATGTCAGAATTCCAAATTTGAAAATGACAGTTGTAAGTGCAGATGGGCAGCCAGTCAAACCTGTTGCAATTGACGAGTTTCGTATTGGTACAGCTGAAACCTACGATGTCATTGTGGAACCTAAACAGCCAAATTATCAGATTGAAGCAGAGTCTATTGACCGTAGTGGTTTTGCTATCGGTACTTTGCACAATGAAAATACGCAGGCTGTGG
This sequence comes from Acinetobacter sp. EKM10A, assembly GCF_011075215.1. Taxonomy (NCBI): domain Bacteria; kingdom Pseudomonadati; phylum Pseudomonadota; class Gammaproteobacteria; order Moraxellales; family Moraxellaceae; genus Acinetobacter; species Acinetobacter sp. EKM10A. The sequence continues at coordinate 162,088 of NZ_JAALLK010000007.1, read as the reverse complement.
GACCAGTCCAAATGCCAACACCACGTCCACGTGCTTTATTGACCATGGATGATATGGGCATGAGTCATGGTGGTGGAAGTAATGAACATGCTGGCCATCAAATGAACATGCAACATGACATGTCGGCCATGCCTGAAATGAAAAAAGAGACGACTCAGGCTAATCATGATCACACAATGATGAAAATGGATCATGACATGAAAAATATGTCATCTGACGGGCATGATCATTCCATGATGCACATGAAGCATGATATGTCAGCGATGTCTGAAATGAAGCATGATATGCAGGGAATGTCATCTAGCGAGCATGACCACGCTATGATGAATATGAATCATGAGATGCCTGCTCAATCTGAGAACAAGCCTAAAAAGGATGAACCAGTTTATGGCTGGGCAAATGCTTCAACGCCAGCGGGTATGAAAGCACTGCAATATAGCGATTTGCAATCTTTAACACCTCAGCCAGATACCCGTGTACCGGAACGTGAGTTAGTCATTCGTTTAGGCGGCAACATGGAGCGTTATATCTGGACCATTAATGGTAAGAAATTTAGTGATACCACACCACTACAAGTTAAATATGGTGAACGCATACGCTTGAAGTTTGTGAATGACAGTATGATGGCTCATCCAATGCATTTACATGGCATGTTTATGCAATTGGAAAATGGTCAACAAGCTGAAAACTTACCAAATAAACATACCATTATTGTTCCACCCGGAAAGACCGTTACTGCGTTATTGACAGCCGATGCTTTGGGAGAATGGGCGATTCATTGCCATCTGCTCTATCACATGAGTGCTGGAATGATGAATAAATTAATTGTTGCTCAAGTCAACGATGGACAACAACCCGCTCAGACCCAGCCAACTGTTCAATCTGAAAATGAGAAAGGAGCTAGTCATGCGCATCACTAAGTTATTTTCTCAAATGATATGTTGCGGTGCTTTCTCGGGTATATCTGTATTTGCTTTTGCTCAAGAACCTTTAACACACGATCATTTACGCGAACATGGTGGACAGGTTTATCAAGCAACAAAGATTGATACTGGCTGGACCCAAAATGAAGAGGGTGAAGGCAGTTTTTCTTCTGAATTGGAAAGCTGGGTGGGAACGGATGAAAATAAATTGTTCATTAAAGCCCATGTTGAAAATGCCGAGTCGGAAGATGCTAATTATGGCGGTTCAGTACTTTATAGTCGAAATGTAGCTGACTATTGGGATGTACAGGCTGGTGTAAACTACGAGCGTTTGCAAAGAGAAAATGAAAAGCAAGATCGCTGGGCTGGTGTAGTGGGCTTACATGGCATGGCACCTTACTTTTTTGAAACCGATGCTTATCTTTATGTAAGTGAAGATAAGTTATGGAAGTTAAGCTTAGAGACAGAAAGAGATTTGCTTTTTACACAAAAGTTGATTGGTAAGCCCTATTTAAAAGCAGATGTTGTTTTACAAGATGAATCTCGCTATGCCAGTAAAACAGGCCTGTCAAGTTTACAAGCCGGCTTTCAAACCCGTTATGAAATCAATAAAAAGGTAATGCCATTTGTTGATTTCGGTTATGGTTATGAAAAAGGTTTAAAACAAACCGCTTGGCAAACTGGAACCGACTCAGAACATGGTTGGTATTATGGAGCTGGGTTAACACTAAAATTCTAATTGCCGAACAAAAAGTAAGCTTAATGACATGCCATTGGTTTATACTGATGGCATTGTTTTTTGTGTCAGTTATGGTGCAAAGATGGCTTTAGAAAAACAAGAGAATCAAATAAATGTAAATAAAAGCTGTTCTGGCTGTGGGTGTTCAAATGTAGCAGCTCAGGACTTTTCTGTGGCAAGTGAACCTAGGGTAAATAAAACCCAATGGGTGAGTTATTATCATATCCCCCGTATGGATTGTGCAGCCGAAGAACAAATGGTACGAATGGCTTTAGCTTCTTATGCTGAACATATTCAAGAACTTTATTTTGATTTGCCCGCCCGCCATTTAGCGGTGTATCACAGTACTCAAGACGAAAAGATTACGCAGTGCCTGCAACGTCTAGGTTTAGGAGCCGAATTACAACAAACTCAACCACATTATGAGCCTGTTGAAAAACCCAAAAAGGTTCGACCAAGTTCCTCAACTAATGCAGCACAAAAACAGGTACTACAATGGCTGTTACTCATTAATGGGGTCATGTTTGTCATTGAGTTAATGGCAGGCATCATTGCCTCCTCCACAGGGTTAATTGCTGACTCGCTCGATATGTTTGCCGATGCTGCAATTTATGGCATTGCATTATTTGTGGTAGGTAAAAACCTCGAGGCTCAATTAAAGGCTGCACATCTTTCCGGATGGTTTCAGTTTGGTTTAGCTATAATCGTTTTAATTGATGTACTGCGCCGTTTTATATATGGCAGTGAACCAGTTTCAATTTTAATGATTTTAATTGGGGGATTAGCGCTTGCGGCCAACATTAGTTGTCTTTACTTAATGAGTGACTATAAAGAGAGCGGGGCACATATGAAGGCGAGTTATATATTTTCTGCAAATGATGTCATCGTAAACTTAGGTGTCATTATTGCGGGAATACTGGTTGCAATCACAGGTTCGCGTTATCCTGATTTAATTATTGGATTGATTATTGTTTTGTTCGTTCTAAATGGTGCACGAAAAATTTTACAGTTAAAAAATGAATAATATTTTCTGATAGAGGCAAGCTTGAGTTCGGGTTTGCCTTCATTTTTTATTTTAAAGTAAACTGAGTCTTCACATACTGGAGGAACGACCTCCCCCATAATGGGTAATCATGTCGGGACGACCTGACACTATAAAAATTAGTGAATGTTATGGCTTGGGCTATTTTAATTTTAGCAGGTGTATTTGAAGTGATTTGGGCATATTCTATGAAAATGTCTGAAGGTTTTACACGCTTAACGCCTAGTATTATTACCGTAGTTTTTATGATTTTGAGCGTAGTTCTACTTTCAATTTCAATGAAAACTTTACCCCTTGGTACTGCTTATACGGTTTGGACAGGCATTGGTGCAATTGGATCATTTTTAGTTGGTATCTTCTTTCTTCATGAGCCTATTGGTGCGATGAGAATGATTGCCGCTGTACTGATTGTATCTGGACTGGTTCTAATGAAAATTTCGTCTCCATCCTAAGAGGATCAAGTATGTTGCTGTCTTATAAGTATATCAATTCGCCTGTTGGGCAATTAAAACTGGTTGCGAATGAAAATGCTTTGGTGGCAGTACTTTGGGACAATGAAAATCCAAAACGTGTTCGACTGGCAGAGCTGGTCGAACAAACTGAACATCCTATTTTATTAAAAACTGAGCAACAATTAGTAGAATATTTTGAAGGTAAACGCCGTGAGTTCACCTTACCATTAGATTTTGAAGGAACACCATTTCAAAAACAGGTATGGGCGGCATTACTGACGATTCCTTATGGTGAAACAAGAAGTTATAAAGATATTGCTGTTCAGATCGGAAATGAAAAAGCAGTGCGAGCAGTGGGTGCTGCAAATGGCAAAAATCCGATTTCAATTATTGCACCTTGTCACCGAGTCATTGGTGCGGGCGGCGCTTTGGTTGGTTTTGCCGGTGGTCTTGATAAGAAAGATATTTTATTAAGATTAGAGCAAAAATAAGCTATTTTTAGCGCTCGATTTTTTCAGGCTTTTCTAATAAGCTGTCAATTCTGATATTTCATATAAAGCGTGTTTTATAACCTCGCTATTTTCTGAAATATTAATCTTTTCATAACAAACTCTGGATGTTTTAAAAATGGCTGTCGGTGACGTAACAATGCCACAAATGCATGTGGTAAAAGGTGTAAAAATTGGCTCAACAGAAGCATACGTACGTTACCCAAACCGACGAGATCTAGTCATTTTTGAATTTGCAGAAGGTTCAAATGTTGCAGGTGTATTTACACAAAATGCATTCTGTGCAGCACCTGTTCATGTCTCTAAAGCCCATCTTGCCGAAGGTAATCCGCGCTATTTAGTGATTAATACAGGTAATGCCAATGCTGGTACTGGTCCTACAGGTTTGAAAAATGCTCAGGATACTTGTGCAAAGTTAGCGGAGCTTGCTGGTGTTAACAGTTTCGAAGTACTTCCATTTTCTACAGGTGTGATTGGTGAGCAGCTTCCGATGGAACGTTTACTCGCTGGCTTACAGCCTGCATTAAATAGCGTACAAGACGCTGCATGGAGTGATGCGGCATCTGGCATTATGACAACAGACACAGTGCCTAAAGGTGCATCTGAACAATTTGAGCTTGATGGTATGACTTATACCATGACTGGTATTAGTAAAGGCGCTGGGATGATCCGTCCAAACATGGCAACTATGCTGAGCTTTGTGGCAACAGATGCGCCTATTCACCGCGATTTAGTACAAAAGCTATTAAAGACTACAGTTGAGCATTCATTTAACCGTATTACCATTGATGGTGATACCTCAACAAATGACTCTTGTATTTTTGTGGCAACTGGTCAGGCTGGTGGTGCTGAAATTACATCGGAAAGCGATGCACGCTACGCTAAAGTGTTAGAAGTACTTGCTCGTGTAATGAACCGTTTAGCACAGTTAATTGTCCGTGATGGAGAAGGTGCAACCAAGTTTATTACTGTTGCTGTTGAAGGCGGTGCAAATACTCAAGAATGTTGTGACATTGCTTATAGCATTGCGCATTCACCTCTTGTTAAAACTGCACTTTTTGCATCGGATCCGAACTGGGGACGTATTTTAGCTGCAATCGGCTATGCTGGAGTGAAAGACTTAGATGTGTCTAAAATTCAGGTATGGTTAGACGACGTGCAAATCTGTAAAGATGGTGGCGCAGCCGAGGACTATACCGAGGAAGCAGGTGCTCGTGTAATGGCACAAACCGAAATTACCATTCGTGTTGACTTAGGCCGTGGACAAGCCAAAGACACGGTATATACGTGTGACTTATCTTACGACTATGTCAAGATTAATGCAGATTACCGTTCGTAAATATTCAGTTATAATCAAGCCTCGACAAAGAGGCTTTTTTATTAGCCCCATCTTTTGATATTAAATGATTGAATTTAGTAAATCGTTTAAGCAGTAACGTTATATGCGAGCAGGTATGCCAGCATGAAGGATAGAGAAGACGTTTTATGAGTGATGCGACTTTAATTGCCAACGATGCAAAAAACATTGTACAAGCGCATTTAGACCGTTTAGGTGAACCAAAAGACAACCGCCTAAGTGAAGAAGCAAAACAACAAAAGTTTGCACAGATCGAAGCAGAGCTCAAAAAACGTGATGCTGTCCTTGTTGCTCACTACTATTGCGATCCAGATGTACAAGAACTTGCCGAAAAAACAGGTGGATGCGTTTCTGACTCTTTAGAAATGGCTCGTTTTGGACGAGATCATGCAGCCTCTACACTGGTTGTGGCTGGCGTTAAGTTTATGGGTGAAACAGCAAAAATTCTGTCTCCTGAAAAAACGATTCTTATGCCGACACTTGAGGCAACCTGTTCACTTGACTTAGGTTGTCCAGTCGATGAGTTCACGGCATTTTGTGATCAGCACCCTGATCACACCGTAGTGGTTTATGCCAATACATCGGCTGCTGTTAAAGCTCGTGCAGATTGGGTCGTGACTTCAAGCTGCGCAGTTGAAATTGTTGAGCATCTAGACAGCTTGGGTGAAAAAATTATTTGGGCACCAGATCAGCACTTAGGCCGTTATATTCAAAAGAAAACCGGCGCTGATATGTTGCTTTGGGATGGCGCATGTATTGTGCATGAAGAATTCCGTGCACGTGGCATTGCTAACATGAAAGCACTGTACCCAGATGCGGCTGTATTGGTGCATCCTGAGTCACCAGAGTCGGTGGTAGAAATTGCAGATGCAGTGGGTAGTACATCTCAATTGATTAAAGCTGCACAAACTTTGCCACACCAACGTTTAATCGTGGCAACGGACCGTGGCATTTTCTACAAAATGCAGCAAGCCGTACCAGATAAGATTCTGGTTGAAGCCCCAACAGCGGGTGAGGGCGCAACTTGTCGTTCATGTGCACACTGTCCGTGGATGGCCATGAATGAACTTGATGGAATTTTAGAAGTTTTACAAAAAGGTGATCAAGAAATACACGTTGACCCAGCACTTGCTGAACGTGCCAAAATGCCTTTAGACCGAATGTTAGCCTTTAGTGCATCATTAAAACGTTAAAAAGCCTCAAAATGCTTGTTAAATATACATTTGATAAGGATTTTTAACTTTTTTTGACAATAGGTGTTGACGTCTGAGGGCGTCGCGCCTAGAATGCACACCGTACCGCACGATGTGCGATACAGCAAAAGCTGAGATAGATCGGAGCATAGCACAGCCTGGTAGTGCACCTGGTTTGGGACCAGGGGGTCGTAGGTTCGAATCCTACTGCTCCGACCACTTAAAAGAATATTTTAAGATCGGCGAAGTATCGCATGATAAGCATCATCGGTTAAGCGCCTGTAGCTCAGTTGGATAGAGCATCCGCCTTCTAAGCGGATGGTCACAGGTTCGAATCCTGTCAGGCGCGCCATTTGGTAGCTTGGTACGTAGAACTTATTTGATGGTGGATGTAGCTCAGTTGGTAGAGCCCTGGATTGTGATTCCAGTTGTCGCGGGTTCGAATCCCGTCATTCACCCCAATTTCGGAGCATAGCACAGCCTGGTAGTGCACCTGGTTTGGGACCAGGGGGTCGTAGGTTCGAATCCTACTGCTCCGACCATATTTAAAAGCGTTCAAGCTTTCTAAAATATCCCATATATTAAAATCATTTCTTCTTATCTTATGGATAGAAGGAATTTTTTTGTTTTCTATAATAAAATTTTAATTCCAAATTGCTCCAATATCTGAACTTATTTATATAAGCTCTGTTCTCTGTTCTCTGTTCTCTGTTCTCTGTTCTCTGTTCTCTGTTCTCTGTTCTCTGTTCTCTGTTCTCTGTTCTCTGTTC